>JBIOWA010000001.1:0-2577 GCA_044868045.1 Candidatus Limnocylindrales bacterium
TGACCGCCGCCGCGGATGGCGATCTCGAGGTCGAGCTCGCGGCCGAAGCGAACTGCGGCGACGACGTCATCGACGTTCGAGGGTCGGACGACCACGGCCGGTCGACGATCGAACATCGCGTTCCAGACCCGTCGGGCATCGTTGTAGCCCGCGGCATCGGGTGTGACGACCTCTCCCGTGAAGGAGCGGCGAAACTCGTCGAGCTGGGCGCGCGTTGGCGTAGCGGGATGCAAGGAAGTCATGCGGGGAGCCTAGCGCCCCAGGAGTTGGTCGACCGGCGCGAATTCCTCCGTAAGCGCGACCGACTGGTGCGCGAGCCCGTCGACCTTCACGGTCCAGAGGCGGCCGCCGATCCGGTTCAACCGCTCGAAGATCGCGATCCGCCAGTCCGGCCGGGCCCGGATCAGCCAATAGCCGAGGTACGTTCCGGCCGCGCCCGCTCCGACGATCGCGACGTCGAGTTCGCCGTGGTCCAGAGGATCGGCCGGCTCCGTCATGCCGGCAGTATCAACTCAGCGCGTCAGCAGTCGGGGGTATGTTTCGATCATGAAGGCCCTCGTCCAGGATCGGTATGGCCCGCCCGAGGTCGTGCACATCGAGGAGGTCGAGCGGCCGGTGCCGACGGCCGACGAGGTCCTGATCCGCGTCCGCGCCAGCACCGTCTCACAGTCCGACACGCACGTGCGCGCTGGGAGCTTCTGGCGGTTCCTGGCCGGGTTGCGGCGACCCAGACGGTGGCCGACGCTCGGAGTGGAATTTGCGGGCGTCGTCGAGGCCGTCGGCGCCTCGGTGACCGATTTCAAGGTCGGCGACGAAGTCTTCGGGATGCCGTCGGCTTATTTCGGGGCCCACGCGGAATACGTCTGCGTGCGGACGGGCACGGCATTGGCGCGCAAGCCGCCCGGGATGACCTTCGAGGAGGCCGCGGCGGTGTGTGACGGCGCGATGCAACTTCTGTCGGCCCTGCGCCAGGCGGACGCCAGGGACGGCCGGCGTATCGCGATCTACGGCGCGTCCGGATCGCTCGGAACGGCGCCGGTGCAGCTCGCCAAGCACTTCGGCGCCAACGTGACCGGCATCTGCAGCACGAGGCACGTCGAGCTCGTGCGATCCCTCGGAGCCGACGTCGTCGTGTCGACTACCTCCAGGAGGACTTCGCGAAGACCGGCCAGACATATGACGCGATCATCGACGCCGTCGGCAAGTATTCGTTCCGGCAGGGCCGACGTGCGCTGAAACCGGGCGGGATATACGTCGCCACCGACGGCGGGCGCTTCCTCGTCAAGACGTTCGCGATGTGGATCGTCACGCGGCTGGTCGGCAGCAAGCGGGTGCGCACCGCGATCGGTCGTCGCAGTCGGGAAGACGTCCACCTACTGAAGGAGCTCATCGAGGCGGGCGAGTTCCGAGCCGTCATCGATCGGCGCTACCCGATGGACCAAGTAGCCGAAGCCCACCGGTACGTCGAGACGTGGCGTAAGACGGGGAACGGCGTTCTCACGATCCCCTAGGTCACTCCGGCTAGTCTTGCGGCCATGAAGCTCGTCGTGACGTCCTTCGTGACCGTCGACGGTATCGTCGAGGCGCCGGGGTTCGACGAGCATCGGAGCGGCCGGAACGCGTGGGCGTTGCGCGTCCAGAACGACGAGGATCAGGTCTACAACAAGGACCTGGCGATGTCGGCCGACGCCTTCCTGTTGGGCCGTCGGACCTGGCAGATCTGGGCGGCGTTCTGGCCGACGATGAGCGGCGGCGACCCCGAAATGACCGAGTTCATGAACAGCGTCCCGAAGTACGTCGTGTCCAACACGCTGAAGCGGGCGGACTGGAACAACTCCACGATCATCTCGGGGGACGTGGCCGCCGAAGTCGCGAAGCTCAAGGCGCAGCCGGGCGGTGAGCTGCTGGTGTACGGCAGCCCGGATCTCGTCGATGAGGTCCTGCGCCACGACCTGGTCGACGAGTACCGGTTGGCGGTCTATCCAGTCATCCTGGGCAGCGGCAAGCGCCTGTTCCGGGACCGCATCGACACCCACCATCTGCGCCTGGTCAACTCGCGCACGTTCAGCTCGGGCGTCGTCCTGCTCACGTACGTGCCGGACCCCGAGGTGCCGACGAGCCGCTTCGTCGACGAATACCAGTGGACCCACGAGCAGATCCGCTCGCTGCAGGCAGCGGAGGACATCGACCGGACGCTGGCGACCGTCCTCTTCGCCGACATCGTGGACTCGACCGGTCGGGCTGCCACGATGGGCGACCGCGCCTGGAAGAAGCTCCTGGAGCAGCATCAGCGAGTCGTCAACGGCGAGGTCGAACGCTGGCACGGCCAGAACGTGGAGTTCACCGGCGACGGCGTGATGGCGATCTTCGATGCTCCGACAAGGGCCCTACGCTGCGCCTTCGAGCTGGTCGAAGCGGCGCGCGGCCTTGACGTCGAGACCCGCGCCGGCATCCACACCGGGGAGATCGAGCGCCGCGAGACCGGCGTCGGGGGTATCGCCGTGCACATCGCCGCGCGGTTGCTCGGTCATGCTGACAACAGCCAGGTGGTCGTGACGAAGACCGTGCGCGACCTCG
>JBIOWA010000002.1:0-4311 GCA_044868045.1 Candidatus Limnocylindrales bacterium
CGTCCGGCGCAAGAAGGCGCGTCCGTCGTCGTTGATGCGCGTCACTCGCGGATCGTCGTATGGCCGGTTCGGGTGATCGCGCTGACCGATCTCCTGGATGCGCGCGTCGATCTCGACAGCGTCGACATGCCCGGCGCCGTGCTTGAGCGCCACCGCCACGTCCGTGCCCGACCCGGCGCCGACGATCAGGACGTCGTCGTAGGTCCGCTGGGGGAACCAGCGATAGACCTGCTCGTAGAACGGGTCCGAGAGCGCATCAGTCCGCCACATCGCTTGGTGCGGGATGCCGTTCACGTTGATCGCCTGTATCCCGTTCGAGTCGTACTGGTCGATCCGGTAATACGGCGACCAGACCTGGCCGGCGGGCATGCCTAGCCCCACGACAGTCAGCACGCCCGCCAGCGACCCGGCCGTGACCAGCGACCCGCGCGACAGCCCGACGCCCAAGCCGGGCAGGGAGACCAGGACAGCGACGAACGCGAACCAGACGATGGGCGGCGTCCCGGTGACGGAGAGCAGCGTGAAGAGCGCGATCCCCGTCATCGAGCCGGCGATGTCGATGCTATAGGCCTTCAACGGCGGCATCGCGCGGAGCAAGCCACCGAGCGGCACGGCCAAGCCCGCCATGATCATCGTCGCGATTACGACCAGGCCGGGAAGGACCAGGAAGTTGATGTCGGCGCCCTTGCTCTCGCTGAGGCCGAAGAAGATCTCGTCGGGCGACGTAAGCTCGATGCTCACGCGGAACTGGGTGACGAGCACGACCAGCCCGAGTAGCAGCGGCCCGAACGGCGACAGCGGCACCCGCTTCGGGTCGCGACCCCACAGGATCCCGACACCGATCCCCAGGAACGACGCCATCAGCAGGAAGTTCCGGAAGTAGCCAACGTAGATGACGTTGGCCGGGATCCAGCGGATGAGCAGCAGCTCGACGAAGAGCAAAATGGTGGCCGTCAAGAACAAACGAGGTTCAGGCCGCCCCACTGCGATCCCCACTGAGAGGCTGCTCGAACACCATCAAGGCCGGCAGAAGCAATGCCAACCAGTACTCACGGACCACCGGCGATCCAAGAACGATCAGACAGACCGCCACTGCGAAACCGATTCGCTCGTCCTTGCGGGTCAGAGTCATGAGAATGCAGCCGATGATTAGTACGAGCCAAGGCATGAACAGTGCGATGTCGACGGGTACGCCAAGGGAGCGTGCCAACCCGGCGAGCGAGAGGTCCGTCGATCCTGTTCCGGACGTCGAGATCATGATTCCGGGGTATTCCAAGACCGCGCCAACGCCGGCTCCGAATGCGCTAACCGCGAGCAAGACCCCGGAAGCCATCACAAACCAGATGACAGCGCGGATGCGGCCTGTAGCAATCAGCCATACGAGCAGGACAACCGGCGTGACCTTAAGCGCCACGATGACTGCCAGAATCAGGCCGAGCAGCGCCGGTCTGTCCCGCCACAACCAAGCAAGCACCAGGCCGAAAGCGATCAGACCATTGACATTCCCGAGTCCGAGTTGGATTCCAATAGGTGCCGAGAGCACCATCGTTGCAACAAGTGCGACGCCACGCATACGCCACGAGACAAAGGCGACCGCCACCAGATAGGCAGCGCCGCTCAACGCCCAGCCGAGCAGCATGCCGTTCCAACCCAGTGCCGCCAGCGGTCGCCAGATGACCCCAAGGAGCGGAGGAGACAGGGTAGGGACATTCCAGTAGGGCGGGTTGGAACCAATGACAAGGTCGCCTGGATGCAGGTGATAAAGCTCGTGGCCCGCGTTGAGTCGCTGGCCGGCGGCCAAGTAGACGTATGCGTCCGTTGGTGCCAGCTGGGGATAGAAGACAGGAGCCGCCAGGAGCGCGACCACGATGGCCGCGACGGCGTAGTAGGTCGAAGGGATCTCGCGTATCCGCGCTGCGATCGGCGGGTATACCCAGGCGTCCATCGGCGGGCGGAGCCTAGCACTCACCTGGTAGTCCCGACGGGTGCGAGGTCGTCCTGGATCGGTCGCGCCGAAGGTACGCCCGCTCCCCCGGTTGCGCCCGCAACCATCGAACGGGGACCGATGCTATCCTCGGCCCGATGACCGCCCCCACGCTCGATGCGGAGCCTGCCTGTCCAGGGTCCGCCGAGCCCGCGCCTCCGTCCGACGGACCCGATCCCTCGGTCCACGCCGAGCGTCGGTCGTTCGACTCGATCTCCCAGGCCACCTGGGACCAGATGGCGGCTCGATCGCTGTGGGCTACGCCGTTCTCCTCGTGGGCCTTCCAGCGCGCGTGGTGGGACGGCTACGGCGAGAACGCACATGAGGAGACGCTGCTCGTATGCCGCGACGGGGCGGGCGCCGATGGAGACCCGATCTCGATCGTCCCGCTCATGCACCGGCACGAGGTCGAGCCGTCCGACGCCCTCACGCATACGACGATCCGGCACGGGCGGCCACGCGGCCTGACGCCGGTCCCAGGTAGCGCAAGGGCGGTCTTCTTCGGCGCGTCGTACCACGCCGACTACGCGACGATGCTGGCCGCACCCTCCGACCTCCCGGCCGCAGCCGCGGCCGTCGCCGACTACCTGGCCAGTCCCGCGAGTCGCGACTGGGACGCCGTCGACTTCCGCCGGCTGCGCTGCGCCGATCCCGCGGGCGACGCGCTCGCGGCCGCCCTGGGTGCCCGCGAGATCGCCAACGGCTGGACGCTCAACGTCGATCGGGAGGATGTCTGTCCGGTCGTGACGCTCCCAGACGTCGACGACATCGAGGCGTACCTGGCCACGCTTGGCAAGAAGGAGCGGCACGAGGTACGCCGCAAGGTGCGTCGGGCCGAGGGAGTGGGCGAGGTCCGACTCCGGGAGTCCACGGACCCACTCGTCGAGCTCGACGCCTTCATCGACCTCCACCAGAAGCGATGGGGTGCCGACGGCCTGTTCCCGCCGACGAAGGGCGGCGATCAGAGCCGGGTCTTCATCCGCCGATTGTTCGAGCTGTTCGGTCCCGATGGTGGGCTCGGCCTGACGTTCCTGACCGTCGGCGATCACGGGATCGCGTCCGGCATCCATTTCGAGACACGCGACGGTCTGCTCTTCTACAACGCGGGGATCGACCCGGACGCGCGAGCGCTGTCGCCAGGCGTGCTGCTGACCTATGCCTACATCCGTCGGTCGCTCGACCGTGGCCTGCGACGCTTCGACTTCCTGCGCGGCGACGAGCCGTACAAGTACGAGTGGGGAGCGGTCGACGAGCCGATCCAGCGACTCCTCGTTCGTCGCGATGCCTGAGATGGCTCGCCTGGAGAGCGTTCCACGGTCCGTGCCCGCGTCGACGAGCCGAGATCGCATCCGCGTCGTCGAGGTGCTGGCCACCGGCACCAACGGCGGCGCCCAGGAGCATCTGTTCGGCCTCGTGACCCGCATGGATCAGAGCCGGTTCGACGTCTCGATCGTGTCGCTCTCGCCGGGGAGTGCCGTCCGCAAGTTGGAGCGCGCCGGGTTCCCGGTCCTCGTCCTCGACGAGCCGGATGACGCGATCGCCGTGGGCGCCCTGGCAGCGCACCTCGTCGGGATCCGGCCCGATGTGATCCACAACCACATGTATCGAGCGGAGCTCGTCGGCACGCGCGCGGCGATCGCGCTCGGCGAGGTCGGCCACCGTCGCCCGTACGTCGTCTCGACGGTCCACTCGAGTCGCGTCCGGTCCGAGGAGGACCGGGAGATGCTCAGGGTCCTGACGCCCCACATGGACCAGCTGATCGCGGTCTCCAGCATGATCGAGGCGAAGCTCGAGCACGAGGGTCGCACGACCGCGCCGATCCGGCGCATCTACAACGGTGTCGACCTGTCGCGGTACGAGAACCAGGAACCTTGTTGCACGTTGCCCGAGGAATACGGCATGGAGCCGGGCTCGCAGATCGTGGGTGTCGTCGCACGACTGGAGCCCGAGAAGGGTCACCCGACGCTGCTCGAGGCGTGGCCCGCCGTCCTGCGTGCCGTGCCCGACGCCTATCTCCTGATCGTCGGCGAGGGGTCCCGACGGGATGCGCTGGAGGCCCTTGCCCTGGACTTGCGGATCGCACACCGGGTCGTGTTCACCGGGCGGCGCGATGATGTGCCGGCGGTGACGGCCGCGCTGGACGTCGCGGTCCTACCGTCCTACCGCGAAGCGCAGGGCCTCTCGATCCTCGAGGCGCTGGCGCTGTCCAGGCCGGTCGTCGCCTCGAACGTCGGCGGGATCCCGGAGATGATCACCGACGGCGTGAACGGGCTCCTCGTGCCGCCGCACGACCCGGACGCGCTCGCTGCCGCGATCATCCGCCTGCT
>JBIOWA010000003.1:0-21311 GCA_044868045.1 Candidatus Limnocylindrales bacterium
CCACTGCTCACCGGCCCGACTGCGATCGCGTTCGGGACCGACGAGGCGAGGACCGCCAAGGCCGTCCTCGATGCCACCCGTCCGTACAGCAAGATCGTGCGGATCACGGGCGGCATCCTGGGCGACAGGGCGATCGACGGCGACGCCGTCGCCCGACTGGCCGCCCTGCCGACGCGCGAGGTGCTGCTGGCCAGACTGGCCGGTGGCATGCAGGCGCCGGTCGGCACGCTCGCCGGGCTGTTCGCCGCGCCGCTGCGCAACCTGGGCTACGCCCTCGCGCAGATCGCCGAGCAGAAGCGCCAGGCAGAGGCGTAATACCTTCACCACGCCGCCCACGAGATATCAGTGACAAGGAGATTTCCATGGCAACCCTGACCCAGGACGACCTGCTCGAAGCGATCGACAAGATGACCGTCCTCGAGCTGTCCGAGTTCATCAAGCGCTTCGAGGATCGCTACGGCGTGACTGCCGCCGCCCCCGTCGCCGCAGCCGCCGCGCCCGCCGCGGCCGCAGGTGGTGACGCCGGCGCCGGTGCCGCGGCCGCGACCGAGGAGCAGACCGAGTTCAGCGCCGTGCTGACCGAGGTCGGACCCAACAAAATCCCGGTCATCAAGGTGGTCCGCGAGCTGACCCAGCTCGGCCTGAAGGAGGCCAAGGACCTGGTCGACGCCGCGCCGAAGCCCATCAAGGAAGGCGTCGCGCGCGACGAAGCCGAGAAGATCAAGGCCGCCCTCGAAGAGCAGGGCGCGAAGGTCGAGATCAAGTAGACGACCGCTCCGACGGCCGAGGTCAGGCTCCCGCCAGCCCTCGGCCGGAGGACTCGGAGGAAAGCTCCCGCGTTCCCTCCGCCCGAGGATTCCCGCCAGCCCGCGGCCGGAGGACTCTTTACGCGACAGGCTGGGTTTATGCTGCGTCGCGGATAGTGCGAGGCGGATGCGTGGCACAGGACGGGAAGCTCGACCTCCTGAGGACGGTGCCCTTGTTCCAGGGCCTCGACGCATCGCAGCTCGATCGGCTCGCGGGCCTTGCCACCGAGATCCGGGCAGCCGATGGCGAGGTCCTGATGCGTCAGGGCGAAAGCGGCGACGAGTTCTTCGTTGTCGCCAGCGGGCACGTGGTCGTCGAGCGCGAAGGCCAGCGATTGGCCCGCCTGGGACCCGGCGAATTCCTGGGCGAGATCGCCTTGATCGACGGACGACCGCGCACCGCCACCGCGATCGCGGACGGCGACACGCACCTTCTCGTTCTTGGCAACAGCCAGTTCGAAACCGTGATCGAGGAGTTTCCGGGGCTCGGCCGACAGATCGCGCGAGCCCTCGTAGATCGGATCCGTCGCACGGTTACGGTGCCCCAGTTCGGGATCTTTGCCCAGGGCACGAATGCGCATGCGTTCCTGGAATGGGACCTTCGCCCGGGGATCGACCTCCACCAGGCGGCGTCGGTCCTGGGACGCCTGCGCGGCCCGAGCGTCGCGGCAGGCGGGGTCAACCTGGTGCTCGCGTTCGGCTCGGATCTCTGGCGGGTGCTTGCGCCGTCGGACATCCCGGCCGGGCTGGGTCCATTCCAGCCGATCGGGCGGCTCGGTGGTCATCACGCGCCCGCCGCCCAACACGACCTGTGGCTGTGGGTCAACGGCAGTTCGCAGGACGTCGTGTTCGAACACACACGAGCCGCGGCCGAAGCGATCGAAACCGTCGCTCAACTCGCCAGCGAGCGGGTTGCCTTCGTCCATCGCGACAGTCGTGACCTGACGGGCTTCATCGACGGGACGGCCAACCCGAGTCTGCTCGAGGCGCCCCAAGCGGCGCTCGTTCCCGATGGACAGCCGGGCGCCGGTGGTAGCCATGTGTTGGCCATGCGCTGGGTGCACGACCTCGATGCCTTCGAGGCGTTGCCGACGCGAGATCAGGAAGGGATCTTCGGTCGAACCAAGGCTGACAGCGTCGAGCTGGCCGATGACGCCAAGCCAGCGACCGCCCACATCGCGCGCGTCGAGATCGAGGATCAGGCTGGCGTGGAGCTACCGATCTATCGGCGAAGCGTGCCTTACGGCACCGTCGCCGAACATGGCCTCTACTTCGTCGCCTTCGCCGCGGATCGGTCGCGCTTCGACACGATGCTTGGGCGTATGTTCGGTACGGGTGACGACGGGCTGCGCGACCGATTGACCGATTTCACGCGCCCGGTCAGCGGGGCGTACTACTACGCCCCGCCGCTGAACCTCCTGGCGGACCTGCCGCTATCGGCTGCCGACGAGCAGCGGATCGCCGTTCCCGGCTGAGGAGCCGGCCTGACGCGTCGGTCGCGCCTAACTCACGTCGATGGTGCCGTCCATGCCGGCCGCCTTGTGGCCGCCGACCGCGCAGTAGAACTCCAACGGCCCGGCTTGCGTCGGCTCGATCGCGACGGCGACGGTCGACTTGGCAGGCAGTTGGACGTGGATGTCGAGCGCGTCGATGTCGAACGAGTGGGAGATCGAATCGCGGTTCTCGACGAAGAGGCCGAGAACGTCGGAGGAACTCATGGAGTAGCTGGTCGTCACGAACTTCGTCTCCGCGGCGACGAGCGTGGCGGTCGTCGTGGGCGAGGCGGCAAGCTGGCTGGCACCGGCGCCCATGGCCCCGGCGAGAAACCCGGTCGCGACGGCGCCAAGCGTGAGAGCGCTGACCACCGTTGCCGCCAGGCGTACTCGGGTACCACCCGCCCGTGCCGGGTTCCGCGCTTCCCGGAACGCGAGTGCGCCGGCGACGACCAGCGCCAGTGTGGCCACCACCATGACCAGTGACTCCGGGAACAACGAATCGGCGGGATGCGTGAGCGGATAGACGAGGTACGGCGCGTTGAGCAGGATGAAGAGGACTGCCGGGATCGCCAGCACGGGCCACAGCCACCCCCGGCGTGGTGCGGACGGCAGGAAGCTGGCGATCAGCGCGCTGAGCGCGAACACGACCACGAACGTGCCAACCAGCACCAGGATCGGCAACACATCGTCCGGATTCGTGCTGAGGCCCGGCAAGAACGCGACCACGATCACGCCCAGCACGGCGAGCACCAGCGCCCAGTAAGCGATCGCGTATACGGTCATCGCGACTGTTTTGCTTCTCATGGTTCCAACCCTCCGCCGGGCCGTCGACCGTGACGCTACCGAACGCTGATCTCGCCCTGCATCCAAGGGTGGATCGCGCACAGGTACAGCAGCTTGCTGCCAGACGGCGCGGTCACAGTGGCCGAAATGGACGTGTCGTCGGCGAGGAACAGCGAGTCCCCGGCCGCATCGAGCCCCGGATCGCCCGCCTCGACGACCGGGTTGAAGCCACCCGCGAAGTGCGCCGCCATTGCGTTGGCACACGGTTGGCCGGGCGCCCCGCAACCAAAGATGCCCTCGAGCGTCGGCTCGGGGAATGCCGTCACGATCGTGACCGTATGCGGGTCAGTCGTCGCGTCGTCATGTGTCCAGGTGATTCTCATCGCCGTTGCTGACCGATATCGGCCCAGGGGTGAATCGGAGTGTTGCCTGGACCATCGCGTTCGGGATGACACGTTCGTCGCCCGTGGTACGCACTGTGCGAAGCGGCGCCGCCAGCGCGACGTTCGATGCGAGCCCGAACGTAAGGACAACCGCGATCAGCTTGATGAGACGTCGCATTTCCGAGCCTCCGTTCCGCAGTTCTTCTCCAGCCCCGCGAAGCGTCGGGATCAGACCGTGGTTTCTTCACGGCGGTGCAGCGCCGCCAGGCCATCTAGCGCGAGCGGCGCCAGAAGCTCCGCCGACGCCTCGGCCACACGAGCACGGGTGGCCGCCCGAAGGGTCGCGGTGCGCACCCCGCCGGCCAGGGCGGCGCGTTCGCCGACAACGGCGCCCGGGCCGATCTCCGCGACCTCGCGCCCATCGACCTCGACGACGAACATCCCGTCGAGGATCAGGTAGACCTGGGTTCCCGCTTCGCCCTGACGTACCAGCTCCGCACCAGCGTCGAGCGTTCGGATGGCCGGCCTGTCGCCGCCGTGCATGATCAGGCCCGACAGCTGGCGCTCGAGGGCCGACTCGACGCTGCTGACGACGGCGGGTGAGTCATAGGCGCCCCACGGCGTGCGGTCGCCGAAGGCGTCGTTGAACCACGTCTTGAAGTCCACGACACCGGACTTCTCGATGAGCTTGCCCCGCTCGTCGTAGATCCAGTGTCGCGGGAACGGGCTCGCGCCGATCAGGGCGCGGCTCGACGTTCCATCGATATCGATCGTCAGTTCCAGGGTGGTCCAAGCGATCGACGGCCAGAACTGGGCGTACGGCTTGCGCGGCACCGGCCGAGGCGTCGGGAGGCCCATCCGGCCGCCGACCGTCTGGACGAACCGGACCGATCGCCCCGAAACCTCGGGCTCCGACTGGATATCGGGCAGATGCACGGCCGGGAACCGGATGGCCGCCGGACCCATGCGGACGGTCGTCGCGCCGATGTGCCCCTTGCCAAGATAGCCATACCCGAGGATCCGCTCATCGTCGATGTCGATGTAGGCGCGGAGCTCGTTCGCCTCCCGGAATCGATCGGCGGTTCGGAGCTCCTCGAGGTCGGTGATCCGGTCGGGCGGCGGCTCGTCGTAATGGGTGACCCCGAGCTCGAACGGGATCTTCGACATACCCTCGATCGCCTCCGATGGGATCCACGAGATCGCGGTGACGCTCGATACCACCCGTTTGATGCCCATGTCCGTCCCTCCCTTGATGTCGACTGCCAGGCGAGGGTCATCCGACCTTTGCCCAATGTCATGGGGTCGGTGTCCCGACTCAGCCGGGAAGCATGGCAGGCCCGTCGCGAGCCCTCAGTCCGTAAGCCGGCGGAACGCCCATAGCGTGACCGCATGCAGCACCAGCCCGAGCAGCACGATGGACAGGATGGCGCGCCCCAGGACGTCCCAATCGACCCCGAACGTCATCAACGACCGCATGGCCTCGATGACGTGGCTGATCGGGTTCCAGGCGTTGACCACCTGAAGCCAATCCGGCATGAGCCCCGTCGGGACGAATGCGGTCGACATGAAGGCGACCGGGAAGAACAGGATCGACAGGGTGCCGGTCGCCTGCTCGTTCTTCGTGATCAGTGCCGGCACGAACGACGTCCCTGACCAGGCGACTCCGAAGGCGCCTCCGAGGAGCGCGACCGCGATGGCCCCGGGCAGCCCGGTCGCGATCGGCGCACCGAGCAGGACGGACAGCACCAGGATGATGGAAGCCATCACGACACACTCGACGAACAGCGGCACGAACTCGCCCGCCAGGATCGCGTAGCGGCTGATCGGCGCGACGCGGAGCTTGTCGAGGTATCCGTTCCGATAGTCGTAGAGGAGATTCCCGCCCGACCAGGCGACCGCGAAGAACACCGTAAAGGCGATCTGCCCCGGCGCCAGATAGGCGAGATAGCTCCCGCCACCAAATCCCGGCAACTGCACGATGTCCTTGTACAGCTGGCTGAACACGATCAGCTGGATCAGCGGGTACAGGACGATGCTGACCGGGTTCGACGGCACCCGATAGAACCGGCGGAGCGTCCTGCGGCCCAGGTAGAAGACGTCCTGCCCGAACCATGCAAGTGCGGTCATGATCAGCCCCACCACCCGAGCTCGATCGGTTGGTCTGCCTCTTCGGCGCGGATCTCGCGGCCCGTATACCGCAGAAACACGTCGGCCAGGGTTGGTTCCGACATCGCCAGGCCACGGATCGCGACGCCGTCCCCATCGAGCCGCCGGAACAGCTCGGGGATCGCGCTACCCGCTTCGATGAGCGACAGCCGCACGCCGGTTTCCGTTCGCTCGAACGACATCAGCGGTGCAAACCCGTCGAGCCGCCGCTCGACCTCGTCCTGTGCCGCGGCGACGCCGTCTCCACCGTCGGCTACGAGGTGGAGCTCCACCGTGTCGGCCCCGACCGAGCGCTTCAGCTCGGCCGGCGTCCCGCCTACGACGATCCGACCGCGATCGATGATCGCGATCCGATCACAGAGCTCGTCGGCCTCCTCCATGTAGTGGGTCGTGAGGAACATCGTCGTGCCGCCGGCTCGTATGCGACGGAGCTCATCCCAGAGGGCCGATCGACTCTGCGGGTCGAGCCCCTCGGTCGGCTCGTCGAGGAAGAGCACGGCAGGCCGGTGTACGAGTGCCGAGGCCAGGTCGAGGCGGCGTCGCATACCGCCCGAATACGTGCCGGTCTTCCTGCTGCCGACCTCTGTCAGGCCCATCAGCTCCAGCAGCTCATCGACGCGCCGCCGGAGCTCCGCTGCCGGCACGCGATACAGCCGTCCGATGAGCTCCAGGCTTTCGCGACCGGTGGCGAGCGGGTCGATCGCTACGGTCTGCATCGCGAACCCGATCCGAGCTCGGACCGTTCCCGGCTCGGAGGCGACGTCGATCCCGTCGACCCGAGCCCGCCCGCTTGTTGCCCGCAGGAGCGTCGCGAGGATCCGGATCGTCGTCGTCTTGCCGGCTCCGTTCGGCCCGAGGAAGCCGAAGAACTCGCCGGCACCGACCTGGAACGTGACGTCGTCGACGGCTCTGGTCCCGCCGGGGTAGACCTTTACAAGGTGCTCGACTTCGAGCGTCGACACGTCGTCCAGTCAGCGTGCTGCGGTGCTCGTCGCCCGCTCGGCGGTCGCGGCTTCGACGGACTGCGAGACGTTTCGAGCGAGCCATGCCTCGCGCGCCATCGCAATTCCAACGAGCAGGATCGCGAACCCGTTGACCGGATGAAGCGCGGCGATCATCGGGAGGTCGGCGCGGAGCGCAACGAGGATCGACTGGAGGATGAACATCCCGAACAGGGCGATCGGGTAGATCACCTGGCGCCGGCCGAGCCGGCCGATGGCGGCGAGGATCAGCAGGACGAGCGGTAGGATCTCGAGCGTGTAGCCCCAGGATGCATGGACCTTGAACTGCGACGGGCTTTCGAATACGCCGCGGCCCGCCAGGAAGACCTGCACGACCACGCCCGCTACGAACGCCCATGCCACCACCAGGTGGATGCGCCGGATCAGCTGCACCTTCGCGACCTCCGCTCCCTGCGCTTGGCATGCCGCAGGTGCGGCAGGCCTCGCAAGCGCTTCGTACCGCGAACGTGTCCCGCTGCGGAGGGGTGCGAGTCCCGGCGGAACCGGGAAAGTGGTCAGTCGGTCGCGGTCGCCGGCGGACGATCTGCGACGCGGATCAGGTCAGTGCCCCGTCTGGCCACGGTCCATGCGAGCCAGAACACGAGCAGGGCATTCACCGGATGGAAGGCCGCAAGCACGGGGTTCTCGTGGCGCGCCGCCGCCAGTTCCGGTTGGATGCCGGTCAGGACCAGCAGGGCGATCGACAGGAGCAGGGTCCGTCGACCCACGCCCGCCACGACCCCGAGGATGATGAGCACGATGGGCACCAGTGGAAGGAGCCAGCCCAGATAGCCGTGCGGGGTGAAGTCGGTCAGCTTGAAGAGGCCTGCGCCGGCGAGGAAGACCTGGATCACGATCCCGGCCACGAAGAGCCAAGCGGCGACCGCGAAGACGAGTCGCGGTCCATTCATGGATTGCCGCCGACCGCGTTCGGAATCTGGCGTACCCATTCGGTAGCGCGTCGGGCGAGAGTCAGACCTACGGCGAATATCGCCAGGGCATTGACGGTATGGAATGCGGCCAGCAGCGGGAACTGGTCCTTGAGTGACGGGAGCACCGTCTGGGCGGCGAACAGCAGGAGCAGGACCAGGGACAGGGACCGCAGACCGGTGGGTACCCGGGCGAAGCTTGCGAGCAGGACGAGGAGCGGAGCGAGCCAGCCATAGACGTACGCGAAGTCCCGGTGGATGTCGCCACCGAGGTCCGCGAAGATATCCAGGCCGACCAGGATGATCTGGATCACCACGGACACGACGAACAGCCACGAGGCCAACACGAATCCGAGGCGAACGGGCCCGATCACTCGGACGGCATGAGCCATCGATCGATGGTCCACGAGCGGCCGTCCCGCCGTCATGGGGTGGTCGTCCCGGACATGTCGGGAACCGCAGGTCCGAAGCCGCTCATGCGTCGGCCCGCCTCGGCCGCTCGTCCCGCACGCCGAGTCCCGCCTCCCGTGCCCGGACGATGGCCTGGGCGCGATCGACGACCATCAGCTTGCTCAGGATCGTGCTCACGTGGTTTCGAACGGTCTTGACGCTGATCCCGAGATGCTGCGCGATCGTCGCATTGCCGGCGCCCCGGGCGATCTCCGCGAGGACCTCGCGTTCCCGGTCGGTCAGCTCCGGGAACGGCTGGACGCCGAGCTCCCGGGCGCGGGCGAAGAAGCCGACCATCCGCTGCGCCACGCCCGCTCCGAAGATCGCCTCGCCACTCCCAACGCCTTCGATGGCGCGGCGCATCTCATCGTGACCGGCGTCCTTGAGCAGGTAGCCGCGAGCTCCGGCGCGCATCGCGGCGAAGATCGACTCATCGTCGGCGAACATGGTCAGGATCAGGACGGCGGAGGCCCAGCCGTTCGAGGCGATCTCGCGCGTCGCTTCGATCCCATTTCGCCCCGGCATCGCGAGATCCATCAACACGACATCCGGGCGCACGCGGCGGGCGAGCTCGATCGCTTCGTCGCCGGTCGTTGCCTCACCCAGGAGCTCGATCCCCGGCGATGCCTCGATGAGCGCCCGTAGTCCGTCGCGGACGATGGGGTGATCGTCAGCAACGACGAGCCGGATCGGAGTCGTCACTGCGGCCGTGCGATGACCAGCGGCAGCCGAGCGAGGATCTTCGTGCCGCCGCCATCGGGTGCTTCGATGCTCAGGCTCCCACCCAGCTCGTCGGCTCGCTCGCGCATCGATGCGAGGCCCACCCCGGGTTTCGTGTCGGACGCGACGCCGATCCCGTCGTCGACCACGGACACGACGAGGGTATCGCCATCGAGCGCGACTCCGACACTCGCGCAAGACGCCCGGCTGTGGCGAGCGGCGTTGGTCAAGCCCTCGAGCGCGATCCGAAGGGCGGCAACTTCAACGGCCGCCGGGAGCGCGGGCAGCTCGGCTGGCGCGTCGAAGGCGACCCGCAGGCGACCATCGTGGGGGGCTTCATCGAAGGTGGCGATCCGCTGGCGGAGGACTCCGAGCAGCCCGAGCTCGTCGAGCGCCGGCGGTCGCAGGTCGCGCGCCATGCGCCGGATCTCATCGATCATGGCCCGGGCGTCCCCCTCCAGGTCGTCCAGCAGCTCGCCGGCGCGCGCCGGCTCGGACGCCATCAGGCTGCGCGCGGCACCCATTTTCATCAACGAGCCGGCCAGCGCCGGTCCAAGCTCATCGTGCAGATCCCGTCGGAGGCGCCGCCGTTCCTCCTCGCGAGTGGCCACGAGCTCCTCGCGGGAGCGCCGCAGATCGCCGGTGAGACGGACCGCCTCGACGGCCGGCCCGGATTGTCGAGCCAGGTCTGCCAGCAGGCGGAGGTCGGCCGGGCTGAACGGCTCGTTCGACGCGCGCTGAACCACCACGAGTCGTCCTACGGGTTGACCGCGGTAGACGATCGGCAGACGGACGCCGTCTCGCGGACCGCCCACGTCGATCGGTAGGGAACCATGCGCCGCCTCTGCCCGCGTCTCGCCGTCGCGCTCCAGCTCGATCGCCACGTACGGCGATCGCATGGCCTCGGCGACGGCCTCGACGAGTGTCGGCAGGACCGTCTGGGGATCCAACGAGGCCTCGAGTCGCCGGCCGAGGCGGCGGAGTGCCCGGTCCGGGTCGTCCCGATCGCCGTACATCAACCGGTTGACCGTGCGCTGCAGGCGATCGCGAAGCGGCAGCGCGACCACCGCCACAGCACCGGCGCCCAACAGCGCGACGGCGTACGGCGCGTTGCCCGGGATGAGACCGCCGATGAGCGTGACCGTCAGCGCGTACGTGAGCAGGATGCCGGCCGTCAACCCGCCGTAGACCAGCGATCGATTCATGACGGTGTCGAGATCGAACAGGTGGTGGCGGTTGATGGCCATCGTCAGCGCAACGGGGAACGGCAGGGCGAACAGGGCCACCGCGCTGCGCGGAACGAGCGGCTCGGCGCCGAGCAGTTCCGGCCCGAACCAGAGCAGGAGGCCGGTGAGCGCCGCCAAGCCCGCGGCTCCCGCCATCCATCGGAGCTGCCACCGGCTCAGCGGGTCGGTGAGCCGGAAGTAGCTGTAGCCCATCAGCGCCACGGTCGCGATGATCACGGCGACCTGCAGCACTGCCTGCCCGAGGACCCATGCATTCAACGCGGGCAGGACACCGCCACTCGTGAAGCCGACCCCGAGTATCAGTGCGAGCTGTGTTGCGATCGGGAGTACATAGGCGATCGTGACCAGGTGACGACGACCCTTGACGAATGGGTGCGGGCGCGGAAACACGAGCGCGAAATGCAGCGCCCCACACCAGAACAGCGCATAGGCGACGCCGGCCGCCGCCATGTACAGCCAGAATCCCGACGCGGTCGCGATGTCGGTGACCTGGAGCCCCAGCGCCCAGGGAACGGTGCTGGCGAACATGCCGGTCCCCGTGACAAGCAGGGCGCGCGCGGCGGGTTCGGCGGGACGGCGTGCGAACAGGTAGACGCCGACGACCTGGATCGAGAGGGCAAGGAGGAGGACGCCCCAGTCCTCGGCCAGAGCGGCGATCGGATCGAAGGGGGCGGCGGTAACCCCGAGCTCGAGCGTCCTTCCCGCGCGATCGATCGTGTAGGCGATCGAATCGCCGTCGCGGAGCAGTGGACGCGAAATGCCCGGGTCGAGCAGCAGGCCCGCCCAGGACTCGACCGAGCGGCCCAGCATCCCCGTCACGCGATCGTCGGGTACGAGTCGCGTCAAGCCCCCATCGCCCAAACGTGGCTCGATGGTCACGCCGACCGCGCTGAACGGGTTCGCGGATCCGCCGACGTCGGTCCCGTCGGACGGCGTCGCCAGCCGATAGGCCTCGAAGGCGAGTGCCGCCGCCAGCAGGGTCACCACGAAGGCGGACAGGGCTAGCCGGTCGGTATCCACGCGCGGGACCCGTTTTGCAGATAGGATCGAAGCGCCGATCTCCATCGACTCAGCTCGACTCCACACTAGCTCCGCCCGGGTCAGTCTACGGGGTCGCCGTCATGCCGCGACGGTCAAACGCGGATCGAGGCCCGGTCCCGCCGCGACGCCGCTGTTCTTGGCCCACTAGCATGTTCCAAGGTGTTTGACAAGACGCGAAATCGCGGTATCCTACTCCTTCTGTGAGCGCGGCCCCCCATTTCTCCTTCCTCCTCCGTCAAGGAGCGGTGTTTCATGCTGTCTTCCGCTGAGTCGTCGACTCGCGCCGTGACCCCGTCGGGTCGCATCTCGTACGCCCGCATCGACAAGAAGGTCGACGGCGTCAGTTACGAGAAGTTCGAGATCCCGAATCTGATCGAACTCCAGCTTGATTCGTTCGCCTGGTTCGTCGAGAAGGGATTGCGCGAGCTGTTCGACGAGATCAGCCCGATCAAGGACTTCACCGGCAAGGTCATGGAGCTCCAGTTCCTCGATTACGAGTTCGGTGAGCCCAAGTACTCCGAAGAGGAGTGCCGGACCAAGGACCTCACATTCAGCAAGCCCTTGTACGTCAACGTCGAGCTGCTGATCAAGGAGACCGGCGAGATCCAGCGCCAGCGGGTCTACATGGGCGACTACCCGTGGATGACCGATCAGGGCACCTTCGTGATCAACGGCGCCGAACGCGTCGTCGTCAGCCAGCTCGTCCGCTCACCGGGCGTGTACTACAGCGAGGCCGAGGACCTGGCGTCCGGCCGCATGCTGTTCAGCGCGAAGGTGATCCCGAACCGCGGCGCATGGCTCGAGTTCGAGACCAACAACAAGGACCAGCTCTGGGTCAAGGTCGACCGCAAGCGCAAGATCGCGGCGACGACCCTGCTCCGTGCCGTCGGCTACGAAGAGAACGACGCGATCAGCGCGCTGTTCGGCTCGATCGACACCGATGCGGATCACCCGTACGTCGCCAGCACCCTCGACAAGGACCTGACCCACACCCAGGCCGAAGCCCTCATCGAGGTCTACAAGAAGCTGCGCCCCGGCGACCCGCCCACGGGTGAGAATGCCCGTCAGCTGGTCGAGAGCCTGTTCTTCAACTTCCGCCGCTACGACCTCGGACGAGTCGGCCGCTACAAGTTCGACAAGAAGCTCGACGGCGTCGCAGCGCGCCTCGGCATCGAGCTGCCGCGCGAACAGCGGACGATCACCAAGGAAGACATCGCCGCGATCGTCGGCCACCTGATCGAGTGCAACCGCGGGCTGCATCCCAAGGACGACATCGACCACCTCGGCAACCGACGCATCCGCGCCAATGGCGAGCTGATCCAGAACGCCTTCCGGATCGGCCTGCTGCGCATGGAGCGCGTCGTCCGCGAGCGGATGACGATCCAGGAGATCGACAAGGCGACCCCGAACGCCCTCATCAACATCCGCCCGGTCGTGGCCGCGATGAAGGAGTTCTTCGGCGGCAGCCAGCTGAGCCAGTTCATGGACCAGACCAACCCGCTCGCCGAGCTCACGTCGAAGCGGCGCCTGAGCGCGCTCGGGCCGGGTGGCCTGTCGCGCGAGCGTGCCGGGTTCGACGTCCGTGACGTCCACCACAGCCACTACGGTCGGATCTGCCCGATCGAGACGCCGGAAGGCCCGAACATCGGCCTGATCGGTTCACTCGCCACCTACGGCCGGATCAACAGCTATGGCTTCATCGAGACGCCCTACCGCAAGGTCAAGCGGACCGTCGGCTACGACGAATCCGGTCTGACCGCGTACCAGGCCGGCCAGGATCTGGTGACGAAGACCGGGACCGTGGTCCTGAAGGCAGGCGAGCTGTTCACGAGCGCCGCGATCTCGGAGCTCAAGAAGCAGAAGGCGCATGCCTTCCCGATCCGCCCGATCGTCACCGACGACATCGAATATCTGCCGGCCGACGAGGAGGAGGAGCACGTCGTCGCCCAGGCGAATGCGCCACTCGACGAGGAGGGCCACTTCACCGCCGACCGGATCCCGTCCCGCTACCGGGACACCTTCCCCGAGGCGCGCCCCTCGCAGATCGAATACATGGACGTGTCGCCCAAGCAGGTCGTCTCGGTCGCCACGGCCCTCATCCCCTTCCTCGAGCACGACGACGCGAACCGGGCGCTCATGGGTTCGAACATGCAGCGCCAGGCCGTGCCGCTCCTCGAGCCGGAGTCGCCGATCGTCGGCACCGGCATGGAGGAGCGCGCCGCGCGTGACTCTGGCCAGGTCCTCGTCTCGCTGCGGGGTGGCGTGGTCACCAGCGTGACCGCCCAGCGCATCGCGATCGAGACCGATGCCGGTGAGCTCGATGAGTACCGCCTCCAGAAGTTCGTCCGCTCGAACCAGGGGACGTGCATCAACCACCGTCCGATCGTCAACGTCGGTGACCGCGTCGCCGAGGGCCAGGCGATCGCTGACTCGAGCTCGACCGAGATGGGCGAGCTCGCCCTCGGCCGAAACGTCCTCGTGGCGTTCATGAGCTGGGAAGGCGGGAACTACGAGGACGCGATCGTCATCAGCGACCGCCTCGTCCGCGACGACTTGTTCACCAGCATCCACATCGAGAAGCACGAGATCGAGTCGCGCGACACGAAGCTCGGCCCCGAGGAGATCACGCGCGATATCCCGAACGTTGGTGAGGAGTCCCTCAAGGACCTCGACGAGGAGGGCATCGTCTACATCGGCGCCGAGGTCCGCCCCGGCGACATCCTCGTCGGCAAGATCACGCCCAAGGGCGAGACCGAGTTGACCGCCGAGGAGCGCCTCCTGCGGGCGATCTTCGGTGAAAAGGCCCGCGAGGTGAAGGACAGCTCGCTGCGCCTGCCGCACGGCGAGCGCGGCAAGGTCGTCGAGGTGCGTGAGTTCCGCCGCGAGCTCAACGACGACCTCCAGCCTGGCGTGAACCGCCTGGTGCGTGTGTCGGTCGCCCAGAAGCGCAAGATCTCGGTCGGCGACAAGATGGCCGGCCGCCACGGCAACAAGGGCGTGATCGCCAAGATCCTGCCCGCTGAGGACATGCCGTTCCTGCCCGACGGCACGCCCGTCGACATCATCCTCAACCCGCTCGGCGTGCCGAGCCGGATGAACATCGGCCAGATCCTCGAGACGCACCTCGGCTGGGCTCTCCACAAGAAGGGACTCAAGGCCGCGACCGCGGTGTTCGACGGCGCGACCGAGGCGCAGATCCAGGACGAGCTGCGCGACGCCGGGCTGCCCGAGTCGGGCAAGATCGACCTGCGTGACGGCCGGACCGGCGAGATCTTCGATCGACCGATCACTGTCGGCTACATCTACATGCTCAAGCTCCACCACCTCGTCGAGGACAAGATCCACGCGCGGTCGACCGGCCCGTACAGCCTGATCACCCAGCAGCCGCTCGGTGGCAAGGCGCAGTTCGGCGGCCAGCGCTTCGGCGAGATGGAGGTCTGGGCGCTGGAGGCCTACGGGGCCGCCAACATCCTGCAGGAGCTTCTGACCGTGAAATCGGACGACGTCCTCGGGCGCGTCCAGACCTACGAAGCCATCGTCAAGGGGGAGGAGATCCAGCCGCCTCGGGTGCCCGAGTCGTTCAAGGTCCTGATCAAGGAGCTTCGCAGCCTCGGGCTGAACGCGGAGATCCTGGACCAGAACGAGGAGGAGATCCCGCTTGCGGAGGACGATGCATCCGGATACCTCCTCCCCGATCTCGGCGGGATCAACCTCGCCGGGTTCGAGGACTGACCGTCATCACCAGCCGCACCCACTCTTTCTTCCCGCAGGGTCGAGTCCCGGCCGGCTCCACCCTGCTCGCTCACGATCGATATCACGTCACCGAGCCAGTCGGCGGCGTGGAGGAGAACCATGCTCGAGGTCAATAACTTCAGCGCGATCCGCATCTCGCTCGCCAGCCCGGACCAGATCCGGGAGTGGTCGAAGGGCGAGGTGACGAAGCCGGAGACCATCAACTACCGCACGCTCAAGCCGGAGAAGGACGGCCTCTTCGACGAGCGCATCTTCGGTCCGACGAAAGACTGGGAGTGCTACTGCGGCAAGTACAAGCGAATTCGCTACAAGGGCATCATCTGCGACAAGTGTGGCGTCGAGGTCACCCGGAGCAAGGTCCGGCGGGAGCGGATGGGTCACATCCAGCTCGCCAGCCCGGTCAGCCACATCTGGTACTTCAAGGGCACACCGAGCCGGCTCGGCATCCTGCTCGACATCAGCCCGCGCAACCTCGAGCGAATCCTCTATTTCGCGCTGTACATCGTCACGCACGTCGACGAGGAGGCCCGCAAGCGGGCGCTCGCCGCGATCGAGGAGGAGGCCGAGGGCCGCGGCGGCAAGGCCGGTGAGCGCCTGGCCGAGCTCGAGGACGAGCTGCGTGCCAGGGTCAACAAGCAGAAGGACGAGCTGAACGAAGAGCTCGCCCGGACGAAGGCCGATCTCGAGGCCCAGCGCGCGGCGCGGACCGAGGAGATCGCTGCGGCCGCCCAGGCGACCGAGGGACAGGTCTCCGCGCTCAAGTCGGGCGTCGCCGAGGAGACGATCGTCTTCGCCCCGACCGGCGAGGTCATCGTCGCGGAAGGCGAGAAGGGTGGCAAGGACGCCACCGCGCGACTGCGCAAGGTCGTGGCCGAGTACACCGAGCAGGTCAACGCCGACCTGCAGCAGCGCGAGGCCGACGAGGCCCGTGCGGTCGATCAGAAGATCGCCGACCTCTCGAGCGGCGTCGACGAGACGCTCCAGCACGAGCGGGCGGGGCTGCAGGAGCAGGCCCAGGGTCTCAAGGACGAGCTGCGCGTTCGCCGCGACGAGATCGAGGGCCTCAAGGCGATGCAGACCCTCGGTGAGAACGAGTTCCGGGTGCTCGACGAGAAGTACGGCTCGACGGCCAAGGGCGGCCGCGTCTTCAACGCTGGCATGGGAGCCGAAGCCGTCCGCGAGATCATCAGCCGGATGGATCTCGAGGAGCTCGCCCGATCGCTCCACGTCGAGGTCCGCACGAGCTCCGGCCAGCGACGCAAGAAGGCGATCAAGCGGCTGCGCCTGATCGAGGCGTTCCGCCGGAGCGGCACGCGACCCGACTGGATGATCCTGTCGGTCCTCCCGGTCATCCCGCCCGACCTGCGCCCTATGGTGCAGCTCGACGGCGGCCGGTTCGCGACGAGCGATCTCAACGACCTGTACCGCCGCGTCATCAACCGGAACAACCGCCTCAAGCGGCTCCTCGAGCTCGGCGCACCCGAGATCATCATCCGCAACGAGAAGCGGATGCTCCAGGAGGCATGCGACGCGCTGATCGACAACGGTCGGCGCGGGCGGGCGATCGCGGGGACCGGCAACCACCGCCTCAAGAGCCTGTCCGACATGCTCAAGGGCAAGCAGGGCCGGTTCCGCCAGAACCTGCTCGGCAAGCGCGTCGACTACTCCGGCCGTTCGGTCATCGTGGTCGGCCCCGAGCTCAAGCTCCACCAGTGCGGCCTGCCCAAGAAGATGGCGCTCGAGTTGTTCAAGCCGTTCGTCATGCGCCAGCTCGTCGAGAAGGGGTTCGCCCACAACATCAAGAGCGCCAAGCGGATCGTCGAGCGCGTTCGGCCCGAGGTCTGGGACGTGCTCGAGGACGTGATCAAGGACCACCCGGTCCTGCTCAACCGCGCCCCGACGCTCCACCGGCTGGGCATCCAGGCCTTCATGCCGGTCCTCGTCGAGGGCTCGGCGATCCAGATCCATCCGCTGGTCTGCACCGCGTTCAACGCCGACTTCGACGGCGACCAGATGGCGGTCCACGTGCCGCTCTCGACGGCCGCCCAGGAAGAGGCGCGGACGATGATGCTGTCAACCGCGAACCTGCTGTCGCCCGCCGACGGCAGCCCGGTCGTGGCGCCGACCCAGGACATGGTCCTCGGTTGCTACTACCTGACGATGGACGCGCCTCCGACGCGATCGAAGAAGCCGATCCGCTCGTTCGCGACCGAGGACGAGGCGATCCTCGCCTATCAGCTGCGCGAGAAGACGAACGCAGCGCTGCACGAGGTCATCGACATCGAGGTCCAGCAGTGGGACCCCGAGGCCAAGGCACTCCGCGCCGACCGCCGCCGGACCACGATCGGACGGGTCATCTTCAACCAGATCCTGCCCGACCAGCTGCGCTTCCACGACACCGTCATGAAGCGGAGCGACCTCAAGGAACTCGTCGATCGGTGCTACCGCGACCTTGGTCCGGAGGAGACCGCCCACCTCGTCGACGGCATCAAAAGCGTCGGCTTCGAGTTCGCCACCCGTGGCGGGATGACGATCGGCCTGTTCGACATCGAGATCCCGAAGGACAAGGCCGCCCGCCTCGTCACCGCCGACGATCGGGTCGCCGAGATCGATCGCCAGTTCCAGCGCGGCCTCATCACCGAGGACGAGCGCTACGAGCAGGTCGTCGACGTCTGGAAGGACACGACCGACGACATGTCCAACGAGATGATGAAGTCCCTTGATCCGTCGGGCCCGGTCACGATGATGACCGCGTCCGGCGCCCGAGGGAACAAGGGCAACATCGGCCAGCTCGGCGCGATGCGCGGCCTCATGGCCGACCCGTCGGGCCGGATCATCGACGTGCCCGTGCGGAGCAACTTCCGCGAGGGCATGACGGTCCTCGAGTACTTCATCTCGACCCACGGCGCGCGCAAGGGCCTCGCGGACACCGCGCTCCGGACCGCCGACTCCGGGTATCTCACCCGGCGCCTGGTCGACGTCGCCCAGGACGTCATCACCCGTGACGACGATTGCGGCACGGAGGAGGGGAGCTGGATCATCCGCTCCGAGTCGAGCGATGAGAAGGGCGCGTTCCAGCGTCGGCTCGTCGGGCGGCTCGCCGCGGCCGCGCTCCCGGATGCTCGCGTCAAGACCAAGAAGGGCCAGGAGGCGCCGATCCTCGTCGAGCGCAACGAGATCATCACCGAGGAGGTGGCGGCCACGATCGACGAGGCCGGCATCGACGAGGTCCTCGTTCGCTCACCGCTCACGTGCGAGGCACGCTACGGCGTCTGCCGCGCTTGCTACGGCCGCAACCTCGCCACCGGCGACATGGTCGGCGCGGGCGAGGCGGTCGGCATCATCGCCGCCCAGTCGATCGGCGAGCCCGGCACGCAGCTGACGATGCGGACGTTCCACACCGGTGGCGTCGCGGGCCTGGACATCACCGCCGGTCTGCCGCGCGTCGAGGAGCTGTTCGAGGCCCGGATCCCCAAGGGCAAGGCCGAGATCAGCCACATCGATGGGGTCGTCGAGATCATCCGCGGCGATGGCATGACGAAGGTCAAGGTCGTCTCCACGGAGGTCTACGACACCGCCCTCGTCCTGCCCAAGCGCGCGGAGCAACTCGCTGCGCCCGGCGATAGCGTGACCATGGGACAGGTCATTGCCCGGTCGGGCACCAATGGCTCGACCGTCGAGGTCACGGCCCCCGTAGCCGGGTTCCTCGTGTCGTCCGACGGCGGCCTCGCCGTCCGGGCCGAGGACGTCGTCGAACGCGAGTACCTCATTCCCCACAACGCGAAGCTGCTCGTGGAGAACGGTCAGGAGATCCGTGCCGGCGACGCCATCACGGACGGGCCGATCAACCCGCAGGAGTACCTCGACACCCGGGGCAAGGACGCCGTCCAGCGCTACCTGGTGCGGGAAGTCCAGAAGGTCTACAAGAGCCAGGGCGTCACGATCAACGACAAGCACATCGAGATCATCGTCCGGCAGATGCTCCGCAAGGTCCGCATCGACCAGCCGGGTGACGTCGACCTGCTGCCCACGGAGCTCGTCGACCGGCTCGAGTTCGAGGAGCACAACAATCAGGTCCTGGCCGAGGGCGGCGAGCCCGCCACGGCCCAGACGGTCCTGCTTGGCGTGACGAAGGCGTCGCTCAACACGTCGTCCTTCCTCGCCGCGGCGTCCTTCCAGGAGACGACCCGGGTGCTGACCGAGGCGGCCATCAACGGCGCCAAGGACCACCTGATCGGGCTCAAGGAGAACGTCATCATCGGCAAGCTCATCCCGGCCGGCTCCGGGGCTCCGGCGAACGTCGCGGCCCGCAAGGCGCGCGAGCGCCAGGCTGCCCTGGAGGCGCTGGCCGGCGAGGCCCTCGAAGGCCTCGGCGAAGCCGAGTACAACCCGTTCCTCGAGGACGGGAAGGGTGGCGCCGAGACCGAGGAGACGGCCGGGCTGGCTCTGGCCGCGACCATCGCCGGCGGCGATGCCGAGGGCGACGACGACGACGAGGCCAACCCGTTCCTGGCCGAGGGCAGTGCTCCGGCCAAGGACGAGGACGAGGCCAACCCGTTCCTCGCCGAGGAACCGGCCAAGAAGGGCAAGGAGGGCGACGAGACCGCTTGACCGGCGTCCCGTCTCATCGCCGAAGCGTGACCCCGGGGCGACCCGGGGTCACCTCATACACGCGTCGTGCCGCTTCGGCCAGATGCGCCCAGTTCCTGCCAGATCGTCATGGGGTGACGCTTAAGCGACCAAGGCACGCCTCCAAGCGCGGAATCTGCGACGGACGAGCTCCGATCGTGCGGGGGCACCGTCCACGGAACGGTGTACGAGGCGTTTGATGTCGCCGAAGCGTCATCCGGTGACGATATGTCATGAAAAACTCGCGGCCGGCCGGCATCGGCCCAGCCGGTACTTCCAGTATCGATATCGCGACGAATGAGCGTGGAGTCGCCCGGCCGGCACTGCCAGTTCCGAAACCGCTGACGAATGAGCGTGGATGTTTTCCAGATTCGACATCCCATGTCGATTCTGTCCAGGGTCCACGCACGCTCATCGAGAAAACCGGTACTGGGAGTACCGAGGCCGCGGGAGCCGCGACTCGGAGCACCCGAAAACGGGCGACCGCCTCCGGCCCCTGATCGTTTGACACTGATTCCGGGCCACCGATATACTCCGCCTTCGTGGCCTCGGGAGGGGTCCGCCTTCGGCGTTCGCCCTTCGGGGCTCGCGCCGACGCCCATTCCGCCACCATCACATCCCGGTCCCGGCCGGAGCGCCTCGCGGGGCGCCGATCGGCGACGCTGGACCGGTCCCGCGGTCGGTGACGACCGCCACTGCATCGACCGATAGAAGGAGCAGCGTCTTCGTGCCGACGATCAGCCAGCTCGTGCGCCACGGTCGCCAGACCAAGATCAAGAAGGTCAAGGCGCCGGCCATGCGCAAGAACTGGAACAGCCTGCGACGCCGACAGGTGTCGATCCCGGGCGCCCCGCAGAAGCGCGGCGTCTGTCTCCAGGTGCGCACGATGACGCCGAAGAAGCCGAACTCCGCGCTGCGCAAGATCGCGCGCGTGCGGTTGTCCAACCAGATGGAGGTCACGGCCTACATCCCGGGGATCGGCCACAACCTCCAGGAACACTCGGTGGTCCTCGTCCGCGGCGGTCGCGTGAAGGACCTCCCGTCGGTCAAGTACCACATCATCCGCGGCACCCTCGACGCCGCCGGTGTGCGCGACCGCAAGCAGGGTCGCAGCAAGTACGGCGCGAAGGCCAAGTAGCATGCCGCGCCGAACCAGCATCCCGCGCAAGACCAAGTACGAGGTCGTCCCGGCCAACCGGATCAGCAGCCGCTTCTCGGCCAAGCTGATGAAGGGCGGCAAGCAGAACCTCGCCGAGCGGATCCTTCGCCAGGCTCTCGCCCGGGCCGAGGCGCAGGCCGGCCGCCCGGGACTTGAGATCCTGGAGGCGGCGATGCGCAATGCCACCCCGATCATCGAGGTCAAGCCCCGCCGCGTCGGTGGCGCGACCTACCAGGTCCCGGTGGAGATCCGGGGCGATCGCCGGCTCTCGCTCGGTGTCCGCTGGCTGGTCCAGGCGGCCCGCAAGCGAAGCGGCAAGAGCATGAGCGAGAAGCTCGCGGCCGAGTTCGTCGATGCCATGAACGGCCTCGGCGCCGCCGTCAAGCGACGCGAAGACACGCACAAGATGGCCGAGGCGAACCGCGCCTTCAGCCATTTCAAGTGGTAATCCAGGAGCCCAGGAAGACCGTGGCACGACAGGTTCCGCTCGCACGGACGCGGAACATCGGCATCATCGCGCATATCGACGCCGGCAAGACGACCGTGACCGAGCGGATCCTCTTCTACACGAAGAAGATCTACAAGATCGGCGAGGTCCACGAGGGCGCCGCGACGATGGATTGGATGCCCCAGGAGCAAGAGCGGGGCATCACCATCACCGCGGCCGCCACGACCGCGTTCTGGGGCGACCATCGCATCAACATCATCGATACGCCCGGGCACGTGGACTTCACGGTCGAGGTCGAGC
>JBIOWA010000004.1:0-10805 GCA_044868045.1 Candidatus Limnocylindrales bacterium
TCCACCGAGACCCATGGCTCATCACCAACCACCCAGGCATCGTGTCCGGGCGGGATCTCGAAGACGTCGCCTGGCCGAATCTCGAGCTCGGTCCCGTCGCGCATCTGAGCTCGTAACCGGCCGCTGAGCGTGACCCCGAAGTGGTGGTACTGGCAGGAGTCCGTCCCGGCGATCGGCTTGATATCCACCGACCATCTCCAGCCCGGCTCATATGTCATCCGGCCGACGACCCGGTCATCGAGCTCGACGACATCGATCCTGCCGTGGGGCAGCGTTCGAACGTCATCCGGGTCCGTAAATCCGCGTCGTTGCAATCTCGCCATTTCCCACCATCGGGCGGCATGTGCCGGGCAGCTTCAGGTTACGAGCTCGTTCAGGTCACGTCGAACTCGAAGCTGACGGGGACGTTCCGCACGAACGTGTCGCCGACGGGCGAGGCCTCCAGGGCCTCCCTCAGGTCGGCGATCTGCTCGCGGCTGGCGCCCGATTTCGTCTTGAGACTCACTGTGTACGAGACGCTCTGGAAACCCGCACCGGCGGACGCGTCGACACCCAGGTAGCGAGCCACGTTGAAGTGGCCCTTCGCCTCGATCGTCAGGTCCTCGATCTCAATCCCGAGCAGAGTTGCCCGTGTGACAACGACCTCGACGTCGCACGCGGCGAGGGCCCGCAGCAGCATACCCATCGCGCTGGGGTCATCGTCGCCGCCCATGTAGACGGGTGGCCCACCGAGCGCTGAGGTCACTTCGGCTCGGGTGCCGCCAACCCAGCGAGCCGTGACCGTGGGATCGCGGTCAGCCTGTGTGGCGTCGACCGCCACGGACTCGACGTACTCCCGAAGCTCGTCGACCTCCATGCCATTGAGCCATTGATCGTTTCGCGTTGTGGCCACGTCCCACCTCTTTTTCTGTGGGATTACCGGGTGCATGTGATGCTGCCGCGGACCGCAGCCCGGCTCCCCCCGCCGGCTCGAAGGAGCGGCCAACGTGTGACAGGGACCGTACATGAAACGGACCCAGACGCCTAGGTCTTCATCGTCGCCGAGGGTAGTGCGCCGATTGGACCTTGCTCGGCCTCAGAGGCGGCGGAGCGGAGCCGCCGGTGGAAGGCATGGGATGCCCGTCAGAGTCCGACCTGAACGGGAAAGTGGCGGAGAGGGAGGGATTCGAACCCTCGATGCAGGTTACCCCACATGGCGGTTTAGCAAACCGCTGCACTAGGCCTCTATGCGACCTCTCCGAAGCCCGAGCGGGCGCCATGCTACCACGCGGTCTGGCCCGAGCCGACCACGCCGCGTTGACACGGACCGCGGCGCTCGGCACACTCCGTTCACGCATGCGCCAGACCTTCTACTTTCGATGCCCGGCATGAACGTCTTCGGTCACTAAGACCGAGGGCACGAGGCGTGCCGGGCGAACGAAGCAGAGGCCAGACCTCTGCTTTTTTGTTTGGCCGACCTCGATGCCGATGCTCGACATCGGCGAGGAGAGCACATCGCGATGTTCGTCGTCATGACCAGCGGCGCCACAGAGGCCGAGATCCTGGGCGTCAAGAGCCGGATCCTGGCCGAGGGCCTTACGCCGTTCGACCACCAGGATGGCGGCCACGTCGTGATCGCGGTCGTCGGCGAGATCGGGGAGCGCAAGCCGTCGCTGATCGACCAGTTCGCGGCGCTCTCTGGAGTTGAGCGCGTCACGCCGATCAGCCGGCCGTTCAAGCTGACCTCGCGCGAGTTCCATCCGGACGACACGGTGATCCGCGTCCACGACACGGCCATCGGCGACGGGTCATTGACGGTCATGGCCGGCCCGTGCTCCATCGAGAGTCGCGACCAGCTCTTCGAGACGGCCGAGGCGGTGAAGGCGGCCGGCGCGACCGTCCTCCGCGGCGGGGCGTTCAAGCCGCGGACCAGTCCGTACGCGTTTCAGGGCCTCGGGGTCGAGGGCCTGCGCTACCTCGCCGAGGCCCGTGAGCGTACCGGGCTGCCCGTCATCACCGAGGTCATGGAGCCCTCCCAGGTCGACATCGTCGCCGAATACGCCGACATCCTGCAGATCGGCACCCGGAACATGCAGAACTACTCGCTCCTGCGGGACGTGGGCCGGGTCGCCCGTCCGGTGATGCTCAAGCGCGGCTACGGCGCGACCGTCGAAGAGTGGCTCATGGCCGGGGAGTACATCGTCAGCTCCGGCAACCCGAACGTGATCCTGTGCGAGCGCGGCATCCGGACGTTCGAGACCTACACGCGGAACACGCTGGATCTGTCGGCCGTGCCACTGCTCCACCACCTGACCCACCTGCCGGTGATCGTCGACCCGAGCCACGCGACCGGGAAGCGGTGGCTGGTGCAGCCGCTGGCGATCGGTGGGGTCGCCGTCGGGGCGGACGGGATCATGATCGAGGTGCATCCCGATCCGGACAGGGCGTTGTCCGATGCCGAGCAGCAGATCGACTTCGACCAGTTCCGGGGGCTGATGGCGGCGGTCCTCCCCGTGCACGATGGCGTTCGCGGCTTGCACGGCGATCCGGTAATCGAGCGGGCGGCCCTTGGCGCCGGGACGATGGCCAAACATTGATCGCCACCGACGTCGCCACGATCCGCCCGGCCGCTCGACTGCGCGGTGAGTTGCGGCTGCCAGGCGACAAGTCGATCAGCCATCGCGCCCTGCTCCTGGCGTCGCTGGCCGCGGGCTCGAGCCGCATCACCGGGGCGTCCGACGGGGCCGACGTGCGGTCGACCGCGGCCGCCATGCGGGACCTCGGGGCGACAATCGAAGGGGTCGCCGACGAGGACGGACGGAACGTCGTCTACCGCGTCGCATCGCCTGGGTCCGACGGGCTCCACCAGCCCGCCGCGATCCTGGACTGCGGCAACTCCGGGACCAGCCTGCGGCTCATCGCCGGCATGGTCGCCGGCTTGCCGATGACCTGCATCCTCGACGGTGACGCGTCATTGCGTCGGCGTCCGGTCGCTCGTATCATCGAACCGCTGCGTCGGATGGGCGCGGTGCTCCACGGTCGACGCCACGATTCCCTCCCTCCCCTCACCGTGGTCGGGCACACCCCGCTACAGGGGCTGGACTACACGACGCCGGTGCCGTCGGCACAGGTCAAGTCGGCCATCCTGCTGGCGGGACTGCGGGCCGAGGGACGGACGACCGTCCGGGAACGAGTCGCTACACGCGACCACACGGAGCGCATGCTGCGGGCTCGTGGGGTGCCCGTCGAGCACGACATCACGGACGATGGCGTTGCCTGGACGGTGGAAGGAGGGTCGGCGGTGGAGGCGATCGATCAGGTCGTGCCGGCCGACGTGTCGGCGGCCGCATTCTGGCTCGTCGCGGGCTCGATCCACCCGGATGCCGAGCTGACGCTCCGGGGTGTCGGCGTCAATCCGACGCGTCGCTCGATCATCGATCTCCTGGGCGCGATGGGCGCCGACATTGTCGAGCGCCCGGTCGGGGCGGCTGATGATCCCCAGATCGGCGAGCCCATTGCCGATATCGTCGTCCGCTCGTCCGAGCTGCATGCGATCGACATCGGTCCGGCCGAGGTCACCGGGGCGATCGACGAGATCCCGATCCTCTGCCTTGCCGCGACGGCGGCGCGCGGCGTGACCACGATCCGTGGCGCCGACGAACTGCGGCACAAGGAGTCCGACCGGATCGCCGGAATCGCCGCCGGCCTCGAGGCCCTTGGCGCACACGTAGAGGTGAACGGGGACAACCTGCGGATCCATGGCGGTGCCCGGCTCCACGGCGCCTCTACGGACAGCCTCGACGATCACCGGCTGGCGATGACGTTCGCCATCGCCGGTCTCGTTGCGTCCGACCAGACGACGATCGAGCGGCCGGAATCGGCTGCCATCTCTTATCCCGGTTTCTTTGCCGATCTCGAAGGGGTGCGAGCATGACGAAGCGCGTCGTCCTCATCGGTCACCCGGTGGCCCATTCCCTGTCCGGTGCGATGCAGCAGGCGGCCTTCGACGAGCTCGGCATCGACGCCAAATACGAGCTCTGGGACCGCGCCCCGATCGAGCTTGCCGAGGCCGTCGGCGAGCTGCGCACCGAGGACTTCCTGGGCGCCAACGTGACGATCCCGCACAAGGAGCGCGTCGTCCCGATGGTCGACCGCCTGACCGAGGAGGGCTCGGCGACCGGGGCCGTGAACACGATCACGCGCGAGGGCAAGCGGCTGATCGGCCACAACACCGACGTCGCCGGGTTCAAGGTCGCTCTCGACAAGCTGGTCGGCCGCCAGAAGATGCCGAAGCAGGCCGTGATCCTGGGGGCGGGCGGTGGGGCCCGCGCGGTCGTCTATGGCCTTATCCGCGAGGGGTTCCAGCGGATCATCGTCTTCAATCGGCACCTGCATCGGGCGGAGGGGCTCGTCAAGCACTTCGCGCGGCAGGCATCGCACATGGAGTTGCGGGCGATGCCCTGGCACGAGTCGATCATCGAGGTCGAGATCGCCAAGACCAAGCTGCTCGTGAACGCGACGTCGATCGGGCTGACGTCCGACGTCAGCCCCGTCCCGGCCACGGCGTTGCACGAGGAGCTGCTCGTCCTCGACCTGATCTACTCGCGTACCCGCCTGTTGCGTGACGCGGACGCCGCCAACGCCACCACCGCGGACGGCGAGCTGATGCTGCTCCACCAGGGAGCGGCCGCGTTCACGTTGTGGACCGGCCAGCCGGCACCGCTGGAGCTGATGCGCTCGAAGCTGGCCGAGGCCCGCGCCGGTGGGGTTCGATCCGCCGAAGGGGAGCCGACCGGGGAACCGGCGGTCGCTGCCGCCGAGTGACCGCGTTCCGGTTCCTCACCGCCGGGGAGTCGCACGGACCGGCGCTCGGCGTGACGATCGAGGGTGTCCCGGCCGGGCTCGCCCTGACCGAGGACCTCATATCGGTCGACCTCGCCCGCCGGCAGAAGGGCTACGGCCGGGGCGCGCGCCAGGCGATCGAGCAGGACCGCGCCGAGATCCTGGGCGGCGTCCGCCATGGCCGGACGCTCGGCTCCCCGGTCCTGCTCCTCGTCCGGAACCGGGATTGGGAGAACTGGACGACCGTCATGCAGGTCGGGCCGTTGTCGCAGGAAGAGGCGCAGCGACTGGCCGAAGACGCGGATGGCGGCAACAAGCGCGCGACGCCGGTGACCCGGGTCCGTCCCGGCCACGCCGACCTGGCGGGCGCCCTCAAATACGGATTCAACGACGTCCGGAACGTGCTCGAGCGCGCGTCCGCCCGCGAGACCGCCGCACGCGTGGCCGCCGGAGCCGTGGCCCGCGCCTTCCTGCGTGTCCTCGGCATCGAGGTCTGGTCATTCACGGCCGAGGTCGGTGGCGTCGCGGTCGATCCAGCGAACTGCACGCGGAGCCGGGAGGAGGCGGACGCCTCGCCGCTCCGCTGCCCCGACCCGGCGGCCGAGACCGCGATGATCGCCAGGATCGATGCGGCGCGGGAGGCCGGCGACACGGTAGGCGGCGTGTTCGAGGTCGTGGCCCACGGGCTGCCGATAGGGCTCGGGTCGTACGTGCATTGGGACCGCCGGCTGGATGCCGCGCTGGCCGCGGCCGTCGTGAGCATCAACATCGTGAAGGGGGTCGAGTTCGGTCTCGGCTTCGAACAGACGCGCCGCTTCGGGTCGGCCGTCCACGACGTGATCTCCGGCCGCGACGAGATCGGGCGATGGGTCCATCGCACCAACAACGCGGGTGGCCTGACGGGCGGCGTCACGAACGGCGAACCGCTGGTCGTCCGCGGCGCGGTCAAGCCGATCTCGACGTTGGCGCGGCCGCTGCCCTCCGCCGACCTCATCACCGGTGAGCCGGTCGAGAAGGCGCACTACGAGCGCAGCGACATCAGCGTCGTCCCAGCCGCCGGCATCGTGGCCGAGGGGATGGTCCTCCTCACGCTCGCGCGGTTCGTCCTCGAGAAGGTCGGCGGCGATACGGTTGACGATGCGGTCACGAACCTGGCGGCGTACCGTGCCCGCATCGCCCGGCCGATGAGCGCACCGGTCGCAGGTGGCACTTCCGTGACGGCCGACCTGGACGGGCCGATCGAGGCACGCCACGGGCTGACCGGCACGGACGAAGCCGGCTCCGGCGGCGACGACTAGGCACTCGGCGATGGACATCGTGCTGGTCGGCCTCCCGGGGAGCGGCAAGAGCGTGGTCGGGAAACGGCTCGCGGCCAAACACGGCGCGACGTTCATCGACATCGACGAGCAGATCGAGCGGCGCGACGGGCGACCCATCCCGACGATCTTCGCCGAGGATGGCGAGGCGGCATTCCGGGCGCTCGAGCGGCATGCGGTCGACGACCTCGGGCCGCCCGACACCGATCCCGGCGTTCGCCGGATCGTGGCCACCGGCGGTGGCGCTGTCGTCGACCCGCGCAACCGGTGGGCCCTGTATCGCGGGCGGATGAGCGTCTGGCTCGACAGCCGTCCCGAGGTCCTCGCCCAACGGCTACGCCGCTCGATCCACGTCCGGCCGTTGATCACCGGGCGCGACCCGATCGGTGCGATCCGCGATCTCGCCGCCAGACGCGAGCGGTTCTACGCGGCGGCCGATGTCCGCATCGCGGGCGTCGCCGAGGTGTCGACGGTCGTCGATGCCGTCGAGATCCGGCGCCGCGCGTGGGTCGCCGCCGGCGCGCACGCGACGTCGCTCGTGCGGCTCTCGACTGCGCTGGGACGGCTCGTGATCGGTGATGGGATCGCCGCGAGCTCGATCCGGGGTGCCCTGGATCGGCTTGAGGCCAGGCGGGCCATCGTCGTCTCGGAGCCCGGGGCGTGGGCGGCGGTCGGCTCCACGCTCGCGAGGGCCGTGACGACCGACGATCTGCCGCTCGAGAGCGTCATGCTGCCCCAGGGCGAAGCGGCCAAGCGACTGGCGGTGATCGAGGCCGCGGCCAGCGAGCTCGCTCGACTGCACCTGGGCCGCGACGAGTCGATCGTGGCAATGGGCGGCGGCGCGCTCGGTGACGCGGCCGGGTTCCTGGCGGCCTCGTATCTGCGCGGCATCGCGATCATCCAGGTCCCCACGACGCTGGTCGCCCAGATCGACTCGTCGATCGGGGGCAAGACCGGTGTCGACCTGCCCGAGGGCAAGAACCTGATCGGCGCCTTCCACCAGCCGACCGACATCGTCATCGACATCGCGCTGCTCGCGACGCTGCCCGAGCGCGAGCGGCGGGCGGCGCTCGGCGAGGCGGTGAAGATGGCAGCACTCGGCGACGAGCGCCTGTTCGAGCTCCTCGAGCGCCACGGTGGCCAGATCGCTCGTGGCGATGCCGCCCTGGCGGACCGCGGCCTGGTCGCCGAGCTCGTGGAGCGATGCGCGCTCGCCAAAGTCGATGTCGTCCTCGCCGACGAGCGCGAACGAGGAGCTCGCGACGGTCGGATCACGCTCAACCTCGGTCACTCGATCGGTCACGCCGTCGAGGCGGCGGCCGGCTACGACGGGCTCCTCCACGGCGAGGCCGTCGCCTATGGGCTGCGCGCCGCGTGTCGGATCGGGACCGCGATCGGGGACACGCCGCCGGAGCGCGCGGAGCGGATCGGCCGCTTGCTCGACAACCTGAAGCTGGCTCGGGAGCCGCTCCCCTACCCCCTCGATGACGTGCTCGGGCATCTGGCCACGGACAAGAAACACGCCGGCGGCCGGCTCCGTTGGGTGGTGCCGACCGCGGACGGGGTCGAGGTGCGAACGGACGTCCCCGATGACGTCGTCGCCGAGGCGGCTGGATCGCTCCTCGCGGCGGGCACGACGCGATGACCAGGGTGCTCGTCCTCCAGGGTCCGAATCTCAACCTGGTCGGGACGCGCGAGCCGGAGATCTACGGGCGCGAGTCGCTCGACGAGATCCATGCCGGCATCGCGTCGCGGGCCGCCGAGCTCGGCCTCGACGTCGACTTCTTCCAATCGAACCACGAGGGCGCGCTGATCGACCGACTGCACCAGCGCGACTTCGATGCCGCGATCGTCAACGCCGGCGGGCTGACGCATACGAGCATCGCGCTGCGCGATGCCCTGCTCGCGGTCCAACGGCCGTTCGTCGAGGTGCACCTCTCCGATCCGTCGACGCGGGAGGCATTCCGGCACGTGAACTTCCTCCATGACATCGCCCTCCAGTCGATCGTCGGGCAGGGCGCGCGCGGCTATCACCTCGCGCTCGATGCGATCGCGGGCTGGCCGGGAGCCGATGGTGGCTGATCGACGCCGCACGCCGCCGCCCGAGACGCCGGAGCTTCGCCGGTTGCGCCGACGGATCGACGCGCTCGATCGACGGATCGTGGCCCTACTCAATGAGCGGGCGCGCCTCGCGCGCGAAGCCGGGCAGGCGAAGACGGATGCCGGCTGGACGGTCGTCCGCGACGCCGAGCGAGAGCGCGAGATCCTGCTTCGCGTCTCGATGGCGAACGAGGGGCCGCTGCCCCAGTCGGACCTGCTCGCCTTCTACCGGCGGCTGTTCACCGCGACCCGCGAGCTCGAGGCGCGCGACCGGGCTCGTGCCCGCGCCGGAGGCGACGGATCGACCTCCTAATCGGGACCCGCACCCGTTTCGCGCCCGCGCCGACCGGATACCTGCACCTCGGCCACGTCGCGAACGCGGTCTGGACCTGGGGCGTGGCACGGACCGTCGGCGCGGAGGTGGTGCTCCGGATCGAGGATCACGATCTGCAGCGCTGCCGGCCGGAGTTCGACGCAGCCCTGCTCGAGGACCTCGACTGGCTCGGGTTCGTGCCCGATGCCGGCCCGGTTCACCAATCCGATGCAGAGGCCCAACGCGCGTATGCCGAGAGATGCGAACGCCTGAGTGTCGATGGCCTCGTCTACTGCTGCGACTGCACGCGGTCGACGTTCGCTGCCTGGGCGCGAGCGCACGGAGGAACGTGGTCCGGTCCCGGGTGCCCGGGCAGATGTCGTGAGCGGGGGCTCGACGGGCCGATGCTGCGCGTGGCACTCGGCGAGGGGTCAGAGTCGTGGAGGGATGCCGCCCTCGGCCCCTGCGTGGGCGCCGTCGCGCCCGACGGCGATCTGTCGGTCCGTGACCGCCACGGCAACTGGACGTACGGGTTCTGTGTCGTCGTCGACGACCTGCGCCAGGAGATTGATCTCGTCGCCCGCGGTGCCGATCTGGTTGGGGCCACGCCTACGCAAATCCGTTTGGCCCGCGTGCTCGGCCGGGCGACGCCCCCGACCTTCCTGCACCACCCGCTGGTGCGGCGGCCGGACGGGTCGAAGTTGTCCAAATCGGCCGGCGACACCGGTGTGCGGGAGCTCCGGGCGGCCGGCGTCTCGGCGGCTGAGGTGATCACCCGTGCTTCGAGCGCAACCGGGCTCGAGGCGTGGATGGTCGCCCGGTGATCGCCGGCCTCCGCCGAGGCCGGGTGAGTCAACCCGATCGCTGCTCCGGCGGACGCTGAGCGCGGCCGCCGGTGCCCGCCGGTCTCGACGGCGCGATCGACCGCAGCGAGCTGTAGAGGTACGCGGTGGCGAGAGACCGATGTGGCCGCCACGCCTCGGACAACTGACGGACCTCGCCCTCGCTGGGAACGTGATCGAGACCATAGGCCGCCCTCACGGCGTGCCGGATGCCGAGATCGCCGGCCGGCAGGACGTCGGGTCGCCCGAGCTGTCCGAGCAGGAACATGTCGGCCGTCCAGGAGCCGATACCGCGCACGGCGGTCAGCTGTTGACGCGCCTCGTCATCGGTCATCGCCTCGAGCCGATCGAGCTCGAGGCGGCCGTCCAGTGTCCGGGCCGCCAGGTCGCGCAGCGACGCCGCCTTCGCTGCCGACAGGCCGACCGCGCGAAGATCGGCGTCGGTTGCATCGACGATCGTGGACATCGGATCGCGATCGCCGATGAATGCCTGGAGGCGATCGAAGATGGCGGTCGCGGCGCGGGTGGCGATCTGTTGCCCGACGATCGCACGAGCAAGCGACCTGAAGCTGTCGAGCGCCCAGCGCGCCCGCCATCGACCGAGGTCGACCGGTTCCAGGCTGTCGATCAGCCGCCCGAGCACCGGGTCGGACGCGCGCAGGGCCTCGACCTCGTCCAGCACGCTACCGGCGGTCCTTGCCAGGGGTTGGCGCTTCGGGCCCTGAGCGGTCTTCCATCTCCCACGCGTGGTCAATCACGTGCCAAGCGATGCGGCGGGCGGCGTAGCGCAAGGTCCACTTCCGGTCGGCTAGCGGCGTTCCCACGGACGCCTTCCCGAGGACCTCGAGCACAGCCCGGCGCTCGGCGTTGACCGCCCTCAGGTCGGTCGTGTCGGGTTCGGGCAGCCGGATGCCGATCTCCCGGGCGTAGTAGTGGTCGCTCTCGACGACGTGGCGGACCATCTTGTCGCGGTCGCGACCACCGCCGCGTGGTCCCTTGCGCAGCTCGGCCGGGGACTTCGCCGCGACCCGGTCAAAGACCTTCCATCCGGCCTCGACGATCGCCGCGAGCCGCTTCGCTTCGGCCGCCGTCACTCGTCGTCGATCCAGGTCGGTGATCGCCGAGGGCACGCCGAATTCCGTGCCGCTGCCACCGCCGACCGACTCGACGATGTCGAGCTCCGCGCCGTCGATCTCGGGGAGCTTGAGGCCGGCTGCCTTGGCAACGACCGCGTACCGCGGTGCGTACGCGAGCAGGGCCTCGCGGGCGAGGCTCGCATCCTTGCCGGCGCGGCACCAGCCAGGCCAGTCGATCACCCAGGCGAAGGCCTTCTTGGCGGCGACCTCCTCCGCGACCTCGAGTCGCTTCTTCGCCATCAGCCGATTGTCGCAGCCCGCAGGGTTCGGACCAGGT
>JBIOWA010000005.1:0-2530 GCA_044868045.1 Candidatus Limnocylindrales bacterium
GCGCGTCGGGGTCGATCCCTTCGTCCAGTCCTCGTCGCACATGGGATCTGACGCCACCTTCCGAGGACATGCCGATCGCGATCCCGAGCTTCACCAAGCGCTGTTCATGAGTCGACAGCGGACCGGCGTCACGGCAAGCAACCGCGAGCCGGTCGTATGCCTCCATCATCTCTGCATGCGCCGCCCGCAAAACACGATAAATGTCGGGCAGGTAGCCACCGGGCGCGTCCATGTTTTCGCGGTCCATCTCCGCACCTCCATCGGTCCGCCGGCTCATGCCTTGCGAACGCGCATGCAGGTCCTCGCGGGAGGCGTGGCCGGACAGTGAATCGTAGTCGCGCAGGAAACGCCAGCGTTCAAACCGGCAGCGGCGCCTTCATCGGACGGCGCCCACAAGAGGAGATCGTGGGCTGCCATAGCCTTGGCCGCTGCCCAGGGGTCGGGCGGCGGAGCCAACGCGTGACGCCCTTACATGGGTGACGCAGGCCCCGAAGTCGAAGTTACTGACATGTCCGTTCGGACTGATGTGCATTGCGACGTCGCCGCTATCGACCGTTCCCCCCTTTGCCGAATGAAGGGCGACATCGATGTCGCCTAGGCCCACACCGGCTTCCCGCCGACACGAGAGAGGCCACATCTGCGGCCCGGCGCGCACTCCGCGGCAAGCCCGCGGAGACGGTCGCTACAGGAGTTCGGCAGGCGCTGCGCGCGACGATCTTCAGGTTCGAGCTCGTGATGCGCGCATCAACGTCGTGACCCACGAGATGATCGAACGCGAGGCCCTCATCTATGCCGCATTGGCGGGAATGCTCGGAATGCTGACAAGCGACGATCGCCCGGAGCGGCTGACGAACCAGAGTTACCGCGCAGGCTCGCTCAATGCCGCGATGTCACCGTATCGCGGGTCGACGAGCTGCTGGCGGCGGAGAAAGCCCGATCGGTCGAGGAGCGCTACCTCGACGGACGTGTCGCGCTCTTCCCAGACGACAGGCGCGATTGGGCCGAGCGATTGGTGTTGGCGCGAGACCTGGCGGTCATGGCAGACCGGATCGCCGAGCTCGACGGATTGGAACCGGCCGCACCCGTCAGCCCAGAGGCGATGCCAGGACGCGTCGCCGTACTCGTGGCCGACCTCGTTGAACCTCCCGAGCGTCCACGCTTGACAAGCTCGACGAGGGCCGGTCGGCGCTGGCGATCGCGACGTCCTGGCTGCGCTCGAAGAAGGCTACGTCGCGTGCCGAGGTGGCAAAATTCCGAAGGGAACGCCCCGGCAGCATAAGCCGACCGTGCGATGGCCTTCCGATCTACACGATTCCGATGGGCGTCGGGCACAGATCGCGTGGATCCAGCCATTAGGGGGTGGGCACGTTTGCTCAGGCCAGTGCCGATGCGAGGTGTGCGAACCCGGCGAATCGTCGGATGGAGACAACGGTCCCGCCGTCTCCCAGCGCGGTCGCCTTGCGCCGCAACTGCTGAAGCGCCCGTTCGCTCGGACTGCCATAGCATTCGATCGCGGTGAGCGTGAGCAGGTGCGCCAGCTTGCGGAACCACGGGCCGCCGATGTCCAAGTGGAGCTCCAGCGATGCCGAATCGGGATGAATGGCTACGACCGTCATCTTCAATGCTTCGTCATCGATGTAGAAGCCGTACGTGATCAGTTGAGGTTCGCGGACCGCGATGAAGTCCACGAGCCGCTTGACTCCCGCCTTCAGCTGGTCGAGCGAACCCTCTCGGATGTCGGAGTGGTCGATGTACACGATGGGCTCTGAACCGTTGGCTGTTCGTTGGTCGGGCATGCGCGATCTCCCTCAATGCAACCGGCCGGCCGCTCCTCCGATCATCCGTCTCCGTCGCGGCTCCGACGTGAGCCGGGACCGTCGACTCGGAGAGTGCCTTGAAGTTCTCCATTCGGGGCGGACCTCGGCGCTGAGTTTCAAGGAATGATCAGGAGCCGCAGAGATATCTGGCTTCCGATCACGAATCCCACTTGAAAGAGCGCCGCGATGAGCATGAGGGCGACTCCGGCACCCCGCTGGGTTACGCCTGCGATGCCCGCGCCGACGGCGATAAGCCCGACGCTGCCGTAGAAGAGATAGCCGCCGAGGAGCCCTGCGACGTAGCCGCCGGCCAACCCGGCTCCATTGGCAAGCACCAAGACGACGTCAACCACCGCGCCTGCAAGCGCGGCCAAGAGACCAACGAACGCGAGTCGGCGAGGACTAAGGCCCTGTAGCCGAATTCTCCCGTTCGGATCGGCCGGTTGTGCCGATCCGGCCACTGGTCAAGGCCGAGCATGCCTTCGCCCAGCTCGGTCGTTGGCGGCGGCTGTCGCACTGCTGGGAGGCCAGCGAGTCGAGTGGCCGCGCCTGGCTCGAAGTCGCCTCGGTCGGCTACCTCGCCTGGCGCGCGGTCGCCTGATCCGTACGCCATGCCGCATCGTACGATGGCGGCCGAGAGGAGGAGTCGATGGCCGATCAGGTCGGCGACATCATCGGGGACTATCGGGCGTTCGCCGCGCAGCAGCGCGACC
>JBIOWA010000006.1:0-7497 GCA_044868045.1 Candidatus Limnocylindrales bacterium
CAGGCCAGACGCCCGGATCGCGATGACATAGACGAACGGCGATATCAGTGGGACCAGGGCCCACAACGTGATCCACAGCCTCTTCGGTGGACCTACCCGGGCAAGGATCCGCTCGGTAATAGGCGGGGCCACCGTCGCGATGTCCGCGTTCTGCGACATGTCGCCCGAATCCTAGCCTCCAGCTGGCATCGGGAACCCACGAAGGCTCAACTGTTCCACGGCCAGCTCGGTCTCCGGCGGTGGTCGAATCGGCAGTTCACGCCGGTCGGCCACGCCGTACTCGCCGGCGAGCTCGCGCACGCGCGCGCGGACGGGCTCGACGACGTCCCTGGCCACGTAGGCGCGACCGGCGTAGAGGCGCTCGTACACCGGCAGCAGTGCCGGCCAGTCGCGGGCCAGGTTGTCGAGGAAATGCTCCCGGGTGCCGGGGCGGAGGTAGAGGACGTTCGTCCATACGGACGTCGCGCCGGCATCCCGCGCGGCTCGGACGACATCGGCCATCTTCGCCGGGTCATCCGACAGGCCCGGCAGGATCGGAGCCATGCCGACGCTCGCATCGATGCCGGCGTCGACCAGCGTGCGCAGCGCCCTGAGTCGCTTGGCAGGCGGCGCGGTCCCCGGCTCGGTCAGGCGCCAGATCGTCGGGTCGAGCGTCGGGATCGAGAACGTGACCCCGACTTCGGCGCGCTCGCTGGCGTAGGCGAGGACATCGACGTCGCGAACGATCAGCGGACCGCGCGTGATGAGGCCGATCGGCGTGCGAGCGTCACCAAGCGCCTCGAGCGTCCCGCGTGTCAGTCGGAAGTGGCCCTCGGCGGGTTGGTAGGGGTCTGTTGCGGTGCCGACGACCACCTGCTCGCGCTTCCAGGACCGTTTCGCGAGCTCGCGTTGCAGGACCTCGATCAGGTTGGTCTTGACCCGGATCGACGTGCCGTACCGCGCGTCGAACGGCCGATCGGCCAGCTTTTCGAACGCCCGCACGAAGCAGAACGTGCATTGATGGACGCAGCCCATGTACGGGTTTAGCGACCACTTGAACCGCATGTTCCGAACCCGCGTGAGCGCGGTTCGACAGGGCTCGTCTCGGTATTCGGGGCGCATCGACGGTCAGTATAGAACAGGCGTTCTAGTGTCGTTGTGCTTCGATGACCGGCGCGACAGGAGGTTACAGGCCGGCCTCTGGTCAGGGCACGACGTACCCGACACTGATCTCGCCGTTCGGTCCCCAGTCGATGGAGAGTTGCTGGTCGGGGGCCGTGCCTACCGGGGTCACGTAGGCCCATGTCCAGCACCTGCCATTTGCACACTGAATGGGGTCGATGTGCATCTGTCCGACCTTCATGCGGTCGCCGAGCTCCGCGATCACCGCTTCGAAAGCCTGACTGCACAGGTCGGGCTGGGGGTGGCCAGCGCAGGCGGCCGCACGCCCATCGATCGGGATGATGCCGGTCGGCCCGCAGGCCGCGATGAGCAACGCTGCGACGATCAGAGCGGAAGCAGGCCGAGATGCGTGAAGCCGGATCACTGCAATTCTCCGCTGCGCCACCCACGGTAACGGCGCCCCAGTATGAAGCAGGGTGCAGCCGAGGTTGTCCTTCTCGTCGTCGGCTGACAAGATCGGCTGCCGAGCGGACACTATCGGGCCGAGCGACCTCGCCGTAGGATGGGTCGGCTCGATCGACCTTCTCGGGGACCATCCATGCTCAGTTCTGTCGCGGCAGCCGCATGAGTGTCGACGTCCGCTACTGCCCGCATTGCGGCACGCGCCGGACCGGCTATTTCCGGTTCTGCGGCAGATGCGGCCTCGACTTCGACGAGCTGCGGATCGGGCCGCTACCGGAGGCGCCGCCGGAACCGCCGAAGCCCGAACTGACGACGCCGATCTGGCCGCCACCCGTCCAGTGGCCGCCCCCGGACGCGGCACCCCCGCCGCTGCCGGAACCGGAGCCCGAACCGGTCAGCTGGCCACAACAGCGTGCCCCGGCCACGCCTTCGCGAGTCGTCGAAGCGCCGACCGCTCCGCCGATCCTCCCCGAGATCCCGGCGCCACCCCAACCGAGATCGGCCACCGCGGTCGAGCCCGTACCGGAAGCGCCAGTCGTCCCGCGTCGACCCGCCCTGACCTGGACGCGGATCGCGATCGTGGTGCTCGCTGCGCTGCTCGCGGTCAACGCGATCTCACGGGCGATGAGCACATCGCGAGGTTCCGCTCCGACGCCAGTCCCCACGGTCGCCTTGGGATCGCCGGTCATCGTCGGCTCGGCGTCGGCCCCCGCGACTTCGGCCACGGTCACACCAGGCCCCGACTTCGGGCCGACCGGCCAGGCCCAGGCCGCCGTCGTCACCAAGGTCGTCGACGGCGACACGATCCGCGTCAGCATCGACGGCACCGAGTACTCCGTGCGCTACATCGGGATCGACGCCTTCGAGCCTGGCGCCACGGATCCCGCCGTCAAGGCGCTCGCGGACGCGGCCACGGCCACCAACACTGCGCTCGTTGAAGGCAAGGAAGTCGTCCTCGAGCGCGACGTGTCGGAGACCGATCAGTTCAATCGACTCCTCCGCAACGTCTGGCTGGTTGATAGCGGTGGCAGCCAGGTGCTCGTCAACCTGGAGCTCGTTCGACTCGGGTTCGCGATCGTCACGACGTTCCCGCCGGACGAGAAATACGAGGCCTACCTGGTGACTGCGCAGGAAACGGCGAGGACGGAGGCGCTTGGAATGTGGGCGCCTGTAACACAAGCCTCGTCGGCATCACCCGCTGCCGTGACGACTCCGAATACGTTGGTCGGCGCTGGTGGCGCTTCGGACTGCCACCCGTCGTACACGCCGTGTCTGCCGATCGTCGGTGACCTCGACTGCGCCGACGTCCGCGACTTGGGCAAGGCGCCCGTCAGGCTCAAGGGACCGGACGAATACCGACTCGATAGCGACAAGGACGGGCTCGGCTGCGAGTGACGACATGAAAGGACCCGGGCGTCGAGGATGACGCCCGGGTCCCGAACAGCCGGCCGATCAAGTGTCGGTCAGCCCTCGAACGACTCCGGTATCTGCGGATACTGGGTTGCCTCGCCTACTTGCCGCCGCGATGCTCCTGCTCGGAGGTGGCGGCGCCGGAGTCGGGCTTGGCCACGAGGATTTCTCGCCCCTCGTTTCGGAACCCGGCGCCATCGAACGCGCGATCGTCGGCTGGGAACCCGGCGGGTTGCGCAATCGTTCGGAACCCGGCGCCATCCAACGCGCGATCGTCGGCTCGGAGCCCGGCGGGCTGCGCAGCCGCGCCGTTCAATGCGGCACTGGATCCGGTCGAACCAAGCTGCGTGATCCCCGCGCCGATCATGGCGCCGGCCATCAGCGTCGCGGCAAGCAGCGCCGCGAGGGGCGCCGGGGCGAGCGATACGTTGGACAAGTGTCGGGTGCTCTGTCCTGCTGTCATCGGAATGGCTCCTTCCATCGTCTCCGGTCGCGGTCGATGCCTGGTTGGCGACGCCTCGCGATCGGCTGATCCGGACCGGACGTTATCGACAGCGGGGACCGCGATTCATCGGTGAACTCCCGCAATCTCGAGGTGAGGCGGAGCTCAGCTGAAGGAGTCGATATCCCTTAGTCGGCGAGCGAGCTCGGTGCGATTGCGGGCGCCGACTTTCGCGAGCGCGTTCGAAACGTGGCGCTCGACGGTCTTGCGTGAGAGAAATAGCTGCGCTGCGATTTCGGGGTTGCTTGCGCCCTCGACGACCAGGCGGGCGACCTCGAGCTCGCGGGTCGTCAGGGCCCCTTCGGCTGGTCGGCCACCTAGTTCAGTCGCCTGCCGGCCTGTCGGTCCACGCCGCCACGTTCGGACCCCGAGCCCCCGGAGTTGACGATCGGCGAGCCGCTGGAGCGCGACCGAGCCCGCCTCCTGCGACCGCAGTGCGGCCGTGGAGTAATGCGTCGCGGCAGCCGTGCGGTCACTGCTCGACAGGACGCGCCCGAGGTCCAGCCGGAGACCGATCGCGTCGATGACTCGCCCCATCCGCTCGGCTTCGGTCAGTGCCGCCGAGAGGCGGTCTGCGGCCCCCGGTTGCGGCGCGGACTCCTGAGCGATGAGGAGGCACTCCACCCACTGCCGGGTCAGGGCATCCTCCGGGTTCGGGTCGGGGCGGGCGGCGTCCCATGCCTCGATCGTCTGCCGGGCCTCGGTCAATCGTCCGACCGAGGCCAGCGCCTTGGCGGCCCACAGTTCGAGCTCCAGCCCACAACGGGGACATCCGGCGGCGGCCGCACACGCACGGCCTGCATCGATCTGGCCGACGACATCTGTCGCGGCGGCGGGTCCGTCGAGGAGCGCCAACCAGGTCGCGAGTATCTCGTGCGCAGCCACGGCATCGTGGGGGTCCGCCGTCTCGGTCTGCCGCGTCAGCTCCGTTACCGCCATCCGACGGTCTCCTGCATGGAAGGCCGCTTCCTGCGCCACGAACAGACTGCGCGCCAGGACCCGACCTCGCACCCCGATCCGGTCCACCAGGTCCAGCGTCTCCCGGATCACGTCCTGCGCCGCACCGATCTGCCCGCTACCGAGCAACGCGCCGGCGAACGGCAAGCCCGCCTCGACGGCGAGGGACGGATATACGCGTCGATGGCTGTCCTCCCATGCGCGTTGCCGTGCGAGGAGCGCCTGGTGGTAGTCACCCCGGATCGATGCCGCCGAGCCCGTGGACAGCAGCGCGCGAATCTCCTCCCCACCGTCGAAGCCCTGCGCGGCGCCGAGATAGGCCCTGGTGATGTCGCCCACGACTCGCCACTGGTCGTCCTGCACCGCGGCGTGATAGGCGACCCTGAGCGCATCGATCACCGCTCGCCGATCATCGGTGGAAAGCCGTTCAACGCCGCCCGCAGCGTCCGCGAGGCGTTGGGCCTGCTCGGCGGCGCGCCGCGCCAGCGGCCAACCCTCCGTAGGTCGACCCTGGACCCACATGACGACCTCGGCCTCCAGCGCATCGAGAGCGATCCGGTTCGCAGGCGTGGTGGCCTCGGCCCGGCCCCACTCGATCGCCATTCGACTTTCTGATTCCAGATTGCGCTCGTATGCGGCGCGCGCGGCTCCCAGGAACGCATGCTGGCGAGCCAGGCCGACGGGCAACTGCTCAGCCAGCCGCGCCCACCGCTCATAGGCCACTCGATCCTCGCCAAGCTCCGCCGCGAGGGCAGCCGTCGCGGATCGGAGCTCCATCACCTCGGCTTCGAGCGACTCGGCTTCGTCAGCGATCGCGCCGATGAGCGCGAGCCCTTCCGCGCCGAGCCACCGGCGCCGGGGAGATCGGACCAGCTGGAGTGCCAGCTCGACGGTCGGCATCCCGGCGGCACGTCGGTGCTCGAGCGCCGACCGGAGCGTCCCGAGGTCGCCCTCTGCCACCGCCTCGAGGGTCTCGGCCCAGGCGTGATGGAGACGCCGGCGCGTTTCCGCCGAGAGGCGGTGGTCCGCGGCTTCCCGAACGAGATCGTGGACGAGCGTCACGTCGCGCCCGGTTCGCGTCGCGAGTCCGCTCGAGGCGAGCTCGTCCAGCGCCGCCTCCACCCGCTGCTCGGGCCAGGCTGCCACCGTCACGATCTCCTCGATCGTCGCTGGCCTGCCGGCCACGGTCAGGACGGCGACCAGTTCGGCGGCGTCGGGCGCAGCGTATCTCAGCCGCGAGTCGATGACGTGATCGGCCGGGTGATCGCCCTGGCTTCCCGCAAGTATGGTGAGCCAGAACGGCGAGCCGGCGGCCTGTGACCAGAGCTCAGCGGCCCGCTTCGACTGGAGACCGCGCGCGAGGGCGCTCGCAAGCCGCATCCCATCATCTCGATCGAGTGGCTGCAGCTCCTCGATCGCGAGCTGACCCGGATCCGAGAGGACGTGGCGAAGCGCATCGACGAACGAGCCGACGACCGGCGATGGACGCGACATGGCGAGGAGGCCGACCGCCCGCTGGTCGGAGACGGCAGCCCGGAGCAGGTAGTGGCAGAGCGCAAGCGATAGCTCGTCGACCCACTGGAGGTCGTCGACGAGGATCAGGAATGGCAGGAGCCGCTCCGAAGCACGATGGGCGGCCTCAAAGACCCGGATCGGGTCGACGGCGACGACGTGGGACGGATCGCTCAGGAGCTCGCTGAGCCGACCACCCGGATCGGTCCGCACCAGCGTTTGGAGGAGTTCGGCCGCGGCGGCAAGTGGAACGTTGCGCTCGGGCTCATAGCCGACGACGAGGAGACGATGTCGGACCGCCGTCGCCGATCGGGCCTCGGTCAGCAACCGGCTCTTGCCCAGCCCAGGGTCGCCGACGAACAGCAGGGCCGATGGACGGCGATCGACGCTGATCGTCCGACCCAGGGTCCGAATCCGGTCGAGTTCCGCGGCCCGACCAATGAACGGCACGGCCATGGCTCTTGAACGATACGCCCGGAGTCGCTGCCGGCCGGAATGACGAGAAGTGTTCATCCTTGCCTCGGGATCGCGCGTCGGCGAGATCACCCGATCGAGCGCACACTGGACCCTCGACCGTGTAGCGCGCCGGCCAAGGAGGAATGACATGAACCTCTTCGGACGCCGCGGAGACACCGATCCCGCCCCCGATCAAGCCCGAGCCGACGAGCAGGCCTTGGCTCGCTACCGGTACATGCTGCAGACGGCACCGCCCGGCGACATCGAGCGGGCACACGAGGAGGCGTTCGCGCGGCTTACGCCGGACCAGCGGCGCCAGGCCCTCGCGGCTCTCGCCCAGGTCGTGCCGCCGAGCGAGATCCGCGGTGACGATCCGGCATCACTCGCCCGCACCGCGACGCGGGCTGAGATCCGCCAACCCGGCACGATCGAACGCGCCTGGGGCGGTGCCGGCGCCGGCTCGGGGCTCGGCAGCTGGTTCCTCACGACATTGGCCGCGAGCTTCATCGGGACGGCCATCGCCCAGTCGTTCTTCGACAACGACCCCGGTCCGGATGCGGGCGGCCAGGCCGACGACGAGAACGACCCCGGCGGCAGCGACGCCGACGGCACCGACGCCGGCGATGACTTCGGTGGTGACGTTGCCGCGGGCGACGATTTCGGCGGTGGCGACTTCGGCGGTGGCGATTTCGAGGGTGGAGACTTCGGCGGGATCTAGTCGACCGGCTTGCGGTTGTCAGCGCGCCGCTACCAGAGGCCTCGACGGCGGCGTCGGCGCGACTCCGAGCTGGCGCATGAGCGTCACGTCGTCGCGCACACCCCAATGCTCGATGGCCTTCCCGTCCCGGAAACGGAGGAAGTGGACGTACTGGTAGGCCACTTCGCGGCCGGTCGGCGGGATGCCCATCAGATCGCCCGTGTGGCGACCATGGTGGGTCATCCGAGCAACCACGAGGTCGCCCTCACCGATCACGTCGTGGACCTCCCAACGCTGCTCGGAGAAGACGGTGGCGAGCCAGAACATCGTCCGCTTGATGCCCTCGATGCCCGGCGGTTCATCGGGTCGACGGTCGCGTTCGGCGACGTCCGGATCGACG
>JBIOWA010000007.1:0-2131 GCA_044868045.1 Candidatus Limnocylindrales bacterium
GTGTATTGGGGCCAGGCCAGCACCCCGAGCCGGATCGGGTCGGCCATCGTCAACGACTCACGAGGGCACGACCTCGACCGGGATCGACTCCGTGTACAGCATGCGCCCGAAGTACATGATCTTGACGAGCGCCCACCAGGCGCCGGCCGGTGTACCGGGAGGAGGGGCAACGCTGAACTGGACGACGATTTGCTCGCCGGGCTCGACCGTGAATCCCTGGGTCCAGGGGTGGACGAATGCCCAGGTGTCGTACGGGCTGATGATCTGTGCCTCACCCCGGATCTCGCCGGCCACGCAGTTCCGGAGTGAGAGTCGGAGGCGTGCGCGCTGGCCCGGCGCCACCGCGATCGCGCGGTCGAGCAGGTCGACCTCGAGCTCCTCGCCCTGCAGGCCATCGTGGTCCTCGGCTGTGGCCACGCGACCGGTCTCGAGGCCGGCGGTCACGAGCGCCCGCTCGACGGCCAGCGTGAGGGTGCGCGATCGGCTCTCTGTGTCGGCGGCTGGGGAGTCCAGCCCGGTTCGCAGGTCCACGGCGGTGACGTCTTCCTGGGCGCCTTCGCCTTCGGCGATCCTGGCGCTCACGAAATAGCGCCCAGCGGTCGCATCGGCCGCCGGCGAGACATCGGTCTCGACGACGAGGTACTCCCCGGGGGCGAGCCGATACGGCTGCTCGGCCGGCGAGGCTTGCCACCCGGGCGGGACATCGATGACGACAGACCCGTCGACCGGCGCGTCCGTTCGCTCAGACGCGACGGTGATCGGGACCTTGAAGGGGCCGCTCACCTCCAGCCGGGACGGCCGGATCTGGACGCTCACCGGTTGGTAGCCAAGGGGCGCGGAGCCCTTGTTGTGCTGCCAGTAGTCGGCGAAGACGGGCTGCGCGGGCTCGATCCGCGGCGCCAGGTCCACCGGCCCTTCCGAAGAGCGGGGCGCACCCTGCAGCCTGACCCGAACGGTGGCGATCTCGAACGGCTCCAGCGTCAACCGGACCTCCCCATCGCGGACATCGGCGGGACGGGACGATTCCTCGAGCAGGTCGGTGAGCTCCGCGCCGGCGACCGGCCACAGCCCGCGCACCGTGACGTCGGCGGGCAAGCCGGAGGATTCATACAACCGGACGACCACCGCGTCACCATCGCCGGCCTCGCCATCCGCTTGGCGAGCGAGAGCGTTGCCGGACGGCTTGAGCACGGTCATGACGACGGACGCGGGCTCGACCTCGAGGAAGCTCGCGGTCGCAGGCAGATCGCCCTCGTGCGCTTCGACCACGCGAGCGACCAGCGGGTTGTTGACCTCGTGGCCGAACCTGACGGTCTCGGCCGACCGCCAGTCCCCGGCCGCCGACGCAAGGGCGTACTCGAAGGTATGGCTCCAGTGCTGGAACTGGAAGTTGGATCCGTCCGGGGCCGAGCGCTGCGGGGGATCGATCCAGACACCGGACGGCCAGCCGCTGCACGAGCGCAGCACCGAGAGATACAGGCTGCCGTCCCGTTCCACGTTGAAGCCTGGCAGCCCGCGGTTGAGGACGGCGACCGTGTAGTCCTCCACCTGCCCCATTTCCGCGGCCAGGCCCGGCGGCTGGCTGACGTCGATCACGGCGTCGTCTAGGTCGTCCGCGACGGCGTCGACATTCCCGGCCACGATGAGGACCGGAAGCGCGCGGCCGCCCCGCAGGTCCGCGAACCCCTCCCGTTCGCCCGGCCGGGGCGTCGCGGGAACCCAGACCCGCGCCTGCCCGTCGGCCGCGAGCTGGCGATCGAGCTCGTGTCCGTACTCCGGGTCGGCGGTCGCCAGTAGTTCGGCCACGAACTTGTTCTCGGACGGACCGCCGATCGCGATCCGGACGTCGGGCAGGTTGGAGTCGATGTGCAGCACGCCGTAGCGATGGCCGTCGTGGCAGCTGACCGTGGAGGTCACGCCCTTGCGGACGAGGGCGACCGAGAGCTGCCGACCGCCCTCGTCCAGCGCCGGGTCGTCCGGCGTGATCACCTCGGCCACGGTGATCGCCTGCGAGGCGTACGACTCGCCCGAAGCCGTCGGGTCGGTGAGCGCGACTCGGACGGTGGCCCCGAGCCCGAACCAGTCGTAGGCAGGGTTGTCCAGCGTGAAGGGCACTTCGCTCACATCGACG
>JBIOWA010000008.1:0-9911 GCA_044868045.1 Candidatus Limnocylindrales bacterium
ACGGGTCGCGGTCGTCCCCGCCGACGGAAGTTCGCCTGGGACCGAGATTCCGTACGAGGGGATCATCAACGCCGCTTGTTGCGCCGCCTGGGAATGGGCGCCGGACGATTCGAAGATCATCGGCACCCCCATTGGCTCCAGCGGCGAACCGCTTCAGCAGGTGATCGTCGATCCAGTCGCGGGCGCGATCGCCACGGCGCCATGGCCGACGACCAGCGATCCGAGCTGGCAACGGGTCGCTCGATAGACGACTCCATCGAACTGAACCTTTTGTCCGACACGGACGCCATACGCTATCGAGCACGACCGCCCTGGTCGCGCCGCAGTCGAGGCGACCGTGGACCAGCGAGGAACCGTCGAACGAGCGAGGCGAGGCGAGCATGACGCCTTCGCCTCGCTCATCGACGTCCACCTCGCGCGGCTGGACGCGGCAGCCCGCCTGATCCTCCGTGACCCGGAGCTCGCGCGCGACGCGGTCCAGGAGGCTCTCATCAGAGCCTGGCGAGACCTGCCGGGTCTTCGCGATCCGGATCGGTTCGATGCCTGGCTCCACCGCCTGCTTGCAAACGCCTGTCTCGATCTCGTCCGTCGTCGCAAGCGTCGGGTCATCGAGGTCGAGCTCACGCCGATCCACGCGCCGAGGACGGATGACGTCTCCGGGGCGCTCGCGGATCGCCAGATGCTCGACCAGGCCCTCGCCGCGCTGGCCCCGAGCCATCGCGCGGTCGTCGCTTTGCACTATCTCCTTGGGATGCCGCTCTCTGAGGTCGCGGCATCCCTTCGGATCCCCATTGGCACGGCCAAGTCGCGGTTGCACTACGCGCTCGCCGCGATGCGTTCGACCGTGACGGCCGAGCCCGAGTCCGAGTCGGTCCGGGCCACGGTCGCTGGAGGGCATCTGGCATGACCTCGCCACGACGCCTCGAACAGGATCTACCGGTGCTGCTCGGCGAGTTGTACCTCGCCGGGACACCCGACTACCGAGATGATCTCGTCCGGCAGACCGCCCGCGTGCGGCAGCGGCCCGCCTGGACGTTCCCCGAAAGGTGGCTTCCCATGGAACTCGTCACGACCCGGGTCCCGACGACCCGACTCCCCTGGCGCCAGCTCGGCGTCCTGGCGATCATCGCGATCCTGCTCGCGGCCATGTTGGCCGTGTACGTCGGATCGCAACAGAGCCGCGTTCCTGCGCCGTTCGGCCCGGCAGCGAACGGCGTGGTCGCCTACTCCGCTGAAGGCGACATCTATGTTGCGGATCCGACGACCGGCGATGCCAGGACGATCGTCGGCGGGTCCGAGACCGACCTCCGACCGATCTTCTCGCCCGATGGCACGAAGATCGCGTTCGAGCGAAAGGTCGAGGCGGGCGGCGGCCTTGGTCACCTGTTCGTCGCCGGCTGGGACGGCAATTCGCCGATCCAGGTAACAACCGAACCGCTGCTCGTTACGGAGAGCGAGGTCGGGGACCCCTATCAGTTCTCGCCCGACGGCCGATCGCTGGTGGTGGCCGCACAGCGCGGCGGCGAACCGTCCGCCCTGTTCCTCGTGGCGACCGATGGCGCCGGCGATCGCAAGCTGGACCTCGGAAGCGTCAGCGAAACGGTCAGGTGGGTGACCGAACCGACCTTCCGCCCGCCAGACGGAGCAGAGATCTCGTTCGTCGGCACCGATCAGGATCCGTCTGACGGCGGTCCTGGCGTCTTCGCAGTCAACGTGGCGACGGCCAGCGTCCGGGCGATCGTCGAGGCGGACTCGACGCACGAGCTCGACCTCGCGACATGGTCGCCTGACGGGACCGCCCTTTCCTATGCGACGTGGGATGCCACGGTGGGTGGGCTCACGGTCAGGACGCACATCGTCAATGCCGACGGTAGCAATGACCGAATGCTGCCGCTGCCGCCGGACGCGGACTGGGACGTCGGCGCGGCATGGTCGAACGACGGGACCCGCCTACACATCGTCCGGGGATATACGCCTGGGTGGGAGGACGCTCGGCCCGTCATCGTTCCAGTCGATGGCTCCGACACGGGCACCGAGATCCCGTACCAGGGCACCATCCAGGGGGACTGCTGCTACGCCTGGAAATGGTCACCAGACGACACGCTGATCCTCGGCAAGCCAATCAGCCCATCCAGGATCGCGCTCCGCCAGGTCGTCATCGATGTCAAGGCGGGCACGATCCGCACGGCACCGTGGGATTCGACCGCCAACCCCATGATCCAGCGCCGCGCCCCGTAACGCTCGGACAAGGGCTGGTCGCCAGCGTTCGCTGGAAAAGGATGAACCCCGGGTTGGTCGGGACCCGGGGTTCAGGATGAAGGCATTGGTTGCGGGGAAGGGATTCGAACCCTTGACCTTCGGGTTATGAGCCCGACGAGCTGCCGCTGCTCCACCCCGCGACCGCCCATGATAGGGATGGACCCCGAATCGGTCAAATAGGCCAACCATCGTCGTGGAAGCCCGGGACGCTCAGGCGACGGCCACGGGTGCGGCCGACGGCTCCGCGGTCACACCGCGCAGCCGCGGTCCACCGACCACCAGCGCCAGCCCGAGCGACACGATCATCACCGTGCCGAACGCGTAGAACGGCAACAGGATGCTTCGCTCAGCGAGGATCCCGGTCGTGACCGAGGCCACGATGAATCCCAGCGTCCCGGCCGCGCCGAACAGGCCCTGGGCGGTCGACGACCGACCCGGCGGCGAGCTCGCGGCGACGACGGCGTAGACCGCCGGGTTGAGGAGGGCGAACCCGGTCGCCTCGGCAAGGATCAGCGGCACCGCGACGACGGGGTCGGTCAGGAAGGTGTACAAGATCGCCGTCACGGCCGGCAGGACCATCCCCAGCACGATGAACCCCAGCGACCCACGTCGGTCGACCAGCCGTCCCGCGATCGGCGATAGCACGAGCACGGGGAGCCCGAACATCGCGAAGGTCAGGCCGATCAGGGCGAGGTCAGCGCCGAGGCCCTGGAGGAACAGGCTCCAAATGACCTCGTACGTCCCGCCGCCGTAGTAGCCGCCCGCGTTGAGGATGATCGCCGCGATCAGGCCGCGGTTGAGCAGCCGCATCGTGCCGTCCTCGGCCGAGCTGGCTCGGTCGGCCGCGAGGTTTGCGGCCACCCGGCCTTCGACATACGGCGAGTCGGGCGGGAAGGCCGTTCGATCGGACATCGGTCCGTGCTCGACGGGGTGGACCGGGCCTTGTTCCCGAACACGGATCGCGATGGCGATGGCCGCGACGATCGCCGCGACGGCGCTGAAGACGAATACGAACCCGAAGCCGCCGAACTGCTGGGCTCCGAACGCCCCGATCGACGGCCCGAGCAGCAGGCCGCCCATCTGTGCCGCGCCGTACAGCCCGAACGCCTCGCCACGCCGATCCGGAGGCGTGGCATCGGTCAGGAAGCCCCGCGCCGCCGGGTCGTAGATCGCGGTGCCGAGACCGGCTGCGGCTCGCAGCACGATGAACGGAACTGCGCCCGTCCACACCAGCGGCAGGGCCCCGAAGACGCCGGCCGCCACGAGGCCGATGACCATGAGTGGGACCCGCGCCGTCCGGTCCGCCAGCCAGCCGAACGCGGGCTCGCTGACAAGGCGCGCGGCAGGCCAGGCGGCGATGACGAGCCCGAGCGTCGCCAGGTCGAGTCCCTGCTCCTTGAAGTAGATCGGGAGAACCGGGAGCAACCCACCGAACCCGAGCCAGATGACGAACTCGGCGACGAGCAGCGGGACGATGGGAGCCCAGCGGTCGAGCCAGGCCTGGATCCGGGCGGGCATGGTGGACCGTCAGCGTATCGTCCGGTCCCGTCGGCAGCCGGTCTCGATGCGACCGGCAGGACGACCTATACTCCTCAGTCCCCGCCCCCTATCGACAGGTGAGCCGCCGCGTGGACGCCATCACGGCCGAGGGCCTCGTCAAGATCTACAAGACCCGCAAGCACGAGGTCCGGGCCCTCGACGGCCTCGACCTGTCGGTCGCCGAAGGCACGGTGCTGGGCCTCCTCGGTCCCAACGGCGCCGGCAAGACGACGACCGTGCGCATCCTGGCCACGCTCCTCAAGCCGGACGCCGGGCGGGCGACCGTCGCCGGCTTCGACGTCGTCAGCCAGGCGCAGCAGCTGCGCTCGCTGATCGGCCTCTCGGGCCAGTACGCCGCGGTCGACGAGAACCTGACCGGCCGCGAGAACCTCTGGATGTTCGGACGCCTCTATCAGCTCCCGAGCGACGTCGCGCGAGCGCGCGGCGCCGAGCTCCTCGACCAGTTCGAGCTGGCTGACGCCGCCGATCGGGTGGTCAAGACGTACTCCGGCGGCATGCGCCGCCGCCTCGACCTGGCGAGCGCGCTGATCGGGCGGCCGAGGCTGCTGTTCCTCGACGAACCGACGACCGGCCTGGATCCGCGCAGCCGGCTGGGCATGTGGGACGTCATCCGCTCGCTCGTCCGCGAAGGCGTGACGCTCCTGCTGACGACGCAATACCTCGAGGAAGCCGACGAGCTTGCTGACACGATCGCAGTCGTCGACCACGGCCGGATCATCGCTCGTGGCACGGCCGACGAGCTGAAGGCCCAGGTCGGCGGCGAGCGCATCGAGGTCGTCGTCCACGACCGCACGCGGATCGATGACGCCCGACAGATCCTCGGCGGGATCGGCATCGGGTCCGCGACGGTCGACGAGCACACCCGCCGCGTGACGGTTCCGTCGGACGGTGGTGCTCTGCGACTCTCCACGGTGATCCGGGAGTTCGACGAGGCCGGCATCGACATCGACGACGTCGGGCTCCGCCGACCGACCCTCGACGACGTCTTCCTCAGCCTCACCGGGCACGCGGCGGTCGAAGAGCCCACGGAGGACGCGGCATGACGGCCACATCGACGACGCGACCCGCGGCCGCGAGCGGCACTCTCGGTTCGGCGACCCGCGATGGGCTCATCATCATGTGGCGCAACCTCAAGCGGATCCCACGGATCCCGGAGCTCGCGATCTTCGCTGTCCTCCAGTCGATCATGTTCGTGCTGTTGTTCGCCTACGTCTTCGGCGGGGCGATCCCCATCCCGGGCGGTGGCAACTACAACGATTTCCTGATGCCCGGCATCTTTGCCCAGACGATCGTCTTCGCGTCGGCGACGACGGCGATCGGCATGACCGACGACGTCAACAAGGGCATCATCGACCGATTCCGCTCGCTGCCGATGGCCCGCTCGGCGGTCCTGACCGGTCGCTCCTTCGCCGACGTCATCTACAACGCCGGCATCCTCGTCGTCCTGATGCTGTCGGGCCTGTTCGTCGGGTGGGGCGTGCGAACCGGCGTCCCGGAGCTACTCGCAGGGATCGGGCTGCTGATGCTCTTCGTCTATGCGATGGCCTGGCTCGGCATCTGGATGGGCCTGCACGTACCGACCGTCGAGGTCGCGCAGCAGGTGATCTTCACGGTCCTGTTCCCGCTCACCTTCATCTCGAACGTGTTCGTGCCGCCGCAGACCCTGCCGTCCTGGCTCCAACCGATCGCCGAGTGGAACCCGACGAGCACGTTGACCGGGGCGTTGCGCGAGCTGTGGGGCAACCCGAACCCGTTCGCCACGGGTAGCTTCCCATCCGAGAACCCCGTCCTCGTGACGCTCATCTGGGTGGTCGTCTTCATCGCGGTGTTCGCGCCGCTCGGAGTCCGCCGCTACCGGAGCATGAGCCGCTAGGCGACCCGTTCGACAGCCGCTACTTCGCGACGACGCGACGTCTCGGGGATGGGCTGGTTGCCCCCTGCGAGGCCTCGCTGTCGCGAGCCTGGATGGCGCGCGCCAGCAGGTCGTCGATATCGCCGGACGCTTCGAGTTCGTCGAGCTCGATCCGTTCGCTGCGCATGGTCTCGCTCGGCCGACTCAGCAGGTATCCCTGCCCTGCCGAGATATCGAGTCGGCGAATCACCCTCAGCTGCTCGGCGGTCTCGACGCCTTCAGCCACGACCGAGGCCTTCCACTGGATCGCCAGCTCCTGGAGTGCGCGAAGGACGCCGTGTGACGGGTCGTGCATGGTCCCGCCCTGGATGAGCGAGAGGTCGACCTTCACGATATCGAAGTGGACCTCGCTGAGGAGCCGGAGGCCCGCGTTTCCAGCACCGACGTCGTCGGCCGCCAGACGCATGCCGGCCTTGCGGCAGGCGGCTACGTTCCGTCGGAGCTGCTCGAGGTCGTCGACGCGCTCGCGCTCGGTCAACTCCAGCACGACGCGCTCCAGTCCGATCCCATGCCGGTGGAAGATGGCCTTGAGCTCGCTCGCATGGAACAAGCTCGATTCGAGCGTTCGTGGGGACAGGTTGAGGCTGATGTAGGCATCGTTGTCGGGGAGTTGCACGCCTGCGGCGACCGTTTCGAGGCACGCGAAGTCGAGCTCGACCGTTCGGTCGGCAGCCTCGGCCGCTGCGAACAGCGAGCTGGCGTCCGCGAACGGAGCTCCTTCGGCGGGACGGACCAGTCCTTCGTAACCGATGGGCTCGCCGGTCACCATCGAATAGATCGGCTGATAGACGGGACGGAGGGCCCGAGCGGCGAGCACGGCGCCCACGGCCTCCGAAAGCTCGGAGACCGATCGATCATCCGACGCGGCACCGTGTCGGCCAGGATCGAAGGCTACGACGGCCGTCCGTCCATGGCGTTTGCACCAGTACAGCGCGGCATCGGCGTTTCGATAGAGGTAGTGGCCTTCGGCACTCGGGGCTGGATACGCAGACACGCCGATCGACAACGAGATGGAACCTACGGTGGCTTCGGTTTCTCCTGCGCTCAAGGCGGTCGCGAGGATCCGGCGTCCGACGGCAAGCCCAGTGTCGACATCGGCGTGCGGCAGCAGGATGGCGAACTCGTCACCACCGACTCGGAAGGCTCGGTCGTAGCGACGAAGCGTAGCCGTCGTCACGCGTCCCAGCGCCTCCAGCAGCCGATCGCCGACCGCATGACCCTGCGTGTCGTTCACGGTCTTCAGGTTGTCGACATCGATCAGCAACAGCGCAAGTGGCACAGTCTGTCGTTTGGCGATCTCGATCTGGCGAGCCAGCTCGTCCTGGAAGGCGCGATGGTTGCCGAGGCCGGTGAGGCCGTCGATGAGGGCTTCGTGACGGGCGCGACCGTACAGCTCGGTGAGCTGCGATCGCTCGTCATCGAGGGACTGGACGTCGCGGACGATCGAGCGCGTCAACCAGGCCAGGATCGTCGGGAGCGAGATCGCGGCGCCGACGAGAATGCCGATTCCTGTCAGCGAGCGCGCGGGACCGGCCGAGGAGAACGCCTCGGCCGCCACGAAACCCATGACGATGCAGAAGGGTCCGAGCATGGCCCAGAAGACCCTGCGTCGGATCCGCTTCACTCTGTCGGGAGGCGCATTTGGCGCGTCCGACACGTGCGGCTTCAATCCCTCATCCCCTCGTAGCCCCGGCCTCGCTTGTGTACGGCCGATATGTCCAATCAGAACCTAGATCGAATGTACTGGGTCGGGGAGCCAATGGGTCCAAGGACGCGGCATCCGTTGTCGTCCTACGTTCGTGATCGCCTTGGGTGTCAGCCCAGCACACAGTACGGCCAAGCACGAGCGACCCGCACATGCGTCATCGAGGGGGACATCTCAGCACCGTCGCGCTCGCGTTCGCGATGGCGGCATCTGCTGCGTTGCTTCCGTCGACCACGGAGCACGTGGTCGCGGCCAGCTGCAACGGCGCCTCGCATCCCGCGCCGACGCTCTCGAATGGACGCGCATCGCCCAGTTCGGGCACGCCCTCAACGACGATCGCCTTTTCTGTTCGCTACGTCGACAGCGTCGGCTGCGCCCCATCACGTGTCGAGGTCATCATCTCGGGCCTCGGACGGTACCGGATGAGCGCCGGAGGGGCGGCGTTCGCGAGCGGTGTGACGTTCCGGTTCGCCAGGCGATTACCCGCCGGGCGGTGGTCATACCGATTCACGACCGTCAGTGGGTCCGGCCCCGGCGAACGGTCGGCCACGTTCGCAGCGGTATCACCGACCCGTATCGTGATCAAGAAACCGGCGTCGTCGTCGCCCAAAGCCACCCCTCGACCTACGGCGAAGCCACGGTCCGGAGCGAAACCGACGCCGCGTCCGGCCCCCACCCCACGTCCCGCTGCTGGCTCCAAGGCGACGATCGCTCCATCCGAATCACCTGATGGTCAGGCGGTGGTGGCCGTGCCGGGCCGTTCCTCGGGTCCTGGCGCGGGGCAACCGAAAGAATTCGGAAGTCGCGAGCACGCGCGCCGATCCCCGCCAGAGGGCGACCAAGCGCTGTCGGCCTTCGGCGTCGAACCAGGCGTCGGCCTGGCGGTCACCGCCTGGTCGCTCACCTCAGCGTTGGGCGTCATGGTGTTCGCCCTCGGCCTGTTGCCCGTGCGGCGGCGGCGAGGACCAGACGATCCGCGATGGCGGCTGCGGCCAGCCGGCGCGTTCCGAACCGCGATCCAGCCAACGCGATCGGCCCCGGCAGAGCCCATCCCGTCCTCGGTATCACCCGGCGAGTCCATCCGGCTGCCATGGCTCCTCAGCGCCAGCGATACTCCGAGCGCGGCGTCCGAGGCCGGAGGGGCGATGGCCCGCGAACCACTCCGATTCCGCGCGCCAGCACGGCCCGGCGTCGAACGACGAGCCATCGCATATCGCTTCATCCGGGTGGCAGACCAGCCGGACGACAAGACGTCGGCGGAGGTCTGCCGCCTCGATCGTGGCGATGAGATCGAGATCATCGGGGAACACGATGGTTTCCTCCAGGTCCGCACGCCGAACGGACTCCAGGGCTGGGTCCAGCGGATGGTGATCGTCGGCTGACCCCGGTCGCCTCCGGGCATCGAAGGGTCGGCTAGCCTGTGTTCTGCAGCCCGGCCGCGACACCATTGACCGACAGGTGGACGAGCCGCAGGTGAAGCGCCCGGTCTCGGTGGTCGCCCGGCAGCGCACGAAGGCGCCGGAGCAGCCGGACCTGGACCTCGGAGAGCGCATCGACGTATGGATTGCGCAGCCCGATGGAACGCTGGAGGACCGGGGCTCCGTCGAGCAGCCGGTCGCGCCCGGTGACTCGCAGCAGCCACGCCACGGTCCGGTGGTATTCGGCCTCGATCATCGCCCAGCGGGCGTCGGCGCCGATGCTCCGGGCGAGCGAGGCATAGCGGCTGCCGATACCCATGTCAGCCTTGGCCAGGATCATCTCGGCGTTGTCGATCACCGACGCCAGGAAGGGCCACGAGCGATACAGGCGCGAGATCTCGCGGACCCCGGCGTCGCCGTGTGCCTTGCCGTACACGTCGAGGGCCGTGCCGAGGCCGTACCAGCCGGGCAGGTTGATCCGCGTCTGCGACCAGGCGAACGTCCAGGGGATCGCCCGCAGCGCGTCGATCGGGGGTGGCTCGTCTGGTCGTGCGCCGGCCCGGCGCCGTGCCGCAGGTCGCGAACCGAGCCGCAGGTCGGACAACTCGGCGATCGGCGTGATCTCACGGAAGAAGGCGGCGAACTCGGGATCATCGTGGACGAGCTTCCGATAGGCGCGACGGGCGGTGTCGGACAGCTCGTCGAGCAGTGCGCCACCGGCCTCGGCCGCGGCCGCGGCGGAGGCATCATGCTCCGGCGTCGAGGCGATGAGCACCGCGCCCGTCAGCTGCTCGAGATGGCGCTTCGCGATCGCCGGGTCGCCGTAATTCGCGGCGATGACCTCGCCCTGCTCGGTCAGCTTGAGTCGTCCATCGACCGACCCCGACGCGCCACCGACGATCGCCCGGTTGGCCGGCCCGCCGCCGCGCCCGATCGCTCCGCCCCGACCGTGGAAGAGCGTCAGCACGACGCCCCGGTCGCGCGCGACCTCGACCAGCGCGGCCTGCGCCTGATGCAGCATCCAGGCCGCCGCGAGGAACCCCGACTCCTTGTTGGA
>JBIOWA010000009.1:0-4036 GCA_044868045.1 Candidatus Limnocylindrales bacterium
TCGCCGTACGACCCACCAGCGCAACTCGCGCCTGGCCACCTCGAGCTCATCGACGTCGTCGGGGAGCCCCAGCAATCGATAACCACGCCCGATATCGGGTGCGAACCGGTCGTAGTCGCCCTCGGCGTGCGAGAACTGGGCCGCCGCCTTCGTCAGCCGGAGGCTCGCCAGGAAGGCCCGCGGCCAGGAGATCTGCGCCTGCTCGCGAAGGCCGAGGAGCAGCCAGCCGAAGAGGCGCGCGGGCTGTCGGCGGTAGTAAGCCTTCCACATCCGGGTCTCGAGCATCGCCAGCTTGTCAGCATTAAACTCGGTTCCCCAGCGTCCCATGAGGTCCCTCCCTGGCTCTCCGCTTATCGTGCGCTCGTGGGTACGCAGCAGGCCGATCCAGGGATGTCCGATCCTGGGCTGTCAGACGCTGGGCTGTTCGGCCCGGACTCCGAAGCATGGCGACTGGATCGCGAGGCGATGCTGCTCCTGGGCGCCGGGCCGCGCGCCCTGCTCCTCCAACTCGCCCATCCGAAGGTCGCGGCCGGCGTGGCCGAGCACTCGGATTTCCGCGCCGACCCGTGGCGACGGCTCGACGGCACGCTGCGGAGTTATCTGCGGATCATCTACGGATCAACCCCGGCTGCACGCGGCGAGATCCGCCGGCTCAACACCCTGCACCGATCCATCCGCGGCGATCACTACGACGCGCGCGATCCGGACCTCGCGCTCTGGGTCCACGCGACGCTGGTCGACTCGACGATCGTGGTCAACGATGCCTGGGCCGGGCCCCTGTCACGCGACCGCGCGGCACAGTTCTACGAGGAGACCAAGCCGATCGCCCGCGCGTTCGGCGTTCCGGACGCGGCACTCCCCGGTGACCTCGATGCGTTCGACGGATACCTGGCCGCCCAGATGGGTCCCGCTGGCCCGGTCCGTGTCGGCCCCACCGCGAGGGAGCTCGCCGAGGCCATCCTGCATCCGCCGCTCCCCGGTGTCCTGGCACGTACCGGGCTCCACCCGAGGCTGTACGACTGGACGCTCTGGCCGTCGATCGGGCTGCTGCCGCCATCGATCCGCGAGGCGTACGGCTTCGACTGGGGCTGGCGCGAACGTGCGGTCGATGCCTGGCTCGTCACCGCATGGCGTGCCTGGAACAATGTCCTGCCGCCTGGCTTCCGCCAGATGCCACAGGCCCTGGCCGCCGACCGTCGGGTCGCGGCCGCGGCTCAGTAGAAGCGCGGGAAGCGCGGCCGGAACGTCCTCGACAGGTCGATCGGCGTCGCGTCGTCCAGGGTCTTGAGCAGGGTCGGCGTGCTCACCAGCTGATAGCGCCGGGTGGCGACGTACTCGCGCAGCGTTCGCCAGAACAACGTGGAGCCCATCTTCAGCCGGACCTGGTTGAGCAGGTTGCCGCCCTGGATGTAGATGATCTCGTAGTAACACGCGCTCGAGTACGAATAGATCGTGCGATCGAGCAAGCCCGTCGAGCAGCGGCTCGCCCGACGAGTGCCGGTCACATCGCGGGCCACGAAGTCGGCCAGCGCCTCGTCGACGAAGGGCTGCCGCGCCTGGTCGTTGCCCACGAGGCCGTAGAACCACTGGTGCGCCGTCTCATGCGCCACGAGGTACCGCACGTTCGTCGCGCTCACCCCGTACGGGATCCACGTCACGCCCGGGGATTCCATCCCGAATCCGCCGGCGGACTGGACGACCTTGTACGTCGGGTAGGGGTACGGACCGAGCCGCGACTGCATCACCCGGAACGCGTCCGCCGCGGCGTCGAGGATCCGCGCCGCGCTCGTCGAGGAACGGTAGTAATAGCGGATCCTGGTCGACCCGACGAGCACGGAGCGCGACACGAGGTCGGGCGCCGCAGTGATCGAAACGTCGCGGACGTTGCGTGCCTCGAGCCGTTGGGTCAGGAAGTCGGAACTGATCGAGACCCGGTCGGCGGTCGAGGCGATGCCCAGGCGCCGGTCGGTCTGGAGGGTCACCCTGACGTACGGGCTCACCGGGGTGACGAAGGGATCGCCGTGGTTGGGCCGGTCGAACGGCGTCGCTCGACTGACCCAGGGGATCCAGCGATACGCACTGACGATCCCGTTCGCCTTGGTGAACAGCCAGGACGAGCCACCGATCGTCGAACGCAGCGTCGACTTGTACTGGACACGGACCTTCGCGGTCGCCCCGGCCGGGAGGATCCCGCCGAGCGGGACGATCACCGTCTGGTCGCTGATGCGCCGAGTGACGGCCCTGCCGTCGACCTCGACGGCGCGCAACGTGAGGCTACCCAGGCGCGCCGGGACCAGGTTGAGCTCGACGCGGTCGATGGGGCCGCCCGAGGTGTTGGTGATCGTCGCCGTCGAGTTGACATTGAAGGCGCGCGTCCCGTAGCGGAGGCTGAGCACGACCGAATACGTGGTGCTGAGGTTGACGCTCGTCCGGTTGACGCTGCCGGGCTCGATCTGCGACGTCGTGACGGCCGCGGGTTCGGCGCTCGAGCCCGAGCGCGACCCGGTCGACGCGAGGCGCACGCCCATGACGTCCTGATCTCGCTCACAGGCGAGCGCCGGCCCGACCACCGCGAGCACGAGCAGCGTGGCGAGCCCGACCGGGAGCAGGGCCCTGGGCACGACGTGTCCGCGCATCGTGGGGAATCGTACCCGCGGCTGTCCAACCGCCGTTCCCGGACCTTCGTCCTTGTTACGCCCCTACACTCCTGTGATGGCGACCGGTACCGTCAGCGAGGCCTTCGTGGATGCGGTCCGCACGCGTCTCCCCGGCATCCGCCTGCTGACCGACGCGACCGATCGCGAGACCTATCGACGCGACGAGACGCCGTTCATCCCGGCCGGGCTACCAGGCGCGGTCGCCCTGCCGACCGAGGCCGCGCAGGTCGCCGAGCTCGTCCGCATCTGCGGCGAATTCGACGTCCCCATCGTTCCTCGCGGCGCCGGCTCGGGACTGTCGGGCGGGGCCACGGGCATCGATGGCGCCCTCACGATCGCCTTCACGGCCATGGACCGGATCGTCGAGATCGATGCCGCCAACCTGTGCGTCGTGACGCAACCGGGCGTCATCAACGCCCGCCTCAAGGCCGCGGTCGCCGAGCAGGGGCTGTTCTATGCGCCCGATCCGGCGAGCTTCGAGATGTGTTCGATCGGCGGGAACCTCGGCACCAACGCCGGTGGCCTGTGCTGCGTGAAGTACGGTCAGACGCGCGACTCCGTTCTGGGCCTGGAGGTCGTGATGGCGGACGGCAGCGTGGTCCGGACGGGCGGCAAGAACGTCAAGGACGTGGCCGGCTACTCGCTGACGCACCTCATCGTCGGCTCGCAGGGCACGCTCGCCTTGATCACGGAGGCGACGCTCCGCCTGCGGCCCGCGCCGCCACCGCGCGCCACGTTGCTCGCATTCTTCCCGACGCTCGAATCGGCCGGCGATGCGGTCGCCGGGATCGCCGCGGCAGGCCTCTCGCCGGTCACGCTCGAGCTGATGGACCGCTTCACGATCGGCGCCGTCGACGACATGCACGGCCTGGGCCTCGATCGCGACGCGGCTGCGATGCTGATGATCGAGTCCGACCTGCCGGAGGCTGCCGCCGCCGACGAGCTGGCCCGAGCGGATTCCGTCTGCGCGAGCGCCGGTGCGACCACGACCGTTCGCTCGCAGACGGCCGCGGAGGCGGACCTGCTTCGGCAGGCGCGTCGCGCGGCGCACTGGGCCCTGGAGCGCCTCGGCGACGTCAAGATGGAGGACGTTGGCGTGCCACGGTCCCGGGTCCCCGACATGCTCCGCGCGATCGAGGCGATCGCAGCCCGGCACGACGTCCGGATCGGGACGTTCGGGCACGCCGGGGACGGGAACCTCCACCCGGACCTCGTGCTCGAGCGGGACGACCCGCGGGCCGAGACGATCACCAAGGCCGTCCAGGCCGACCTCTTCCGGGCCGCCCTGGACCTGGGCGGGACCGTGACCGGGGAGCACGGGATCGGGTCCGCACGACGCGAGTGGCTGGAAGTGCAGCGCGGCGCCGATGCCGTCCGGG
>JBIOWA010000010.1:0-19477 GCA_044868045.1 Candidatus Limnocylindrales bacterium
GGCGGCTGAAGTCGGCAAGCCGCTCGGTACACTCGGCGGCGGCGCGTTGGGCCTGGCGGACGATCCAGGGGTCGACCCGACTGGAGTCCTCGATGGTCAGCGTGGGACCCATCGCGCCGTCGGCGACGACGATCCCCGAGCTGTTGCGGTAGTCGGCCATCCAGTTGGCCTGGAGCTGGAGGGCGACATTAGCGACGACCGCGATCGGGAACAACCAATCGAGGTACGACGCGTTCAGCCGGTCCGCGACGTCGGCGAGGCGGATCGGGCGATCCCGCTCGAGGCGTGCCATGAGGTCGATGATGCGGACCGCGGTGAACGGATCGCCGGCCTCGCCGACCATGGGCGGGGTGATCGTCGGGTCGGGCATCCCGGACGGTGCCGGCCGAAGCGGACCGAGTCCGATGGTCGCGGTCGCAGCGTCAGTCACGGTCCGAGGGATCTCCGAGTGGGGCGCTAGGGATTCGCGAGTCTAGCGCATCACCAATGAACCTTCACCCGTCGGCCACCGTGTCCTGAACCGTTCTGGGGCATCCTTGCGCCTGCCGGACAGCCGTCCGGCGCCTGACTCGCGGGCTTCCGCGCGTCCGAGCGTCAAGACCGCACGAGTCCGATGCCCCCGATGGATACCGACCAAATCCCGACCAAGCCGACCAGGACCGACGAGCCGCCGGGCATGACCTCCGTCACGCCCGGTCCCTCCCAGGCAGCGAGGTCATCGGCAGCTGGCCGGGGAGGCCGGTCGACGCTCATCGGTGCGATCGTCGGCCTCGCGTTGATCATGACGTTCACCGCCGGGATCGGGGTCGGTCGTCTCCTGGGGCCGGTGGTCCCGGGAAGCGGCACGGCCCCGAACCCTGCGTCATCCCTGAAGCCGACCGACTTCGGCCTCATCAGAGAGGCCTGGGACACCATCCATCAGTGGTACGTCGGCCGGGACCAACTCGACGATCGGGGACTCATCTACGGCGCGATCGAGGGCATGACCGAGGCGGTCGGAGACACTGGCCACACCGATTTCATGACACCCGAGGAGCGCAAGCAGCGCAATGATTCGTTGTCCGGCTCATACGTCGGCATCGGTGTCCGGATCGAGCCAGACGACCAGGGGCGACCGAAGATCGTCGGGGTCTTCGACGAGAGCCCGGCCAAGAAGGCGGGCCTCGTCCCAGACGACGTGATCCTCGAGGTCGACGGGCGATCGACCGACGGTGCATCGATCGACCTCATCGCGGGCTGGGTCCGCGGGGAGGCGGGAACGACCGTCGAGCTCACGGTCAGGCGCGGGGCTGACGGCCCGGAGCGGACCGTCGAGATCATCCGAGCCGACGTCCCCATCCAGCCGGTGTCGTGGACGCTCGTTCCGGGGACGAAGACGGCGCTCATCAGGTTGGAACAATTCTCGAACGGCGCGGCCGATGACGTTGTCGAGACGCTCAAGACCGCGCGAGCCGAGGGGGCTCAGCGTGTCGTGCTCGACCTGCGAGGTGATCCGGGCGGATTCGTCAACGAGGCCGTCGGAGTGACCAGCCAGTTCCTCTCGAGCGGCCTCGTGTACATCGAACGCAACGCGGCCGGCGACGAGACCGAGCATCCAGTCTCACCTAATGGCGTCGCGACCGACCTACCGGTCGTCGTGCTCGTCGACGGCAATACGGCAAGTTCGGCCGAGATCGTCGCCGGTGCGCTCCAGGACGCGGGCCGGGCCAAGATCGTCGGCGAGACGACGTTCGGGACCGGCACGGTCCTCGGCGAATTCGACCTGTCGGATGGCTCAGCGCTGCGCGTCGGGACCACCGAGTGGCTCACCCCGAAGGGCCGCCAGATCTGGCACCAGGGGATCGCGCCGGACGTGCCGGTCGCCCTGCCCGAAGGATCGCAGCCGTTGACACCCGAGGAGGTCGCCAAGCTCAGCGCGGCCGCGGCGCGAGATGTCCGGGACGCGCAGCTCGCGAAGGCGCTCGAGATTGTCGCCACGGAAGCCGTCGCGGCGCGCTGATCTCACAGCCGATCTCACAGCCCCGAGCAGACCACACCCGTGGGATCCCGACGGATCGGGCGGTCACGCTTCGTAGCCCATCACCAAACGTCCGGCGATCGCCGCGGTCTAGGATTCGGATCGTGGGCAGGCTCGATGACCGCGTCGCACTGATCACCGGCGGCGCAGGCGCGATCGGCCGCGCCACGGCCAGGCGGTTCCTTGATGAGGGTGCACGCGTCGTGATCGCCGATCTCGATCCCGCGTCCCTCCAGCGAGCCGTAGCCGAGCTCGACGCCGGCGACCGGATCCTTCAGCGGATCGTCGATGTGACGGCGGACGCGAGCGTGGAAGGGCTCGTCGCGTCGGTCGTGGCCGACCTCGGTCGCATCGACATCCTTTTCTGCTGCGCCGGTGTACTCCGGCCGGGCACGGTGGCCGAGACGACCCTTGAGGACTGGGATCGGACCATCGCGGTGAACCTCACCGGACCATTCCTGGCCTCCCGCCATGTCGTACCCGTGATGGTTGCGAACGGAGGCGGGTCGATCGTGCACATGGCCTCGACGTCCGGCGTGGTGGCCGAGCAGGGCATCGCCGCGTATTGCGCGTCCAAGGGCGGGGTCGTCATGCTCGCCAGACAGATGGCGGTCGACTATGCGAGGCAGGGCATCCGCGTCAATGTCGTGTGTCCCGGCTGGATCGATACCCCGTTCAACGACCCGGCGATCGAGGGGGCCGGCGGCCGCGATGCGTTGGGGCCGTTCATCGACATGATGGTACCGATCGGGCGCCAGGGGCAGCCGGAGGAGGTAGCCGACGTCGTCGCGTTCCTGGCCTCGGATGACGCCCGGTTGATGACGGGTGCGGTCGTGCTGGTCGACGGCGGCCTCACCGCGCAGTAGGGGCTTCGTTGGTCACCGACAAAGGACCCAGGACCTAACTGTCGCCGACCGCCATTGCTGGTCCCGACTGGGGTACGTAGCCTCCGGCGGACGTGGGTCTACCCACCAGAGGAGGCGAAGGATGGGCGAGGCAGTCGCGACGCCGGGCATCGCTGGGCAGGCACCGGCGCAGGTCTTCAGTCGGGAGTCGTCCGGCCTCGTCCGGGTCGGCTCGCCATGGCGGATGCTCCTCCTCAACGTCGCCAACATCGGCGTCGTCTACATCATGTTCACGTACTGGGCGCATCCGGCGGTCTTCCCGCAAAGCAACCTGCTGATCGCCATCCCGGTCGCGGCGTCGATGGCGATCTTCTTCAACCTCCTGTACGGGATGTTCTCGGCGATCATGCCGCGGACGGGTAGCGAGTACGTCTTCCTGTCGCGGACGTTCCACCCGGCGATCGGGTTCATGGCCAGCTTCGCCGCGGCGACCAGCCAGTCGTTCTGGGTCGGCATCGGCGGCTACTGGATCAGCCAGTACGTGCTTGGTCCGCTCCTCTCGTCGTACGGCGCGGTGACCGGCGACGCCACGATCTCCTCGATCGGTGCGTGGGCGAGCGATCCCCAGACGCACTTCATCTTCGGGACTTTGTTCGTGATCCTCGTGGCCGCGCTCAACATCCGAGGCCTGCGCGCCTACCTTCGGTTCCAGGACATCAACTGGGTCATCGGTGCCGCGACCGGCCTGCTGTTGATCGTCATCTTCCTGTTCGCCTCGACGGCCGCGTTCCAGGCTGGCTTCGACCGGTATGCCGCCGCGACCGGGATCCCCACCTACCAGGGCACGCTCGACCTTGCGGCCGAGAGCGGGATGCCGACCGGGTTCAGCCTCAACCACACGCTCGGGATCATCCCGATCATCTGGCTTATCGCCTGGGCGTCGACGTATATCGGCGGCGAGGTGCGGACGCCGGTCAAGACGCAGCTCCGAGCGACGGTCGGCGGCATGCTCCTGTACGCCGGCATTGCCCTCGGGCTGTTCTTCGCGATCTCGCGCCCCGTCACCACCGAGTTCAACCAGGCGCTCACGTGGCTTAGCTACAACTACGCCGGCGATCAGACCGTCGAGGCCTACCCCGTGTTCATCCTGTATGCCGGGGTCCTGATCGATAACCTCGCGTTGTTCCTGCTGGTCGGCGCCGGGCTGGTGCTCTGGAGCTACCTTTGGATCCCGTCGGCGATGCTGATCGCGACACGCGCGATGTTCGCGTGGTCGTTCGATCGCGTGATGCCGGACAAGCTGTCCGAGGTCCACCCGAAGTACAACTCGCCGTGGGTCGCTGTGCTCGTCGTGGCGGTGATCGGCGAGCTGTTCCTGATCCTGTACCACCTCGGGGTCTTCCAGTTCCTGACGCCCGCCCTCGCCTACTACGTCGTGTTCTGGCTCGTGTCACTGTGCGGCGTGCTGTTCCCGTACCTGCCGCGGACGCGATCGTTGCTGAAGGGCAGCGCGGTCGACTGGCGGGTCGCCGGCATCCCGCTCATGACGATCTGCGGGGCGATCGGTCTTGTCTACTTCACCATCGGCCTGTATTTCATGCTCACCAACGACCTGCTGTTCTTGAACAGCCCATCGCAGCTCATCACGACGGCGCTCCAGTTCATCGTTCCGCTCGTGATCTTCGTCGTGGCCCGGCAGTACCGTCGACGCCAGGGTCTTCCCATCGACGCAGCATTCCGGGAGATCCCGCCCGAGTGATCGCGGGTGGCGAGCGGACGATCCTCTACGTCGCCGACATCCACGGCTCGGATCTCTGTTTTCGCAAGTGGCTCAACGCCGGCCGCTTCTACGGCGCCGATGTACTGATCATCGGGGGCGATCTGACCGGCAAGATCCTGTTGCCGATCTATCCGGCGACCAACGGCAACGGTGCCTGGACGGCAACGTGGCGAGGTCGTCAGGTGCGCCTCGAAACGAGGGCGGAGGTCGATGAGCTGGTCCGCACGGCGCGGAACGTAGGGACGTATGGGTACGTCACCACGATCGATGAGGTCGAAGCGATCCGCGCGTCCCCGGTGCTCGAGCGCGAGACGTTCTCCCGCCTCAAGTTGGAGGCGCTCGAAGAATGGGTCAACCTTGCAGACCAGCGGCTCGCCGGTGGTTCCGTCCGGGCGCTCGTGATGGCCGGCAACGACGACCCGCCGGAGATCGACGATGTGCTCGCGACGGCCCGGTACCTCGAAGATGTCGGGGGTTCGGTGGTCGAGATCGCGCCCGATATGCATATGGCGTCGGTCGGGGAATCGACGCCGACGCCCTGGCAGACGCCTCGCGAACTGCCTGACGACGACCTTGGTGCGCGGGTGGAGGCGGTCGCGCAGGCGCTCCCGCGCGAAGGGACAACGATCTGGAATCTCCATATGCCGCCGCGTGGGACCGGCATCGACGAGGCACCTGAACTCGACGATGACCTCCGGGTCCGCTACGACGCGAGCGGCGAACCCAGGATGCGACCCGTCGGGAGCATGTCGATCCGCCAACTGATCCTTGAGCACCAGCCGACCCTCGCCCTGCACGGCCATATCCACGAGGGCCGTGGCCGATACCGCCTGGGGCGAACGGTCGGAGCCAACCCGGGGAGCCAGTACCAGGACGGGGTGCTGATGGGCGTACTCGTCCGGATCTCCGCCACGGACGGCGTGCGCGATCTGGCGTTCACTGCGGGATGACCGGCGTCCTCCCGGACCCGGTCGACGAGACCAGACGCATCCTGAGCTCCGCGGAGAAAGCCGGGCTCGAATTGCGAGCACTCGGCGGCATCGGCGTCGCGCTCCGGGCGCCGAGCATCCACCTGTTCCGACCACTCCGGGCCTATCACGACATCGACCTCGCCGGCGCCGGGCCACGCGGGCCCGTCGAAGCGCTTCTGGTGGACCTCGGATACTTGCCGGCGCGGCAGTTCAACGCACTCAACGCCGCCGAGCGGCTGCTGTTCCACGACCCGAGCGGGCGACGGATCGACGTGTTCCTCGACCTCCTCCGCATGTGCCACACGCTCCGCTTCCGCGAGCGCCTCCCCCGCGACCGGCTCACGCTCCCGTTGGCGGACCTCCTGCTGGCCAAGCTCCAGATCGTCGAGCTCACGGACCGCGATGCCCAGGACGTCGCGGCGTTGCTCGCGGATCACGAGCTGACGGACGACGACGCCGGGATCGGCATGGACCGGATCGTGTCGGTCTGCCGGGCGGACTGGGGGTGGTGGCGGACCGTCGAATGGAATCTTGCGCGACTCATCACCCGGTGGCCTGCCGACGCGGCAACTGCGTCCGAGGACGCCGCCGTGGCGATCGGCACCGCGACCGCGCGCGCGTCGCGGCTGCGCGCTGTGCTGGCCGCGACGCCGAAGTCGGCGTCCTGGCGGGCCCGTGCCATCGTGGGCGACCGCGTCCGCTGGTACGAGGAGCCGGAGGAGATCCGCTAGCGCGTGGACGCTGGGGTCGCGCCCTCGGTGACGTCCATGATCCGTAGCGCGAGGGTGAGGTCGAAGACCGTCGACGGGTCGTTGAGCGAGCGATCCAGCAGCTGCTCGATCCGGTTGATCCGGTAGACGACGGTGTTCACGTGGATGAAGCAACGGGCGGCCGCGCGGCGCTGGACGCGGTCTTCGTCGAGGTAGACGCGGAGGGTTCCCAATAGGTCGGCGCCGTGTTGCCGGTCGTAGTCGATGATCGGCGCCAGGGCGCTCCGTGCGAACTCCTCCAGGTCGTCGCGCCCTGACGCCTGCAGCAGCAGGCCGTACGGTCCGAGCTCCCGTGCCCCGATGATCGTGCCGGGACGTCCGAGCTTGAGCATGAGGTCGAGGGCGCGCCGGGCCGCCGCGAATGCCGGGGCGTACGCGTCCGGTCGAACGCACGTGCCACCGAGCGATATCGTCACCGAAGCCGCGCCGGCGGTCCCTTCGAGCATCTCCATGAGCTCTGCCGCAAGCGGGCGCGCGTCGCCGTCTCCACGGCGGGGTTGGGCCGCGAGGACGACGATCGAGCCGCCGTGGAGCACCGTGACGCTGCGCGGAGCTCGCTTCGCGAGATGCTCGCGGACGAGCCCTGTCAGCCCACGATCCACGTCATGTGGGGTCGCCAGCGCGCCCGCCGTGTCGAGGTCCACCGCGGTTCCGGGTGCTGACACTGAAGACGACCCGGCTGCCGTCGTTGGGCGAACATCGATGACGACGAGATCGTGTGGCCGGCTGAGGTCGTGCCCCAGGCGTGCCACCCGTGCGGCCATCGCGGCCTCATCCGGGTACGTGCCGTTGAACAGATCGGCCATCGCCTCGCCCCGGAGTCGCTCCTCGACCTCGAGCGTAGCCCGGATCTTGGCGAACTCGAGCGCGACGCCCGTCACGGCGACGTCGACGAGCGCACGGTCGATCGGCGCCAGGTCCTGTTCGGCCGAGAGCACGAGATGGCCTGCGACTTCGCGACCTACGCGGACGGCCACGGAGAACGGCTCGGGCTCGGTCGAGTCCTCGACGAGCTGGCGCCAGTCTTCGCCGCCGTCGGGAGACGCGCCCGCGATGACCCGACGGATGTGGTCCCGGATCACGACTCTGCGACCGAGGTGTTCGGCGAGGACCTCGGCGATCCCGGCCGGGCCGCGGTCGAGCAGGACCTGCTCTGCCAGTCGCTGCTGGACCGCGAGCGATCGGCTCAGCTCGGCGTTCGTCTCGGCGAGCACGCGCCCGAGATGCACCTCGTTCTCGTACCGTCGGGCGTGGTCGATGGCGATCGCGGCGTGGCCGGCGAACGCAGCCAGGAGGTCGGCGTCCTCCGGTCCGAATCGATGGCCGCCCTGCGTGGCGTGGAGATTCAGCGCACCGATCGCCTCGCCGCGGAAGATCAGCGGCGCGCAGATCACCGATCCGAACGTGTAGCGGTCGAGCGCCCGGGCCCGGTGTGGGTAGCTCGAGTAGTCGTCCACCCAGATCGTGCGCTGCCGCAGGATGGCCTGGGTCGACATGCCCTCCCCGAAGTCCATCTCGAAGCCGAGCAGGTCCGTCGGGCGCTTGGACACCGCGACGACCCGGAGATGGTCGCGCTCGCGGTCCCACAGCAGCATGTCCCCGCTGTCCGCTCGCAGCAGCGCCCGCGCGTCATCGACGATCGCGGTCAGGACCGTATCGAGGTCCAGGGATTCGGTGACCCGACCGGCCGTTGCGAGCAGGCGCTCGACTTGCTCGCTTTGCCGCTGTCCCGCTGCGGCGATCGCCTGCTCGGCGATCGTGACGACCGCGGCGCGCAGCTGCTCGGCCGCCTCCCCGTTGACCCCCGCCTCAGCGATCGCCGCGGTGATCGCGCGGCCGGTCGACGCGTCACCGTCGGCTGTCGGCTCCGCGATCCGCGCTGATGTCGACGACGCACGCATCAGACTGGCATCTTAGCGTCGCAAGCGGGATGCTCGTTGTGGGCAAGCGCCAAGGATCTGGACCACGATTTAGCTGGAGCCCACGTACGGCCGGTTCGTGGCGGCTGGTAGCGTCGAGTCCCCGACTTGACCCATGGCCGCCCGATGCGGCCTAGGATCGGAGATCAGTGACGACTTCACCGGACGTCCTCATCATCGGCGGCGGCATCGTCGGTAGCGCGACGGCGTACCACCTCGCGCGTCGCGGCGCGTCCGTCACGCTGCTCGAAGCGGACGAGCTCGCGTCAGGCGCCACCGGACGCAACCTCGGCTACATCTGGGTGCATACCCGCCGTCTCGGGCCCGAGCTCGAGCTCGTCATGCACCTCCGCCGCGAGCTCGACGGCCTCCCCGACGAGCTCGACGACGACTTCGGGCTGCGGACCGAGGGTGGCCTGCTGTACGTCCACACCGAGGAACAGCTGACCACGCTGCGTGAGTTCGTGGAGCGGCGCCAGGCCGACGGCGTGGACATCCGATTGATCGACGGCGACGAGGCGCGCTCGCTAGCGCCGATCCTGCCGGACACCGTGATCGGCGCGTCGTACTGCCCGCTCGATGCCCAGATGGAGTCGCGCCGCTACGTGCGCGCATTCGCGGCCGCGGCGGGACGGGCCGGTGCCCGGATCCTCGAGCAGACGCCGGTCCGCTCGCTCGAGCGCGACGGCTCGCGCATCTCGCGGGTCGTCACCGATGCCGAGACGTTCACGCCGGGCCACGTCGTCGTCGCGGCGGGCGTCTGGACGCCGGACCTGCTCCGCCAGCTCGGCGCCGAGGTCCCGATCCACGCGATGCGGCTCCAGATCGTGCAGACCACGCCGATGGACCGCCAGCTCGGGCCCGTCCTCTACGGACCGGCCGCGGTCAAGCAGTACCTCATCTTCCGCGAGCTTCCATCGTTCCGGCCCCAGGCGTGGGCGAACGAGGCGGAGGACCGCCACGGCAAGGCGCTCCTCGAGGCGGTGTGCCAGCGTGACGACGGGTCGTACCTGCTCGGGTGCGCGATGGATTACCCGGGCCTCGTCTGGGAACCGGACCTCGCCGGGGTCGCCCTCATCACGGAGAGCCTGCCGGCCATCATGCCGGCGCTCCGTCAGGCCGGCTTCGCGCGCGCGTGGGCTGGCGTGCTGCCGTTCACGACCGACAACCTGCCGATCATCGATGCCCTGCCGGACTTCGACGACGTGTACGTCGCCGCGGGACACGTCTTCGGCAACGGGGCCGGGCCGACGACGGGTCGGCTGCTCGCGGACATGATCTGTGGTGGGGAGCCGATGATGGACATGACCCCGTTTCGCGCGGACCGGCCCGGGCTGTGGGACGACGTCGCGGGGAGCGTGTGGTAGCCGTGCCTGAGGACATCCGCCGGATCGCGTTCATCAACCCGTTCGGGACGGCCGCGTTCGATGAGATCATCGAGGACACCCTGGTTCCGTATGCCGGCGCGGGCACGCACGTCGACGTCATCCATCTCGATGGCGTCCCCGAGAACATCGATTACTACTACCCCAAGCACCTGATGGAGCTGGCGATCTTCCGAGCCGTCCGACGACTCGAGGAGCAGGGTTACGACGCGGTGGTCGTAGGCTGCTGCTACGACCCGGGCGTCAAGGTCGCCCGCGAGCTCGTCGACATCCCGGTGGTCGGGCCGCTCGAGGCGGCGATGAACTATGCGTCGTACTTCGGCCATCGCTTCACGGTCATCACCGACCATCGGAAGGCCGTGCCCTGGCTCGAGGACCTCGTCCGGCTCCATGGAGCGGCGAACTGCCGGGGCGTTCGCGCCATCGATTGGTACATCACTGACATGATCCGCGACTCGACGGCGGTGGCCGACGACGCCGCGGCCCGCTCGCTGAAGGCGCTCGATGAGGACGGCTCCGAGGTCATCATCCTCGGCTGCACGATCATTGCCGGCTGCCTGGAGCGCGAGATCATGACGACCGGACGACATCGCGAGTTGCCGATCCTCAATCCGAACCTCCTGGCGCTCAAGGCTGCCGAGAGCCTTGCCGACCTCCACCGAGCCGGCAAATACGCCATCAGCCGGGCCGGGCAATACCAGCGCCACGAGCAGCACGATGCGGCTGAGGCGGCGGACGTGTGGCGTCGCTGGAAGCTCGTCGACATCGACCATCCCGAGGCCGGCACGTGACCGTCGAGACCCATTCCGTGGCGTCAACGGCCCGCCGGGTCGTCGCCGACTACCTCGCCGTCAAACCCGGGGAGCGGTTCGCGATCGTCGTCGATACGCGGACGGACCGCGAGATCCCATGCGAGCTCGCGCGCGCGGCCAGGGAGCTGGGTGCCGAGCCGATCGTGGTCGAGATCGAGGCGCTGCCGAGCAGCGGCGCCGAGCCCCCGTCGTCCGCGGCGCAGGAAATGCTGAAGGCCGACCTCGTGATCTGCGCGGCCAGCACGTCCCTCTACCACACGGCGGCCAAGGCCGCCGCGCAGCGGGCCGGCGTCCGTGGCGACTTCAACGCCCCGCATCGCGCCGACGCCTGGCGCGCCGGCGCCATGACCGCGGACTTCTTCGCGATCCGCGAGCGTGCCGAACGGCTGGCCGCGTTGTGGCGGGGGACCCACGAGACACGCGTCATCTCCCCCGCCGGCACGGATCTGCGAGCGACGGTGGCGGGGCGTGAACCCGTCGCCTGGCTGACCGGGATCTGCCGCAACCCGGGCGAGGTTTCGGCACTCCCCGGCGGCGAGGTCTCGCTGCCACCGCTCGAGGGGACCGCCGAGGGCATCGTCGTCTGGGAGCGGGTCGCGTCGGACCTGGGGGCGCTCGAAGGACCGGTCCGGATCGAGGTTCGTGCCGGGCGGGCGACGGCCATCGACGGCGGCCCGTCCGCCGCCCGTCTGCGCGAGATCGTCGCGATCGTGCGGGACGCCGACAACATCGGCGAGATCGGGATCGGCCTCAATCCGGCGGCCCGGATCGTCGACGAGATCACCGAGGCGAAGAAGGCATTCGGCACCGTCCACATCGCGCTCGGCGACTCGGCCAACGAGTACGGCGGGCAAGTCGAATCCGACGTCCACCTCGACGGCCTCGTCATGGCACCGACCGTCGAGTTCGACGGCGTCGCAATGATCGTGGATGGGCAACACGTGTACGACGACCGGTGATGCATTACCCGGGCCCCAAGGCCGCCGCGATCATCGAGCGGATGCGGGCGGTGGAAGGGGCCGGACCTCGGACCGGGGCCGGCGATCCGCTTGTCGTGGATCGAGCGTCTGGGGCGACGCTCGTCGATCCCGACGGGAACGAGTTCATCGACCTCGCCGGTAGCTTTGCGGCCGCCACGATCGGGCACAGCCACCCGGCCGTCGCCGACGCCGTCGCCGCCCAGGTCGGACGGGCCAGCCACGTGTCATCCGCGGCCCTGAGTGAGCAACGCGTCGGGTTCGAGGAGGACCTGGTGGGCATCGCGCCGCGCGGGCTCGACCGCGTGCTACTGGGGATCAGCGGCGCAGATGCGAACGACACGGCTCTCAAGCTCGCTCGCAGCAAGACCGGACGTCGCGAGATCCTCGCGTTCTCGGGTGGCTATCTCGGTCGTGCCGGTGGCGTCGTCGGGGTCAGTGGCAAGGCATCGTTCCGAACCCGCGTCGGGCGCGACGCCGAGGCCCACTTCCTGCCATTCCCGGATCCGTATCGGTGGCCCGCGGAGCTCGGTGGCGGGGCGGGCGCCGGCGACGCCGCCCTCGGCCTGGTCCGCCAGGCGCTCGAGGATCCGGCGTCGGGTCTCGGCCCGATCGCTGCGATCGTCGTCGAGCCGGTGCAGGGCAACGGCGGGATCGTCATCCCGCCGGACGGGTTTCTGCAGGGACTGCGCGAACTCTGCGACGCCCACGACGCGCTGCTGATCTTCGACGAGATCCAGTGCGGGTTTGGTCGGACCGGCCGGATGTGGGCGGCGGAGCACTGGGGTGTCGTCCCGGACCTGATGACCGTGGGCAAAGGGATCGGCGGCGGGCTGGCGCTCTCGGCGGTGGTCGGACGGGCCGCCGCGATGGGGCACTGGCCAGCCGGCACGCACACCTCGACCTTCCTTGGCAACGCCGTGAACCTTGCTGCGGGACGGGCCGCGATCGCGGTCATGTGCCGGGACCGCCTCTGGGAACGATCGGCCGATCTTGGTGAAACGCTGCGCAACCAGCTCGAGGCCGATCTCGCGCACCATCCGGGGGTCGGTGAGGTCCGCGGCCTCGGCCTGTTCATCGGGATCGAGCTCGTTCGCGATCGCGCGTCGCGAGCACCCGACGCCGAGCGCTGCGCCACAGTTCGTCGCTCGGCGTTCGCGCACGGCGTGGTCATCGCTGTCGCCGGCCGCTTCGAGAACGTGGTGAAGATCAGCCCGCCCCTGACGATCGAGGAGGATCAGGCGACCGACGCAGTCGAGGTGGTGATCGAAGCGATCGGAGCGACAGCATGATCGAGACAGGAGTCGGCGTGCGCCACGTTCGCAACTACGTCGACGGCAAGTGGGTGGCCGGAAACGGCACGTCGTTCGAGAGTCGCGACCCGGCGACTCGCGACCTGGTCGCCACGGCCACGGCCTCGACCGTGGATGACCTGTCCGCCGCCATCGCCGCCGCGCGCCGCACCTTCGACGAGACCGGCTGGCCGACGATGGCCGGCAAGGAACGTGCCGCGATCCTGCTCGAGCTGGCCCGGCTACTTCGCGAGGAATCGAGACCCCTCGCGGAACTGGTGGCCCGCGAGATGGGCAAGCCGATCCGCTACGTCCGCGAGCGCGAGATCGAGCCGGCGATCGATCGGATCCTCTTCTACGCGGGTGCCGCCCGGATGATCCGTGGCGAGGTCACCAGCAGCGCGCCGGGGCACCTCCTGAACCTCGTGTTGAAAGAGCCCGTGGGGGTGTGCGGGCTGATCACCCCATGGAACGACCCGGTCGACCTGCCGATGCGCAAGATCGGCGCGGCCATCGCCACCGGCTGCGCGTTCATCCTCAAGCCCGCCAGCGACGCACCGGCGTCGTCGATGGCGATCTTCGACCTGCTCGACCGGATCGAGGCGCTGCCCCCGGGCGTCGCCAACGGCGTCGTCGGCCAAGGCGAGGTCATCGGCGAGGCGCTGGCCGCCGATCCGCGCGTCGACAAGCTCAGCTTCACCGGCAGCAGCGAGGTCGGGCGACGGTTGATGGAGCTCGGTGCCCGCAACTTCAAGCGCGTCGCCATCGAGGGCGGCGGCAAGGCGCCGGTCATGGTCTTCCCCGATGCGAACCTCGAGAAGGCGATGGACGCGGTCGCAGTCGGGATCTTCCTGTATGCGGGCCAGTCCTGTACCGCCGGCTCACGGCTGCTGCTCCATCGATCGATCCATGATTCGTTCCTCGACGGCCTGATCGCGCGCGCGAAGGCGTTGCGCGTCGGGTCGCCGCTCGACGAGGCGACCCAGCTCGGCCCGATGGTGTCGGAGCGCCAGCTCGATCGGGTGCTCGGCTACGTCGAGCGCGGCCGCAAGGAGCAGGCGCGGCTGATCCTCGGCGGGAAGCGGCTTGGCGGCGAGTGGTCGACCGGGTTCTACATGGCCCCGACGATCTTCGACGACGTCCGGCCGGACATGACGATCGCCCGCGAGGAGATCTTTGGGCCGGTGCTCTCGGTCATGTCGTTCGACGACGATGACGAGGCCCTGTCAGTCGCCAACGACAACCCGCTCGGCCTGGGCAGTGCGGTCTGGACCAGCGACCTCGACCGTGCGATCCGGCTGGCCCGTCGACTGCGCGTCGGCGACGTCTGGGTGAACACGCACTACGTGCGCCTCGCCGAGAGCCCGTTCGGCGGCGTGAAGGGAAGCGGGATCGGCCGCGAGCTCGGCATGGAAGGGCTCGACGAATACCTCGAATCGAAGCGGGTCTGCATCGACAGTTCCCCGACCTTCCACATTCGCTGACGTGGCCGCTCGCCGGCTGCCTCCCCATGCGGACTCGGCGCCGATCCCGCCACGGCGTCGGGTCCGCTTCACGTTCGACGGCCGAGCGTGCGAAGGCATCGAGGGCGAACCGCTCGCGGTCGCGATGCTCGCGGCCGACCGCCTCATCCTGTCGCGGAGCTTCCGCTTCCACCGACCGCGTGGACTGATGTGCGACACCGGGCAATGCGGCTGGTGCGAGTGCGAGGTCGACGGACGCCCCAGCATCAGGTCGTGCCAGGTGCCCGTCCGCGAGGGGCTCGTCGCCCGGAGCGAGCATGCCTGGCCGACGGTGGAACGCGACCTCCTCGGGTGGCTCGACCTCGGCTCGCGCTTGATCCCGCCGACCTTCTACCACCATCGATTCCTGCGGCCGCGCCGACTCCGCAAGCGGTATCTCGACGTGATCCGTGGCTTCGGCGGTCGTGGCCGCCTGCCTGTCGGTCGCGCCGTTGGCGAGGCTCGGGGCAGGCTCGTCCAGGAGGTCCAAACCGACGTGCTCGTGGTCGGCGGTGGACCGTCGGGTTCCGCGGCGGCGAGTGCCGCGGCCGAACGCGGTGAACGCGTCGTCCTCGTCGAAGCCGTGGTCGGCCGCGCCCGGCCGTCGCACGCCACCGTGCGGGTGCTGGGCGGTGCGGCCGCGCTCGGCTGGTACGACGGCGTGGTCACCGCGATCGACGATGCGACCCTGTGGACGATCCGCGCCGGGTCCGTCATCGCCGCGACCGGCTCCTACGAGCGGGTGCCAGCGGTCCGCGGGGCTGATCGGCCCGGCGTCATCGGGGCACGCCGCGCCCATGACCTGATCACGCGACACCGCGTGCTTCCGGGCGAGCGGGCCTTGTTGGTCGGGGAAGCGCGCGACCTGACCGAGGTCGAGGCGGTGCTAGTCGAGGCGGGCGCCACCGTGATCGGACGGGTCCCGACGGCGTCGCTGCGCCGCGTGCTCGGCCGTCGACGGGTAACCGGCGCGATCGTGGATGTCGACGGGCGGCACCGGACCGAGCGGGTCGACGTCGTCGTCTTCGGCGACCGGACCCCGAACCCCGACCTCGTGCTCGCCGCCGGCGCTGCCGTCGAGACGCGCGACGGCGTGCTGGTCCCGGTCCTCGACGAGGCCGGCCTGACGACCGTCCCGAACCTGTCCGTAGTGGGGTCGGCGGCAGGTAGGACGACCGCACCGGGCCCTGCCCCGGCCGGGCGCACCCTCGTCTGTTTCTGCGAAGACGTCCACGCCGACGAGATCCACGGGCAGGTTGCCGCCGGGTACGGCGATCCGGAGCTCGTCAAGCGGCGGACTGGCGCGCTGACCGGGCCGTGCCAAGGCAAGTACTGCGCCCAGGCATTCGCCTGCGCCATGGCCGAGGCCGGGGCGCCGACCGACGGCCTCCCGGCGGCCCGGCCACCATTGCGACCGGTCCGTCTCGGCGATATCGTCCCATCCGGCGAGCCCAGCGAGCGATGACCCTTCCGCGCACGGCCGACGTCGTCATCGTCGGGGCCGGCATCGGCGGTCTGGCCGCGGCGAGGGAGCTGGCTGCCCGCGGGGTCCGGCGGATCGTGGTGCTGGAACGTGACTATCCGGGCTCCGGCGCCACGGGCCGCAACGTGGCACGCATCCGGCGGATGCAGCTCACCGAGGACCTCTGTCGGGTCGCGATGGCCTGCCAAGACAAATACGAGCGAATGGGCGCCGAATTGCGCTCGAACGTCCTCTTCTACCGCCTCGGCTACGCCTGGATCCTCTACGAGACCGATGAGGTCGAGCGGATGCGCGACGTCGTGGCCATGCACGCTCGATTGGGGATCCGGTCGGCCCTGCTGTCGTCCGACGACACGCTCCGTCACCTGCCGGTGTTCGAGGGCGGCGAGCCGGTGGCGGGATCGGTGCTCAGCGACGACGCGATCGTCCATCACGACGCCGTGGTCTGGGCTCACCTCGACCACCTCGGCCGTCTTGGGAGCCAGTGCGTCACCGTCCACCCGCACACCCGGGTCACCGGCATCGAGCGCGAGGATTCGCACGTCCGCGCGGTGCTGACCGATCAGGGCCGTATCGAGACGCCGGTCGTGCTCAACGCCGCCGGCGGCTGGTCGGGCGAGCTCAACGCGATGGCCGGGGTGCGGATGCCCAACCGGCCGCATCGGCGCGAGGTCCTGGTGACCGCCCCGCTTCGGCGATCGATCGAGGCCGCCGTGACGTTCTATCGGCCGAGCGAAGGCTGGTTCAACCAGACGCTCCGCGGCGAGGTCGTGATGGGCGCGGTCGACCCCGACGAACCCGCGGGGGTCAACCAGCGATCATCGTGGGCGTTCCTGCAGCGAACGGCCGCGCTCATGACCCGCAAGGCGCCGGCGCTCCGTGACGTGACCGTCATCCGCCAGTGGGGCGGGATGTACGACATCACACCGGATCACCTGCCGATCATCGGTCCGACCGAGCAACTCGAGGGCTGGTGGCAGGCCCTTGGCTGGAGCGGCCGGGGCATGCTGTTGGCGCCGTACCTCGCGGAGCTGTTGGCGGATCACCTCGTCCGTGGCGAGCCGCCGGCGATGCTCCGCCAGTTCCTGCCCGATCGTTTCCCGCGCACCAGCGATGACGCGGCCCCGCTCGAGACCGACTACTACTCCCGCTATGCGTCGGGTTCGCGCTCGGGTTCGACCTCCGCCGTCGCACCGCCCGCGTCGACCACCACGTCGTCGGGGAACACGACCTCGAGTCCGGGAGCCTGACCCGACACGCCACGCACGGGCTTGGCCTTGGCGACCAGCTCCTGCGCGGGCGGCAGCGTCCGGAAGATCTGCTGGTCGAAGCCGACGATGATCGATCCCAGCGTCTGGCCGATCGGGCGCCGCGGTTTCTTGCTCACGCTGGCGCCGACACGACGACCGGCACATCCGCGTCGGGCCCCTTGCGTCGGATGGCCAGGGCCGCGAAACCGGCCACGATCGCGATCCATCCGGCGGCCACGAACGCCGCCGCGTAGTCACCCACGTTCTCACGGACGATGCCGGCGACCCACGCCGCGACGGCCGCACCGACCATATGTGAGGCGAACACCCAGCCGTACACGACGCCGACGTTGTGCCGCCCGAACCGGTCGGCGACGAGGGCGACGGTCGGCGGGACGGTCGCGATGTAGTCGAGCCCGAACAGGATGGCGAACGCAGCGATCGTCATCGTGTCATGGACGAACGGCAGGAACAGCAAGCTGACGCCGCGGAAGCCGTAGTAAACGAGCAGCAGCCGCCGTGGATCGACGCGGTCGGTCAGCCATCCGCTCGCGATGGTGCCGACGAAGTTGAAGACGCCCATGACGGCGAGCGCCGTCGAAGCCGCGACGGGCGTGAAGCCGTGATCGACCGCATGCGGGATAAAGTGCTGGCCCACGAGGCCGTTCGACGTCGCCCCGCAGACGAAGAACGTGCCGGCCAGGAACCAGAAGTCGGACGTGCGGATCGCGCGGCGCATCACGCCGCGGCCGGGCGGGCGGACGTGGGCGATGGCGCCCTCGGTCGCGCCACGCGGGCGAACTCCGACGTCGGCCGGGTCGTTGCGCAGCCAGATCAGCACAGGCACGACGAGGACGAGGGCCAACGCGCCAAGCACGACCGCCCCAAGCCGCCAGCCGACCGTCACCGACAGCGCCGTCAGGAACGGGAAGAACACGAGCTGGCCTGCGCTGGTGCTGGCGCCGAAGATGCCGACGACGAGGCCGCGGTCCTTGACGAACCAGCGTGTCGCGACGGTGGGGCCCAGGACGCTGGCGACCAGACCCGTGCCGAGTCCCGACAACAAACCGAACAGGAGGGTCAGCTGCCAGATCTCCCGGACGAGGGCGGTCGCGAGGAGTGCGGCGCCCGTCAGCGCAAGGCTCAAGAGGGCGACATTCCTGACGCCGATCCGGCCCATCAGCCAGCCGCTCATGGGCCCGGCGAAGCCGTAGACGACGAAGCCAGCGGCGGCCGCGAACGACACCGAGGCGGTCGACCAGCCGGGCTCGGCGCTCATCGTCAGCATGAATGCGCCGGGCGCGGAACGCACGCCGGCCGTCATCAACACGACGATCGCCGTGACCGCGACGACGACCCAGCCGTAGAACAGCGCGCGACGCATCGACGGATGCTACCGCGCAACGATCAGCTGGTCCCGTGGGTCGGAGCAATTCTCCCGGGGCACACGCCATGGCCGCCGGATCCGGAGCGCTGACAGAGCGCCATCGATCTTGAGCCCAAGCGGCCCGTTCGCACGCCAGGGCTACTCGCCGCTGCGACGGCTCCGCGCTACAGCAACTCCCCGTGGGCGGATGCGGTCGGTTCGCCCTCGCGGGGGCGAGGTTCCTCGCCGGGGCCGTAGTCCCTGGACGGCTCACCGTCGTTTCCCGACTCCAAGACCTTCAGCGGCGCACCTGACTGGCCCTCGATCGCGCCGACCCCGAACGGCACCCACTTTGACGGGTCCTGGAGTCGATGCGCCTCGGTGTTGCCCCGCGAGTGGACTTCCTGGAAGCCCTTCGGCTCGATCCACATCCGCTCGCCCTCGAGCAGGCCGAGGACGCCGGACTGGCCGGGTTCCGGCCGCTCGTGCTGGCAATACGCGCAGGCCGCCGTGTCGTGCTTCTGGTACGTCTCGGGCTCCTCGTAGGTCGTGATGTAGCCCTCGTAGTTGCGGAGCACGACCTTGTGGTCCGAGTACGAGATCAGGTAGTTCGGCATGACCGGGATCTTTCCGCCGCCGCCGGGCGCATCGATGACGTACGTGGGCACGGCGTACCCGCTCGTGTGCCCGCGGAGCCCTTCGATGATCTCGAGGCCCTTGCCCACCGGCGTGCGGAAGTGCCCGGAGCCCTCGACCAGGTCGCACTGATAGAGGTAGTACGGCCGGATCCGGTTCGCTACCAGCCGATGGACCAGGGCCCGCTGGATGTGGACGCAGTCGTTGACGCCGGCGAGCAACACGCTCTGGTTGCCGACCGGCAGGCCCGCCTTCGTCAGCCGATCGACCGCGCGCGAGACCTCGGGCGTGATCTCGTTCGGGTGGTTGAAGTGGAGGTTGATCCACATCGGGTGGTACTTCTCAAGCGTCTCGCACAGCTCGTCGTCGATCCGCTGCGGCAGGAAGACCGGTACCCGTGAGCCGATCCGGATGATCTCGATGTGCGGGATCTCGCGGAGCCCGCGCAGGATCGACTCGAACAGCTTCGGCG
>JBIOWA010000011.1:0-15888 GCA_044868045.1 Candidatus Limnocylindrales bacterium
CTCGAACAGGCCCTCGGCCGCGAGTCGTGCCTTGAGTGCCTCGAAGCGGAGCGCGAGGTCGCCCAGCCCAGCCGGCTGGATCGAGTCGACATAGAGCTGCATCGCGCCGGTCGGCTCGTAGAGGTCGACCCGGCCGTGGACGACGACCCGCAGCCCGGCCTGAGCGGTGAACGCGGATCTCGCCCGATCGTCGCGGAACCAGACGCATTGCAGCTGGTTCCGATCGTCCTTGAGCGCGAAATAGGCGTGGCCGGCGCTCGAGACCGTGACCCGACCGATCTCGCCCTCGACCCAGAGGTCGACGAGGCGCGGATCCTGGCGGATCGCGGTCCTGACCGCGCGGGTGACCTCGCTGACCTGGAGGATGCGCAGACCGAACGTCCCGGGGGCAGACGGAAGGCGGGCTTCCCGCGCGACGACCGGCTCTTGCGGGTCGACCGCATCCCAGCCCGGCAGCGCCCAGTCGGGCGGCCCGGAGCGGTCCCGGTCGTTCATCCGATCCCCTGCTGCACGTACAGCCAGCGATCGTCGCCGTCGAGCAGGCTGCGGACTCGGTTGATCTCGCCGGCGTGGTAGGCGTCGTGGGTGATCATCGCGGCGACGATCCAGCGGGTCGGTCGGAGCTCGCCCCAGTTCGTCGTCCGCGGGCGGTCGAGCTCGCCGTCGTCCTCGAGCGAAGCGACGTGCTCGACAGGACGATCGTGGACGGTCTCGAGCGAGGACCGCATCGCGTCGGGCGACGCCGCTCCCTCAGGCCATGGCTCGACCTCGGGCGTGCCCCAATCGAGCGTCCCGCGTCCGAAGGCGTAGTCGTCGTACATGACTTTGCACGAGCCGATATCGAGGGCGATCGACTCGATCGTCCGCGTCGCGCCCGCGGGTCGCGCATGCCGCCATTCCTCACGGACGGTCGCGAGATTCGGCAGCAAGGCCTGGCTCTCGTCGGTCTCCTCGATGCCGCGACCGCGGAACGCCTCCTCGAGGAGGTACAGCAACGCCTCGATGCCGCCGCGGCCGGCCATCAGACCCTCGTCTGGTACTCCCCGGTCCGGGTGTCGACCCGGATCGTGTCGCCCGTCTCCACGAAGATCGGCACCGTGACCACGAGGCCGGTCTCGGTCGTGGCGGGTTTGCGGGCACCCGTCTGGGTGTCCCCGGCGAAGCCGGGTTCGGTGTCGGCGACGACGAGGTCGACTGTCACCGGCAGCTCGACCCCGATCGTCTCGCCCTGGTAACTCGTCCGCTCGAGCGTCATCCCGTCCTTGAGATATCGCGCCGCGTCCCCCAGCTGCTCCGTGGTGAGATGGAACTGGTCGTACGTGTCGGACGCCATGAAGTGGTAGTCGTCGCCGTCGCGGTACAGGAACTGGACGGGACGGCGCTCCATCGACGCCCGCGGCCACTTCGTTCCTGCCTGGAACGAACGCTCCACCGTCTGGCCGCGCTTGATGTTGCGCAGCGTGATGCGGACCTGGGCGGACCCGCGGCCCATCTTGATGTGGTGGTAATCGAGGATCTGCCAGAGCTCGCCGTCGAGCTCGATGGCGACGCCCTTCCTCAGGTCTCCTGTGCTGATCATGTCGTGCGTGGGCTCCTGCGCTCGGTCCGCCGCGCATGGGCGGACAGACCGCTGTTCGTTCGGGATGAGGCGCCCATTCTAGCCGCTACCATGCCCTGACCATGGACCCCGTCCTCGCCACGGCCCGGCCGGCATTCGATGCGTCGAGCGTCGTGAAGATCGCGCGGCAGGCGTTCGACGTGGGTGCGCTCGACGCTCGCGATCTCGGCAGCGAGCGTGATCAGACCTTCCTCCTGCTCGGCGAGGATGCCGCGGCGCTCGCGGTGATGAAGGTATCCAACGCGGCCGAGGATCCGGCGACCCTCGACATGGAGGCGCTCGGCGTGCTGCATACCGTTCGTGTCGATCCGTCGATCCCGCTGGCGATCCCATGGCCAGTGCCGGGCGCCTCACCAGATAGCGCCGATGCGTCCGACCGCCGTGCCTCGTTCACGGCCGCCGACGGCACGCATCACGTGCGCATGTACGACGTCCTGCCGGGTCGCAGTCGCGTGGAGGCCCACGAGCTTTCGGATGCCGTCCTCGGCGCCTGGGGCGAGATGATGGCGCGGGTGGGTCGAGCACTGCGCGGTTTCTTCCACCCGGCTGCACACCGGACGATGTTGTGGGACGTGCAGCACGCGGCCCGCACGCGAGCGCTGCTGGACACGATCCGCGATCGGCGCCAGCGCCAGCTGGTCGAACGTGTGCTCGACCGGTTCGACGCCGCGGTCACGCCGGTCTGGCCCTCGCTACGGGCCCAGGTCGTGCATGGCGACCTCACGACCGACAACACCCTCGTCGACGACGCGGGTCGGATCACCGGCATCGTCGACTTCGGCGACATGAGCCATACCGCGCTCGTCACGGACATCGCGTCGCTGCTCGATTCGCTCTTGAACGGGCGCGACGACGATGAGCTGTTCCGTGCGGGCCGGCTCGTCCTCGACGGCTACCAACGCATCACGCCGCTCGAGCCGGTCGAGCTGGCACTCACCGGGGAACTACTCGCGGCGCGTGCCGCGGTCACGATCGCGATCTCGTCGTTCCGCTCCGATCGAGGCCTCGAGGATGCGGGCTTCGCGCAGCGCTACAACGACGGAGTCGCCCGCACGATCGAGACCCTCCTTGACGTCGGCTGGGACGAGGCGGCTCGCCGGTTCGGCAGCCAGCCACTGGGCATGCCGCGCCCCACGCCGGGCCTCGCGGAACGGCGCGAGGAGGCACTCGGACCGGCGATGGAGTCCTTGACCTACGCAGAGCCGATCGAGGTCGTGAGCGCGGAGGGGGTCTGGATGATCGCGGCTGACGGCCGCCGCTACCTCGACGCCTACAACAACGTCCCGTGTGTCGGGCACAGCCATCCTCGCGTGGCCGAATCGATCGCCCGCCAGGGTCGCCTCGTCACCACCAACATGCGCTATCTCCACCCGGCCGCCATCGAGCTCGCCGAGCGGCTCGTGGCGACGATGCCGCCGGGCGCTGGGCTTGACACCGTGTTGTTCGTGAACTCTGGCTCGGAGGCGAACGACGTCGCCTGGCGGTTGGCGACGACGTTCACCGGCAAGCGCGGGGCGCTGTGCACTGAGTTTGCCTATCACGGCGTGACCGAGGCGACCGCGGCCCTCTCGCCGGAGTCATGGCACGCCGGACGGCGGCCCGACCACGTCGAGACGTGGGCGCCGCCCGACCGCTATCGCGGCGCCAACTTGGAGGCCGCGGTCTTCGAGGGCGCCACGGACCAGCTGGCGGCACGAGGCCTGGCGCCGGCCGCCGTCATCCTGGACAGCCTGCTAACGAGCGACGGATACCTCGATCCGGGCGCTGAGCTCACCAGGGATTGGGTTGCGCGGGCGCGTGCCGCGGGCGCGCTGTGGATCGCCGACGAGGTCCAGGGCGGCCACGGGCGGACCGGGGAGGCGATGTGGTCGTTCGAGCGGCTGGGGATCGTACCCGACCTCGTGACGCTCGGTAAACCGATGGGCAACGGCCACCCGGTAGGGGCCGTGATCACGCGGCGCGAGATCGCGGCGAGGTTCGGCGACGAGACCGTGTTCTTCAGCACATTCGGCGGCAACCAGGTGTCCGCGATCGCGGCCCTCGCCGTCCTGGACGTCCTCCGGGACGAGCGCGTGCTCGAACGCGTCGTGGCGGCCGGCGCGGCCCTTCAGGCCGGGATCCGAGAGGTCGCGGCACGCTACCCGATCATCGGCGACGTCCGTGGCGTTGGGCTCGCGATCGGCGTGGAGATCGTTCGCGACCCCGTGACGAGGGCGCCGGATCCTGACGCCACGACCGCCATCAGGGAAGGTCTCAAGGAGCGTGGCGTGCTGGTCGGCACGACCGGGCGCCCCGGGAACGTCCTCAAGATCCGGCCGCCGCTGGCATTCACCGAATCCCTGGTGCACATCGTCACCGGGGCGCTCGAAGCCAGCCTTGTCGCCCTAACCTCGCGGGACTAGGCTGGACCCCTTCTCGCCACTGCCCGGGCTGCGGGCGCCCCAGCCATTCCCGCCGCTCATCCGCATCGCCTGGGCCACATCCGGGGGCTGGAGGAGCACATGGGGAATCTGCGTGCGTGGCGCGTCATCCTGCTCGGGTTGGTGCTCGCTGGAGTCCCTGGAACCACGGTCGCCAGCGCCGGGACGTTCGTGCTCAGTCCGCCCGTCAACGCCAGCGGCACGAGTCCGTTCCTTGGGTGCCCGTTCGGCGTCGATCCGGACGCGCCGGCGCCGGAAGATGTCTACGACAACACAGAGGTCGAGCCGTTCGTCGCCGTGAACCCGACGAACCCGCTGAATATCATCGGCGCGTATCAGCAGGACCGTTGGACCGATGGCGGATCGAGAGGTCTGATTGCGTCACACTCCTTCGACGGCGGCCAAACGTGGGCTCAGAACTACGCCGAGTTCAGCAAGTGCTCGGCCACTCCGCCGACTGATTCGCCATTCCCGCGCGCCACAGACCCGTGGGTCAGCTTCGACGCGGCCGGCAAGGCCTATCAGATCTCATTGGGCATCGTGTCGGCGACCGGCATCTTTTCCGGCGTCGAGGTCGCGACTTCGGCCGACGGTGGCGCGACGTGGAGTGCCCCGAAGCGGCTGATCACCGATAACGACCCGATCTTCTTCAACGACAAGCAGTCGATCACCGGCGACCCGAACCAGGCGGGCGTGGCATACGCCACCTGGATCCGAGGCAACCTGCCGGGCTGGGACAACATCAGCTTCGTAGGCGCCATCCACTCGTTCGCGTTCCGCGGCCTGCCGATGTTCTCGAAGACCGTCGATGGCGGCCAGACATGGTCGAAGCCGGTCTCGATGGTCAACGGCAACATCTACATGCAGGGCAACCAGATCGCCGTGCTGCCCGACGGCACCCTGGTCGACATCTTCGCGGCGTTGTTCAAGGGCTCGGGCGTCCAGCCGGTCAACCAGGCGTTCTGGGGCGTGCTTCGCTCCACGAACGGCGGCAAGACGTGGGGCGCTCCGATCAAGATCGCCAAGCTCAACACCGCGCTCCTCACCAACCCCGACATCCCCAACCCGAGGTCGCTCGACCAGACGGTACGGGCCGATGACTATCTCCCGGACGTCGCGGTCGACCCGAGCACGGGGGCCCTGTACATGGTCTTTGCCGACTCGATCGGAGGCGGCATCAACCATGTCAAGCTCACGAAGTCGACCAACGGCGGCAGGACCTGGACGACCCCGCGCGACATCACGACGACGCCGTCGACGACGCACTCGTTCAATGGGACCGTCGAGGTCACCGCTGATGGCACGGTCGCCGTGCTGTATTACGACTTCCGGAACAACACCGCCGCGGATGGGCTGCCGACCGATGTGTGGCTCACCCACTCGCACGACGGCGGCGCGACCTGGAGCGAGCAGCACGTGAACGGGCCGTTCGATATGGAGAACGCACCGGTCGCGCGAGGCTGGTTCCTTGGCGACTACCAGGGCATGGCCGCGGTGGGCAACGACCTGATCCTGTTCTTCGCCGTCGCGACCGGCGCGAACGACAGCGCCGACGTCATCGCGGTCCGCGCGAACCGGTAGGCCAACACATCCGAGGCGGCGGTTACGCCGTCGCCTCGGTCGCATCAATCGGCGACGACGACGACCTCGCGCGGGAAGTGCGTGAGTAGCTCGACGCGCCGTGCCCCGGCGTCGAACAGGACCAGGTCCTCGATCCGCACGCCAGTCTCGCCCTCGAGGTAGACGCCCGGCTCGACGGAGAACACGGTCGGGCTCGGCAGCGGGGTCTCCGGGGCCCGTTTCCCGAGTTGCGGTAGCTCGTGGGTGGCCAGTCCGATCCCGTGCCCGAGACCATGCCCGAAGGGTTCGAGCCCGCGCGCCGCGACGATCTCGCGCGCCAGCGAGTCCAGCGCTCGGCCGGAGGGTGCGCCGACGCCGGTCCCGACCGCGGCCTCGAGCGCCTCGATCGCCGCGTGCTGGGCGCGCGCAACCAGCTCGTAGATGTCGGAGTCCCGCGCGCTCGGTTCGCCGACGAACAACGTTCGGGTCATATCGCTTCGATACCCGCCGACCTGCGCGCCGAAATCGAAGAGGAGCACGGCGCCGTCCCGGACCGGCCGGCCGCCCGGCGAGCCGTGCGGCAGCGCGGCCTCCGCCCCGGACAGGCATGCGACGTCGAACGCCAGCGCCCCGGCGCCGCCGGTCCGGATCAGCCATTCGAGGCGTAGCGCCAGCTCCGCTTCGGTCACGCCGGGCCAAATCTCGGGCAGGAGCGTCGCGAGGGCGCGGTCGGCCACGGCACAGGCGGCCGCGATCCGTTCGACCTCGGCCGGCTCCTTGACCGCCCGGTCGGCCTCGATCCAGCCTTCGACCGGGACGAGCTCGACCTCCGGTGCGGCCGCCGCCAGCCGTTCCCAAACGGCGTGCGACACGAAGCCTGCCTCCACCCCGACACGCGTCGCCCCGACCGAGCCGAGCAGCACCGGCCAGCGAGACGGCAGGTCCTGGTAGACGGCCTCGAGCCGCGCCTCCGGTGCCTCCCGGCGAGCCTGGATCGTGTAGCGCGAGTCGGCGAACAGCACGACGTCTTCGCCGCCGATCAGGAACTGGCCGGAGTTGCCGGCACTCTTCTCCTCGCCATCCGCCAGCGTGAACCCCGTCAAGTAGCGCATGTGCTCCCGACGGACCCCGAAATAGGCGTCGATCCCCGCCCCGACGAAGCGGTCGCGGAGTCGTGCCAGCCGTGCCGGCCGGGCTGCCCGATCGGCCTCGTCCCAGCGTGCGAGCTGCCGGGAATCGGGCGCCGCGGCGAAGTCGGCCGGCGACGGCCAGGTTGCCCGAGCCAGCGTCAAGCGCCGCCCGTCACGGATATCCGTATTTCTTGCGGTTCGCCGCGTGCTCCTTGGCGGTCTTGGCGAACACGTGTTTGCCGGTGTCATCGGGGATGGCGAGGAAGTACAGGTACTTGTCCGCCGTATCCGGGTGGAGCGCTGCATCGATCGACGCGAGCGTCGGCGTCGCGATGGGTCCGGGGATCAGACCAGGGTGTGTGTACGTCTGGTACCCGAGCAACGACTCGGGCAGCTTGATCTCGGCGAGCGGCACGCCCGGCGGCTTCCAGAACGTCCACTCCTTCCACCGGTCGAAACCGATCTCCTCGAGCTTGACGGTGTCCCACGCGTAGAAGACGGTCGGGTCGGCATTGAGGATCTTGTTCTTGATGCCTGGTAGTCCGTCGAGTCGGTTCTGGTAGACACCGGCGATCAACGGGCGCTCCTCGTTGAGGACGGCCTCCCGCTCGACGATGGATGCGAGCGACAGCACCCCATAGAAGGACAACCCGCGTTCGGCGGGGACGCGCAGCTTGGCCTCGCTGACGGCGCCGATGAACCCGTCGAGCATCTTGCGGACCAGCTCGTCGGGTGTGGTGTCGGGCAGGATCCGGTATGTCCCCGGCCACAGGAAGCCCTCCAGCGAGGCGCCCTCGGGCGCCTCCTTGAGCACGCGTTGCAGCCACGGATAATCGGCCAGCAGCGCGGCCGGCGGCTCCTTGGCGAGCTCGTAGAACGCACGGACGTCCATCTCGAGGGGCAGCGTCTGCAGCTTGGCGGTGATCTGCTCCAGGCGGAGGCCGGTGCGCAGGTCGAGCTCGATGTAGGGCACCGGGGGTGGCGCGAGGAGCGCGCTCACCAGAAGGTCCGGCGTCATGTTCCGGCGCAACACGAACGTACCTTGCTGCAGGGCGCCGGTGAGCTCTCGCTCGCTGGCGATGAAGACGAAGGCCCGCGGGTCACGGATGAGCCCTTGGGTCGCGAGCCGACCCGCGATCGAGAACGCCGTATCACCGTCCTGGACCACGAATTCGACCTGCGCAGGATCGGCCGAGACCGGCTGGGTCAGGGCGGTTCCGAGGTCCTCGCGAACGATCTCGGCCACGAACGGCAACCGCAGCGCCCCCGGGTTGTCGGCGGCCCAACCGAGGATGGCGTTGTTGACGAGCGGCCGGAGGGCGGTCAGCGCGACCAGCAAGACGAGTGCGGCGAGCAGCAGCGTGAAGATCAGAAACTTGAGCAGCCCGAACAGGCCGCTGCCGCGGCCCCCGCCGTTCCGGCGCCTCCCGCTCCCGCTGCTCGAGCGGCGGGACGGCTCGAACCCCTCCGGCACGTAGTCGGTTGCGTACGCGTCCGGCTCGAAGCGTCGGGCGTGCGGGGACCTCGGGTCGCGCGGGCGTCCGCCGGAGCGGATCGTCATGGCCTGGGCTCCATGGTCGAGGGTCGGATCCGGGCGGACCCGATCGCGCGACGGCTGTCCAGGAAATCTTGCAGGATGATGGCCGCCGCTTCACGGTCGACGCGCGCGCGATAGGCATCGCGCTGTTGACGCGACGGCGGGCCACCCGACCGACCGCGAGGCATCGGTCCGATTCGCGTTTCGGCAACGTGGCTCGTGAGACGTTCGTCCTGGAGCGCGATGACGACGTCGTCGCCGAGGCCCGCTTGGACGGCATCGATCCAGGCCCGTGTGCGTGCGGCCTGCTCGCCCTCGTGTCCAGCGGCGTCGATCGGTAGGCCGACGACGAGCGTACCGACTCCGTTCGCGTCGATCAGCGCACGGAGGGCGGATACGTCGGACGCGATCTCTCGGCCACGCCGGATGGTCGACAGGGGCCGCGCGCCGGCACCGGGCGCGTCGGCGATGGCGATGCCGATCCGCCGCTCCCCGAGGTCGACGCCCAGGATCGCGGTCACGGCGACGTCCCCTGATCGGGGGCAGTGGACCGCACGTCGACCCGGGCATCGAGCGTCGGGATCGTGCCGACCCAGTCGGGCCAGACGGAAAGCTCGGCCGTGCCATAGCGCTGTAGGATGGCCTGGGCTTCGGCCAGGCTCCTCCCGCGGATCTCAGCCTCGATCGCCGCTGTGTCGAGAACCAGGACCTGGCGGGCCGTGATGACCACCGGGAACGCGATCTCGGCGCCGTCGACGACACCCGGGGACGGCGTCACCTCGCTCGATCCATCGACCAGCGTGTACCCCGGCTCGACGTGCGTGGCGATGTCGGCGGTCGCGACGGCCTTGACGGCCGCTTCGTCGACGGCAAGCACGGTGCCAGTGGCTGTCGCCCCGAGCTCGAAGTTCGGGACCTCGTCACCGACCAGCGTCGCCGGCTCGACGGTGAACGTCGGCTCACCGAGGCTGGCGGTCTCCTGGAAGACCGTCGTGCCGTCACCAGCCAGGGCGGGGTCCGCCAACTGTTCGTCGAACTTGGTCGTCAGCTCCTTGCGCAGCGCGGTCGTCGCCTTGTCGATGTCGGCCTGGGCGACGCGCGGGAATTCGTCCCGCTTGCCACCGCTGGTCGCTTCTGGGTTCGTGACGTCAAGGAAGGTGTTGTTCTCACCCGACGGGATGCGCGTGATCGTATTCCTGTCGACGTTGCCGTCAGGGCCCGGGTCGACGGCGGTGATCGGCACATTCGCCCTGGCCGGCTTGATCGTGGAGGTGGACGGGTCGAACTGGGCTGCGTCGATCGTCACCGACCGGGTCGTCCGGAAACGAACTCCCGATCGCGTGCTCACGATCGACCCGCGCGGGATGGTGTTCGACGACACCGGGTTGTAGTTGTCGAACCGAACCTCACCCTGGGCAGCGACTTCTTCGACCCGCTTGCCTGTGACGTCGAACGTTTGGCTCGCCTCGACCTGGAGGTCGTGCGTCACCGCCGGGACGATCTTGGCGGCCTGATCGGGCTCGGTGGCGGACGGACTGGCGGTGATCCGCAGCTCGATCGGCCCGATCGATCCCTCGCGCGGCGTGATGACGACTGTCGCGGTCGGGAGCAGCAGGTAGGCGCCGACGCCACCGACGAGGAGGGCGAGGGCCAGCACCGCCACGCCGATGACGATCGGCATCCGGGTCGCGAGCGGACCGAACGGCCGCTCCAGGATCGCCGCTCGCGACGGGGTGTCGGCGATGACGCGTTCCGCAGGCACGATCGACGGAGCCCGGCTGACCGGCCGCGGCTCCGGGACGGGCGGGGTCGGCGGCCGGGTCGTCGGGGCGGACGCTGCGGGGACCGACGCCGGGGCCGTTGCGGCCGCAGCCGCCGCGGCAGGCGGGCGTGCGGGTGGGGCGGCAGGCGCACCTGAGGCGGTCGTCGCGGCCGAGGCAGCCGTCGCCGCCCCGATCGCCGCGGCCGGCGGAACGGTCGCCCCCGGCGAGGCCTCGGTGTCCTTCGCCCATGGCATGGCCGGCGGCGTGACCGCTGTCGCGGTTCCCGTTTCCTCCGTCGCCGGCTTGGAGGCCTTCCGTCGCTTGGTCCGCCGCGACGTCTTTTCCGGCGGCGCGGGCTCCTCCGTGGTGGTGTCGGCGACCAGCGTGGCGGCGGCTTCCGCGCCGTCGGTCTTGCCCTTGTCCGCTTTCTCTGCCTCGAGCGACGATTCGTATTCGGCGACGTTCGAGAAGATCGGCAGCCCCGCGGACGCCGCGAGCGCTCTCGTCGCCGCATCGCCCGCGATGATCGACAATCGCTTTCCGTTAACGGTCGCGTCACGGGCGAGCAGGCGGAAGTTGATCCGCGACGTCGCGACGCGGGAGCCGTACGGCAGCACGACGGCCACGCGGATCTCCTCGGCCGAACGGATCCGTGCCGCCGCCGACGTGATCTCGTCGTCGACGTCGAGATAGAGGACGCGCATCGCCATCGTCAGACCCGCATCGCGCGCAGGACCCGGCGCAGGGCGACGTCGAGCGGGTCGGCGGTCGTCTGGAGCTCGATCGCCTGGTACGCAAGACCGAGCGGCGTGACGTCCTGCTGGTCGACGAGGAGATCGGTGCCGTCGACGACCGTCTCGATCTGGTCGGGGGACAGCACGATCACCTCGGGCGGCCGCGAGAAGGGCATCCGCTTCCAGAAGGCCTCGTCAACGAGGGCCTCGCGGATCTCCGGTAGGCGCGAACCGCCGCCGCAGAGGTAGATGCGGCTGGGCAGCAGGTCACCGCCTGAAAGCTCCTCCATGACGAGCTCGACCCCGGCGGCCCAGACTCGCACATCCTCCCCCATGATCGTCGCGACGTCATCGCGCCCGTCGACCGCCACGCCGCGCGCGTAATCGACCTTGAGGGCTTCGGCTCTCGGAAACGGCAGGTCGAGACGGTCCGCGAGCGACTTCGTGAACGCCCGGCCGCCGAGCGCGAACATGCGGGTGCCTTCGATCCCGCCCTGGCGGACGAGCGCGACGTCGGTCGTACCACCGCCGACGTCGACGAACAGGGCACCCGATTGGCGGATCTGTTCGGTGCCCAGGACGCGGGCGACGGCATACGGCTCCGCAACGATCTCGAGCAGCTCGAGGTCGAGCTGCGACGCCACGCTCTGGAGCGCGCCGAGGTGCACGAGCGGTGCGAAGGCATTGAAGATGCCAATCTTGACGTGCCGACCCTGGAAACCGACAGGGTTGGTCAGCGCGTACCCGTCGATCGACGCCCCGGTCACCGCGGCGTGGACGAGCCGCACGTCGACATGCGGCAGCCCGGTCTCCCAGGTGATCGCCCGTTCCGCCTCGGTGAGGGCCTCGCGCTGGACGCCGTCGATCAACTTCTGGAGCTCGGCCTCGGAGATCGGCTGATCGGGCTTCTTGCGCTCCTGGCTGTGGGTGGTCGTGAAACCCTTGACGAGCTCTCCGGCGATCCCGATCACGACTTGGCTCGGCCGGAAGCCGGCCATCTCCTCGGCCTCCTGGAGCGCGACGGCGCAGTTGTCCACGACCGCGGCGATATCGGCGACGGTCCCGGACTGCATGTGGGAGAGGCCCTGCCGCTTGCGGCCCACGCCACGCACGGTCCCCAGCCCCTCGTCGTCGATCTCGAACACGAGCGCCTTTGCGAACTCCGTCCCGACGTCGAGCGCGGTGCAGGCAGCAAGGCCCTCGGACCCGTCGCGTTGCCAGATCCGGCGCCAGAAGGCCATCAGCCCCCCGCGCCGAGGCGCTCGGCGATCGAGTTGCGGAGCGCGGCCTCGGCCTCGGCAAGCCCGTCCCGCCGGGTGCCCATGCCCTGGGCCATCTCGGGCCGACCGCCGCCCTTGGCACCGATCGGACCGGCAGCCACCTTGACGAGGTCACCCGCCGACAACCCGCGCGCGACAAGGTCGTCGGACACGGTCACCCAGACCTGCGGGGGCTCGGCGTCCAGGAACATCGCGATCACGCCGCTGCCGAGTGCGGCGCGGACCTCCTTCGAGGCGGCCTTGAGCGCGTCCATCGATTCGTACGGAACGGTCGCGGCGACGAGACGGACGCCCGGTACGACTTCCTCGGCACGCGCGACAAGGTCGGCCGGCTTGGGGACGCTGCTACCACCGCCGTCCCGCAGACGGCGCTTCGCCTCGCGAAGGTCGGTCTGGAGGGCGTTCACGCGCTCCTCCACGCGATCGACCGACTGGGCACCGACGGTCTCGACGACCCGCTCCAGGGTCTCGAGGCGTTCGCGGACATAGCGGTCGGCGCCGGCGCCGGTCAGCGCTTCGATTCGGCGCATGCCGGAGCCGATGCTGCCCTCCCGCGTGATCACGAACGAGCCGATCTGGCCGGTCGACCGGCAGTGCGTCCCGCCGCACAGCTCGAAGCTGTAGTCCTGGACGCGTATCGTCCGGACCGTCTCGGCGTATTTCTCGTCGAAGAAGGCGTCGGCGCCCTGCGCCTCGGCCTCGGCCATCGGCATGAAGGCGATCGTCACCGGTCGGTCGTCCCTGATGATCGAGCGCACCTCGTCCTCGATGGCGCGCTTCTCGTCGTCGGTCAATCCGCGGTCGAACGGGAAGTCGAAGCGCAGGTAGTCGGGCGTCACGAGCGAGCCGGCCTGGCGTGCCCGCTGCCCGACGACGTTGCGCAACGCCCGATGGAGCAGATGCGTCCCCGTGTGGTTGCGCATCGTGTGCTCGCGTCGCTCGGCATCGACGACGGCCTGCACGGTCTCGCCGACCCTGAGCCGACCACGGAGGGTGCCGCGGTGGACGATCAGCCCGCCGACCGGTTTCTGCGTGTCCTCGACGTTGAACAGCTCGCTTCCGCCGCCCGCCTCGCGGATCGTGCCCTGGTCGCCGACCTGACCGCCGCCCTCGGCGTAGAACGGAGTCCTGTCCAGGACGAGCTCCGCGCTGCCATGGCCGGTCAGCTCGTCGTACTCCATCCCGTCGCGGATGATCGCCACGACCCGGCCGTCGGCGGTCGTGGTCTCGTAGCCCAGGAACTCGGTATCGCCGGCTCGGCCCTGGATGCTGCTGTAGAGCGAGGTCAGCTCGGCATGTTTGGCGAGGTCGGCCTTCTTGCCCGATCGACTTCGTTCCCGCTGCTCGGCAAGCGCCGCATCGAACCCCTCGCGATCGATCGCGACCCCATACTCGGCCGCGAGCTCGGCGGTCAGATCGACCGGGAAACCGTAGGTGTCGTGGAGCCGGAACGCGACGTCGCCCGCGAGACGTGGCGCGTCCGCGGGAAGATCCTCCGGCCGCCGCCCGATCACCCGCTCCGCACCGGTCAACGGGATCAGCGCCTCCTCGAGCTGGACGGTCCCCGAATCGAGCGTCCGAGCGAACTGCACCTCTTCTCGGGCGATCGTCGCCAGGATCGTGGCGCGTTTCTCGGCCAGGTGCGGGTAGGCCTCCGCCATGACGTCGATCACGACGTCGGCCGTCTCGGCCATGAACGGTTCGCGGCGACCGAGCAGTCGACCGTGGCGAACCGCCCGCCGCAGGATCCGGCGCAGGACATAGCCCCTCCCCTCGTTGCTGGGAAGGACGTCATCACCGATGAGGAACGTGACGGCGCGCGAGTGATCGGCGATGACCTGGTAGCTGAACCGCTCCTGTTCGAAGGCGTCCGGATCGTGGCCGAGCAGCTCGCGCATCCGGGCGTGGATCGGAGCGAAGAGGTCGGTGTCGTAGTTCGACGGCACCTGCTGGACGACGCTCGCGATGCGCTCGAGTCCCATCCCCGTGTCGACGCCCGGCGCCGGAAGCGGCGTCAGCGATCGATCCGGATGCAGCTCGAACTCCATGAAGACCAGGTTCCAGACCTCGAGCCAGCGCGGGCAGTGCTCCGAGTGGTCGGGGATGCAGTGCGGCCCCTCGCTCAGCTGGACACCGCGATCGAAATGGATCTCGGAACACGGTCCACACGGCCCGATGTCGGCCATGCGCCACCAGTTCTTCTCGTCGCCGTTCGGGAAATCACCCCAGCGGACGAGCCGATCGGGCGGCAAGCCGATCTCGTCGCGCCAGACCTCGTGGGCGAGGTCGTCGGTCGTGTAGACGGTCGCGGCGAGCCGCTCACCGGGGATGCCGAGGTCGCGCGTCAGGAAATCCCACGCCCAGCCGATCGCCTCGCGCTTGAAATAATCGCCGAAGCTCCAGTTGCCGAGCATCTCGAAGAGCGTGTGGTGGCGCGGCGTGCGACCGACTTCCTCGAAGTCGTTGTGTTTCCCGGCAACTCGCAGGCAGCGCTGGTAGTCGACCGCGCGGGCGTAGCTTCGTTTCTCCGCACCGGTCAGGACGTCCTTGAACTGGACCATCCCGCTGTTCGTGAAGAGCAGGGTCTGATCGCCGGCCGGAACGAGACTCGCGCTCGGGACGATGGTGTGGCCGCGATCGGCGAAGTACTCCACGAACCGTCGACGGATCTCGGCTCCGGACAGCCCGGCGATCCTGTCGTCAGGCGTTACGGGTGGGGTCGACATCGGCGGCAATGGTACCGAACCACGACCGCCGCACTCCGGAGCTCGCCCAGATGGGCGGCTGCAATGTCGGCGCGATGGTGCCGTGCCGATGTGTGATGCGCGTGCACGCCGGGGCGGACCACCGTCGATGGGTCGGAATACGTGGACGAGGAGACCTCATGGCCTTCGTCAGGAAGTGCGAGAAGTGCGGCAACGTCGACGACCGCGAGCAATGGTCGTCGGCCAACGAGGCCGCGGACCAGGGAGCGTTCCAGGACTGGACCTGCCCGTCATGCGCATGGACGGAATTCGACCTGGTCGACGCCGACGCTGAGGCCGCCAAGACGGCCAACTGACGCAGCCTCGGCTCATCAGCCGCGTCTCATACGATTCTCAATCGCCGTCGTGAGGCTACGGGCGTCCGACCCCTCCCAGGAGCACGCCCGATGACGCAGCCCGGCACAGACATTGATCGCATCGAGGGCCTCGACGACCTCGATGATGATGACCGCCCGATCGGGCGGATCCTCAGTCGGCGCGAGGTTCTTGCGCTGTTCGGCGCCGGCGGCGCGGCGGCGTTCCTCGCAGCGTGCACGCCGGGCGGGACCACGACATCGACCGTTCCGACGAGCGCCGCGACATCCGGCGCCAGCGCGACGGCCCTGGTGAGCGCCGCTGCAACGGCTGCGGCTGTCGCCAACGCGCTGCCGACGTGCGTCGTCGCGCCCGAACTGACCGAAGGTCCGTATTACCTCGACGTCGACCTTGAGCGGTCGGACATCCGCTCGAACACGGCGGATGGCTCGGTGGTCGAAGGTGCGCCACTCACGCTCGATTGGCTCGTCTCGCAGGCCGATGGGAGCGCCTGCATTCCGATGGCCGATGTCGTCGTCGACGTCTGGCACTGCGATGCGCTCGGCGTCTACTCCGGCGTGGCGGGCGAGAGCGGGAACTTCCTGCGAGGCTTCCAGCGCACCGATACCAACGGCCGGGCGTCGTTCACGACGATCTACCCAGGCTGGTACAGCGGTCGAGCTGTCCACATCCACTTCAAGATCAGGACGGACCCGGATGCCTCGGCAGGCTTCGAGTTCACGTCCCAGCTGTTCTTCGACGACGAGTTCAGCAAGGGGGTGTACGC
>JBIOWA010000012.1:0-2591 GCA_044868045.1 Candidatus Limnocylindrales bacterium
GGCCCGCGGCCGCGGCGGTCGTAGTTGAAGACCGTGAACCGGTCCGCTAGCTGGTCGGCAAGCCCGGCGTTTGACGATCGATCGACCGAGCCGCCGCTCACCAGGACCACGGGCGGGCCGTTGCCGACGCGGTCGTAGGCGATGGTCGTGCCGTCCTTGGAAGTCACGTTCTGGAGCGTCGTGCTGTTCATCGGATCCTCCTTCGTGTCGACCGCAATTCTGCGGCGACTTGGCTACTGGGTCGCCGGCGCGTAGGTCATAGCCTGGACGCCGGTCGCGAAGCTCGTCGATTCGATGAGGCGAAGCGGGATGGGCTGGTCCTCGGCTTCGAACAGCCGCTTGCCACGACCGACCACGATCGGGTGGACGAGCAGGCGGAGCTCGTCGAGGATGCCGGCCCGCAGGAGCGAGCGGACGAGGGTCGGGCTGCCGGTGATCGAGATGTCACGGCCGGGACCCTGCTTGATGCCGTTCAACGCCGTGACGACATCGCCCTCGATCAGCGTCGAGTTCTGCCAGTCGACGTGGTCGAGCGTCGTCGAGGCGACGAGCTTGGGCGTGTCGTTCATCACGTCCGCGAACGGCTCGTCGCGAGACACGTTCGGCCAGTAGGCGGCGAAGTCCTCGTACGTCTTGCGGCCAAGCAGCATCGTGTCGGACTGGGCTGCTTGCGAGGCGACGGCCTCGCCCATCTCGTCGTTGAAGTACGGGAAATGCCAGGTCTCCGGCGCCTCGACGACACCGTCGAGAGAGATGAAGAGTCCTGCGATGATCTTGCGCATGGGTGGTGCTCCTTCCTGGTTAGTGGGCGGTCCCGCTGTCGGGGCCGTCACCATGAAGTCGGAGCCAGTCGCCATTTCTCGACATCGATCTGGAAGAATCCCTCTATTGGTCCTCTCAATCCGGCTATTGGCGCATCGGATGCTGCTTCCGGCATGCCCGCGTGCATCCAACACACGCAACGGAGTCCCGGCAGCCGAACCCGGCCCGAAACGGCGCATTCGATGGCGCATTCAAGGCCATGTGCTCATTCGCGCGGTGCCGGACGGTTGCACTGGGCCCCGAACTCGGCATCGGATGCCGCGTCACGGACACATTCGAGCGAGGCAGAGCGGGAGGACCGCCACGTGCGTGCATTTGATGCACGTGGGGCGGTAGCCCGGGGAGGCGGGCCAGAGCAGGCTGCAACGGCGGATTCTCGCGCCTGACCGCGGGTCGCGGTCGATGTGCTGCATGTGATGCAAGTCGGTGTGTTCGGCGTGCGTCAAACGCAACTACGGTCGCCGGGAGGCGTCGGCGCGGCCGTTTGTTGCATGTGGTGTACGAAACAGGGAAGAACTCGGCGTTTCTTGGATCGTCGCCGTCTGGCTGTTGCGTGATAGGTACGAAACCGGCCGATCCAGAGCCGCGACCAAAGTCCGAGCGACCGTAGATGCATCGGACGCAATCGGGGCCGCCGATCCGACCTGACGGATTCGGCGGCGGGCGTGGGAAGCGCCCCGCATACGCCTCGCCCCTCTCGCTGACCCGCATGCCGCTCGCCGCGGCGACAATGTCGAGACGACGCCCTCAGCTCCGACCTATCGATGAGGCGCCCGCTTGGGAGCCCTCGCGAGGAGATGCGCCCGTGAAGTACGTGCTCTTGATCCATTCCGACATCGCGTTCTGGGACTCCCTCCCGAAGGAGGAGACGGATCGCGTGATCGGCAACCATTTCAAGCTGATGGACGAGCTGAAGGCGTCGGGCGAGCTCATCCGCGTCGACGGCCTCGCCCACGACAGGACGTTCATCGAGTTCCATGATCGCGCCCCCGCCGTCACCGACGGGCCGTTCGGCGAGGTCAAGGAGCAGCTGGCCGGCCTGTTCGTTGTCGATGTCGACAGCTTCGAGCGCGCCAAGGAGGTCGCCGGTCCGATCTCGGAGTACGGCGTCGTCGAGATCCGGGCGCTGATGGAGGACGCCGGGACCGAGATGTGACGAGCGAACTCGCGATCGAGGACCTGCTCCGCCAGCTGGCACCGCAGGTCCTTGCAGCACTCACCCGCCGGAACGGCCAGTTCGATCTGTGCGAGGACGCCGTGCAGGAGGCCCTCCTGGCGGCCGCGCAGCAATGGCCCGCCGAGGGCCTTCCCGACAACCCGCGCGGCTGGCTGATCACCGTCGCGTCCCGGAGACTCCTCGACCAGTTGCGTGGTGACGCAGCGCGGCAGCGACGTGAAACGGCCGCCATCGCGCTCATGCCACCCGAGGCGTTACACGTACCGGCCGCGGACAGCGACGCGGTCGCGGAGCACGAGGACGACGCCCTCACGCTGCTCTACCTGTGTTGCCACCCGTCACTCTCGCCGGCCTCCCAGCTGGCCCTCACGCTCCGGGCGGTCGGCGGCCTGACGACCGCACAGATCGCGGCGGCGTTCTTCGTGCCCGAGGCCACGATGGCGCAGCGAATCAGCCGCGCCAAGGCCACCATCAAGGCCGCCGGCGGTCGCTTCGAGATGCCGCCGGACGCCGAGCGCGCCGCGCGGCTCAGGGTCGTGCTGCATGTGCTCTACCTGATCTTCAACGAGGGCTACACGGCGTCCTCGGGTGC
>JBIOWA010000013.1:0-4194 GCA_044868045.1 Candidatus Limnocylindrales bacterium
GTCGTCGTCAAGCAGCGCCTCGTCAACCAGCGGCTCATCCCCAACCCGATGGAGACGCGCGGCGACATCGGCTGGTACAACCCGGGCACCGACGAGTACACCGTTTGGATGTCCAGCCAGACGCCGCACATCCAGCGCCTGCTGCTCACCGCCTTCGTCACCGGTATCCCCGAGCACAAGGTTCGCTGTATCAGCCCCGACGTGGGCGGCGCATTCGGGACGAAGATCTTCACCTACGCCGACATGGGCCTGGTGATGTTCGCCAGCAAGGCGATCGGCGGTCGGCCCGTCAAATGGGTCGAGGGCCGCCGCGAGAACTACCAGTCCACGATCCACGGTCGCGACCACATCACGTACGTCGAGATCGCCGGCAAGCGAAATGGCGAGGTCACCGGCGTGCGGGTCAAGACCTACGCCAATCTCGGCGGTCGCCTCTCGACGATCGGCCCGGGCATCCCGACGACCCTCTACGCCCGGGTCCTGGCAGGCTGCTACAAGATCCCGAATGTCTACGCCGAGGTCACCGGGGTCTACACGAACACCACCTTCGTCGATGCCTATCGCGGGGCCGGGCGTCCCGAGGCGACCTACGTCATCGAGCGGGCGATGGACCTGTTCGCGGCGGAGATCGGCATGGACCGCGCCGAGGTCCGCCGCCGCAACTTCATCGCGAAGGACCAGTTCCCGTACGAGAACCCGTCGGGTCTCCACACCGCCTCGGGCGGCGCCAAGATCTCGATCGACTCCGGCGACTACGAGCCGGCTATGGACAAGGCCCTCGGCATGGTCGATTACGCGGCGCTCGCCGCGCAGAAGGCCGATGCCCGCGACCGCGGCAAGCTCCTCGGCGTCGGCTTCAGCACGTACATCGAGGTGTGCGGCGTCGCTCCGTCGAAGTGGATCGGCGCGGTCGGCGAGGGCTGGGGCGCGGCGATGTGGGAATCGGCCAACATCCGCGTCCACCTGACCGGCAAGGTCGTGGTCACCGTCGGTACCCAGCCGCAGGGCCAGGGCCACGAAACCACGTACGCCCAGGTCATCGCCGATGAGCTCGGCGTGCCGATGGAGGACGTCATCGTCCAGCACTCGGACACGCTGGGCACGCCCTTCGGCTACGGGTCGTACGGCAGCCGGACGTCGTCTGTGGGCATGACCGCGGCGATCAAGGCGGCCGGCAAGATCAAGGACAAGGCGCGCCGGTTCGCGGCGCACATGCTCGAGGCGTCGGTCGACGACATCGAGATCGAGGGTGCGGAATATCGGGTGAAGGGTTCGCCTGACCGCAAGAAGACCTTCCAGGAGATCGCGTTCGCCCTCGACCTTGCGTTCGATGCGCCTGAGGGCATGGAGCCGTATCTCGACGAGACGGCCTATCACGACACGCCGAACTGCACGTGGCCGTTCGGGACGCATGTTGCGACCGTCGAGATCGACGAGGAGACCGGCGTGGTCGATCTCGTCCGGTATGTCGCCGTCGACGACGTCGGCAACAAGATCAACCCGATGATCGTCGATGGGCAGCTCCACGGCGGTATCGCCCAGGGCGTCGGCCAGGCGCTGTGGGAAGGAGCGATCTACAGCGACGACGGTCAGCTCTTGACCGGCTCGATGCTCGACTACGCCTTGCCGAAGGCCTCGCGCCTGCCGAACTTCGAGCTCGATCAGACGGTCACGCCGTCGCCCGTGAACCCCCTCGGCGTCAAGGGCGTCGGCGAGGCCGGGACGATCGCCTCGACCGCCGCGGTCGCGAACGCCGTCATCGATGCCCTCAGCGCGCTCGGCATCCGCCATCTCGACATGCCGTACACGTCGCAGACGGTCTGGTCCGCGATCCAGTCGGCGAAGGGAGGCCAGGCATGATCCCGGCGGCGTTCGACTATCGACGGGCGACCTCGCTCGACGATGCCCTCGGCGCCCTCGCGACTGGCGAGGCCAAGGTGCTGGCGGGTGGGATGAGCCTGCTGCCGCTCATGAAGCTGCGCCTCGCGCAGCCGACCAAGCTGGTCGACATCGGTCGACTCGACGAACTCAGGCGCGTCGGACCGACGGCCGATGGCGGCTACGAGCTCGGCGCCCTCGTGACCTACTCGGAGGCCATGGCTGCGACGAAGCTCGACTTCGCGCGCGATTGCATCGCCCACATCGGGGACGTCCAGGTTCGCAATCGTGGCACGGTCGGCGGCGCGATCGCGCATGCCGATCCCGCGTCCGACCTGCCGGCACTGGCGCTCGCCCTCGATTACTCGGTCGTGCTGCGTTCGCAGAACGGCGAGCGAGTCGTCCCGATCGATGGCTTCCTGACGGGCGCGTTCCAGACGGATATCGCCCCGGACGAGATCCTGACTTCGATCAGGCGTGGGCCGCTCCCCGACGGGGCCACGGGGTCGTACCAGAAGCTCGCCCATCCAGCCTCCGGCTACTCCGTCGTCGGGGTCTGTGCCGTCGTCGCGAGGTCGGGTGACTCGATCTCCCATGCCCGGGTCGCCTTGACCGGGGTCGGCGAGGTCGCCTACCGAGCGAAGGCGGTAGAGTCGGCGCTCATGGGGAGTGACGGTTCAGCGGCCGCCGTCGCGTCGGCTGCCGCCCACGCAACCGACGGGCAGACCGTCAACAGCGACATCTACGCGGATCGCGCCTATCGATCGAAGATGGCGGAGGTTTACACCCGCCGCGCGATCGAGGCCGCGCTCGGCCGCTAGCGCCGCGCGTCTCAGCGTCCGCGCGTGCGCGTCGAACGGGTCGCTCCTGGTCGACGCGCGCCCGCGAAGCTGGTCGGTGCGGTCCTGACCCGCGACCTGACGGTCGCCGGGGAGCGCTGGGAGAAGGGCCGCCGGCTTTCGGCTGACGACCTCCGGGCGCTGGCCGCCGAAGATGCCGGGCCGCCCGTCAGCGTCGTGCTGGCGGAACGCGGTGAACTCCACGAGGACGAGGCGGCGCTCCGTCTCGCGAAGGCGATCGCCGGGTCGAACCTCGACGTCCGCGGGCCCAACCAGAGCCGGCTCGACCTCGTGGCCGCGACCGCCGGCGTCGTGACGGTTCGCGTCGCAGAGCTGGAGCGGATCAACCGGCTCGATCCCCTGGAGGTGTTCACGGTCTTCGACGGGCAGGTCGTCGAGCGCGGGGACCTCGTCGCGAGCGTCAAGGTCGCGCCCCATCTGGTCGACGCGATGGTCGTCGAGGCCGGCGCCCGGATCGCCGGCTTCGGCAGCCAGCCGATCGTGTGGGTCGCTCAGTTCGTGGCGCGGCGCGTCGGCGTCGTCGTCAAGGAATCGGTCCGCGCGACGGCCAAGGACCGGTTCGAGGCGTCGGTCCACGCCAAGGTCGAGGGTCTCGGGTCGCAGATCATCGACATCGTCTATGTCGAGGACGACGCCGACGCGGTCGAAACGGCGGTCGGGCGCTTCACGCGCGGCGCCGATACCGCCGATCTCGTGCTGACGGCCGGTTCCGCCAGCACCGATCCGCAGGATCCGTTCTTCACCGCGATCGAGGCGCTCGGTGGGCGGATCGTCCGTCGCGGTGTGCCGTCCCATCCGGGGTCGATGCTCTGGCTCGCGCGTGTCGGCGGGACGTCCATCCTGGGGCTGCCGACGTGCGGCGCGTACTCGAAGGCCACGGCCGTGGACCTGCTGCTGCCCCGGCTGTTGTCGGGCGAACCGGCGTCCGAGGCAACGGTCGCCAAGCTCGGGCACGGCGGCATCCTGACTCGATCGCAGCGGTTCAGGTTCCCGCGGTACGCGCGCGAGCTGGAGGATCCCGAAGGGTGAGGGCAGCTTTCTCGCAAGGCGTCGGCCGTGCCGTCTCGGGGCACGTTCCTGCCATTCGCTCACCAGGCGGCCCTTGGTCAGCCGTGCGCCAGCCCGAACGCGGGACTCACGCTGGGATAAGGTGGTTTGGACGCTCGAATCTCTGCCAGATGTCAGCCGAGAGGGCCATCTGTCACGAATGCACTGACCAAGGACCGTGTGGAGGGCATTTGTCAGGATTCGCGTGCCGTCGGTGCCGACCGTGAACGGCGCTCCGCTCGACCCGGGGCCGCTCCGTGTAGCATCCCGTGACGATGACCGACACCGTCAACCCGAGCGATCGTGAAGAACGCCCGGCCGGGACGCGTTCGATCGAGGCCCTGACCGAGGACTTCCGCGGCCGCGACTACATCACGGACCGCTCGCTGGCGACGGCCGTGTTCCTCGC
>JBIOWA010000014.1:0-2129 GCA_044868045.1 Candidatus Limnocylindrales bacterium
AATGGACGATGACGTCGATGTCGTGGTCCGCCAGCAGGCGCGTGATCGCGGCCTGGTCGCCGTAGTCGCCGACGATGAGCTTCGCTCCGTCCGGGACGGCGCCGCGATGGCCGGTCGACAGGTCGTCCAGGACCACGACGTCATTGCCGGCGGCGAGGAACGACTCGACCGAGATCGAGCCGACATACCCGGCACCGCCGGTTACGAGGATGCGTGTCATGGCCCGGACGATAGCGCCTCGCGTCGGGCGGGGGCGCTACCGGTCTCAGGGTACACGCACGATCTCGACCTCTCGCCAGGCGACCCAGGACGGGCTCTCCAATGTCTCGATCAGCACTATGCGCACGCCGCGCAGCGGGACCTCGGGCATGAATGTCAGCCATTGTCCGGACCGGGTCTCACCATCGAAGACGTGGACGAGCCGCGTCGAACCGGCATCGATCACTCGGATCTGGTGGACTGTCCGCCCCGACGGCGTTTGCTCGGTCAGTAGCCGGATCGATGCGACCGACGTCTCGGCGCCCAGGTCGATGGCCAGCCTGGCCGGTGGCCCGCCGCCCGCGTTCCAGGTCGTCTGCGAACGACCGTCGATCGCGTGCGCGGCGGGGTGGGCGGCCTGCTCGCTCGAGCCCTCCGCCCGGATCGTCGCAGGAGGCGCGGTCGTCGGGGCGGTTGTCGGCCGCCCGACGGTCGGCATGAAGAGGACGACCGCCACGAACAGTGCCGCGGTTCCCGTGATCGCAGCCACGATCCAGCGGCGCAGTCGGCCGGAACGGCGAGCTGCATCGGCCCTTCCACGAGCCACCACGGCGGCGGCCTCCGCCGCCAGCACGGGATCGGGCGGTGTTGAGATCGTGGCGAGGCGGGGCTCGAGGGATGGCGCGGTCGCGGACACCGGGGTCGTCGACTCCACGACCGGTCCATAGGTATCGACACCCACGACCCGCGCGTGGTAGACCGACGCGACGTCGAGGACCTCCTCGAGCGGCACCCCGATGTCGCGCTCGCGGACCGCCAGCCACTGGTAGCGGCCGCGACCGGCGGCCGCTCCGATCGCGAGATAACCCTTGCCGATCGCACGCAGGGCCTCGTCCAGGGCGTTGCCGCGAGGCGGCTCGGCTCCGGCCCGAAGGTGGATGGCGAGTTGACGCATGCTGCCGATCACCTGGGTACCGGGTTCCGCGACCAGGCGAGTCGTGTCCTCGATCGACAGGCGCTCGACGTCGGTCCAGGGGATCCAGCCGACCCCGTGCAGGCGCAACCCGTCAGGGGTGAGGACGAGCACCGACCGATCGGCGGCAAGGCGGATCAGGCCGAGGATCGTGGCGGGCACGATCAACAGCCACATGAGCGAGGCGATCAACAGGAATCCCAGTCCGGCGACCTCGCCGGACCCGATGAGCGCGACCGAGAACGCGAGCATCACCGAGATGAATAGCGCGGCGCCGACGCCGACGATCACGTCGACGTAGCCGGAGGCGGAGCGGCGATAGGGCACCTCTGCGGAGGTTGGGACCAGTGGTGCGGTCGAAGGGACACGCGGACGCGCGATGAGCCCGCCGATGCCATACGTCGACGCGATGACGAGGCAGATGAGTCCCATCACTCCGAACGCGGCACCCGCAAGCCGCTCAGCGCCGGCAAGATTGGCGACCATCGCCACCCCGGCGATGGAGAAGATCACGCCCACGAGCCCGGTCACGGCGAGGATCGGTAGGGCGGACTTGCGGTCACTCCCGTTCACGCGCTCCTCCTCGAGCGATCGACATGCTACGTGGGAGGACGCGCGTCGCCGTTTGGCGTCACAGGCCGGTGTGCCGCTCAGCGACGTCTGAGGCGGTCGAGGAGCGAGCGGCGCCCGTGCGCAGAACGATCCGGCGCGGAGGCGGACTCGTCCCTCCGATCCGGTGGTGGCGTCGCCGGGGCGGCGGGAGGCGCCACGACCCGCGGCGGCAGCGGATCGGCAACCGGCTCACCGCGCGTCGCGAGCACCTCCTCGAGCCGCGTCGCCAGCCGGCGAGCGGCCTCGTTCTCCGGGTCGATCGTCAACGCCCGCCGCGCCAGGAGGTAGGCGCCGAGGTCGTCGGCCCGCTCGAGCGCCACCCGGGCCAGGCCGACGACGGCGATCG
>JBIOWA010000015.1:0-7847 GCA_044868045.1 Candidatus Limnocylindrales bacterium
TTCCGGGACGTGCTTGGGATCGGCGCGACAGTCCAGTCGGCGCTGGACGACCCGTCGATCGACGGCGTCGTGATCGTCCAGGGCACCGACACGATTGAGGAGACGGCTTTCGCCTGGGACCTCGTGCTGGCGTCGCCGAAGCCGGTCGTCGTCACCGGGGCGATGCGGGCGTCGCACGAAGACGGCTATGACGGACCGGCCAACCTGCGCGGGGCGGTCGCGGTCGCTGCCGCGCCGGTCATGCGCGACGTCGGGGTCGTGGTCAGCCTCGCCGGCACGATCGAGCCCGCAGACGACGTCACGAAGATGAACACGAGCTCGTTCACGACGTTCCAGTCGCCCAACACAGACTCGCTCGGGCGGGTGGGGGAGGACGGGGCGGTCACGCTGGACCGTGCCCGCGGTCCTCGTCGCGTGCTGCGGCCCCTACCGCAGGAGGGTGCGCGCGTGGAGCTGATCCAGGCCGGGATCGGCTCGGACGGTGCACTGCTGGACGGGGCGGTCGCCACCGGGGCAGCGGGGATCGTCGTCGCCGCGACCGGGGCAGGGAACACGTCGGCGGGCTTGTTGGCGGCCGCCGAGCGAGCGATGCGAGCCGGCATCCCGGTCGTGCTGGCGTCGCGCTGTCCTGCGGGAGCGGTCTCGACCGTCTATGCCTTCCCCGGTGGCGGCGCGACGTGGATCCGAGCCGGGGCGATCCGTGCGGGCACGCTGTGCGCGATCAAGGCACGCGTCGCGCTGGCGCTCGGGCTGGGCGCCGGTCTGGCCGGCAACGGCCTGGCTGCGCTGCTGGCCGACCCGATAGGCTGATCGCCGATGCCGCTCGACATGCTTATCACGGGTCGGATCGCGACGCTCGCGGGCGACGCCGGGTTCGGATGGGTCGAGGCGATCGGCATCCGCGATGGGCGGATCGCGTTCGCCGGCACCGAGGTCTACCTCGAGACCCGTGCCGACCCGTTCACGGAACGGATCCAGCTCGAGCCGGATCAGGTCGCGATCCCCGGCCTGACCGACGCCCACCTACATCTGGCCCAGGCGGCGATGGCGACCCGTCAGGTCGACCTGGAGGACGCGCCGACCCTCGACGAGGGCCTACAGCGCCTACGCGACGCGCATCAACGCCTTCCGGAGGGCGCCTGGCTCGAGGGCCACGGCTGGGACAGCGATCGCTGGGGCCGCTGGCCGACGGCCGCCGACCTCGAGGCCGTGGCGCCTGGTCGTCGCGCCGCCCTCTGGGCGCACGACCACCACGCGCTCTGGGCGAGTCATGCCGCGCTCCGTGAGGCGAACCTTCCGGCAGCGGATCCCGACGGCAGCGTGATTCGCCGTGCGCCGGACGGGAGCGCGGAGGGCGTGCTGTACGAGGCCGCGACGCGACTGGTTACCGTCCAGGTCGCGCCACCGAGTGCCGACGATCTCGAGCGCGCGCTCATCGAGGTCGGGCAGGACATCGTCTCGCTTGGCGTCGTCGCGTGCCACGACCCCGGCGGCGTCGCACCGGACCCCGATCTGACGTACTCGTTCCCGGTCTACGCGCGCCTGTCCGACGCCGGCCGGCTCCCGCTGCGGGTCCACGCCTGCATGCGCGACGACGCGGTTCCGGCCGCGATCGAGCGGGGCTACCGGAGCGGCGCGCGCCTCGGCTCTAACCCCGATGGCCGCGCGACGGTCGGCTGGCAGAAGTGCTTCGCGGACGGCTCACTCGGCTCGCGATCAGCGGCCCTGCTCGAGGACATCGAGCCAGAACCCGATCGACCACTGCCACCCGAACGCCGACGCGGCGTCTGGGTCAACGACGCGGCCGCGCTGCGGGAGCGCGTCGAACGTGCGGCCGGCGGTGGCATCGCCACGATGATCCACGCGATCGGTGACGCGGCGATCCGCGCCGCGCTGGACGTGCTGACGCCGTTCGCGGCCACGTCCCCGCTCATGCCGCGTATCGAACATGTCCAGATGCTGCACCCCGACGATCGACCGCGGTTCGCGGCGGCCGGGATCGCGGCGAGCGTCCAGCCCTCGCATCTGGGTTCCGATGCGATCACGGCGCGCAAGTTGTGGGGCGATCGCGCCGAGGCCGAGGGCTACACGTGGAAGTCGATCGCCGACACGGGCGCCGTCATGCCGTTCGGCACCGATGCACCGGTCGAGTCATACGACCCGTGGCCAGGTCTTGCGCTGGCGGTGAGACGCGACGACCCGCGCTGGCCGTCGGGGACGCCGACGTATGCCCCGGAGCAATCGCTCACGCTCGATCGCGCGCTGCGCGCGAATTGCATCGACGCCGCGGTCTCGGCGCGGGAGACCGATCGCGGCCGGTTGACGGTCGGCCAGCGCGCCGACGTCGTCGTGATCCCGGCCGCCACGCTCGACGAGCCGGTCACGCCGGGAGGCCCGCTGTCGACGACACGACCCCAGATCGTGCTGATGGACGGGAAGGTCGTGTTCGAGCGCTAGCCGCGGCGGGCCTCTACTGGAGAATCGAGCTCGCGGAGCGCGTCCGCGAACAGGGCGTTGAAGATCCGCGACGTCGATGGGAAGGCGTGGATCGTGTTCGCCAGGACGTCGACCGTGACGTGAGCCTGGATCGCCAGCACGCATTCGTGGATCGCCGCCGATCCGTCGGGGCAGGCGACCGCGGCGCCGACGAGCTCGCGCGAGGCGCGATCGATGACGATCGTGATGTGGCCGAGCTTGGCCTCGATCCCGTAGCCGCGGTCGCTCCTCGCGAAGTCGGCCACGAGCTCGAAGGCGTCGAGGCCGGCCTCCTTGGCCGCCTCGACGGTGACGCCGACGAAGGCTGCCTCCGGATCGGTGTAGGTGGCTCGGGGCAGCGCCCGATAGTCGGGCGTCACCTTCTGGCCCAGCGCCATGCGTGCGGCGAGCTCGCCCTGATACCACGCCTGGTGGGTGTGCAACTCGGGCCCCGCGGCATCGCCGACGGCGTAGAGGCCATCCGCGATCCGTAACCGCCCGTCGCGTGGATAGGGTGGCGTCCGACCGCTCGTATCGAGCCCGTAATGCTCCAGCCCAAGGTCATCGAGGGGCACCTCCCGCCCAACGGCCGCGAGGATGGCATGCCCTTCCGCGGTCGAGCCATCGTCGAGGTCGATGACATGGGCGCCGTTGGGTCCGGCGCCGGCATGCGCGGCGACGGCCCTTGCGCCCGTGCGCACGACGACGCCATCTGCTTCGAGCGTTTTGCGGACGACATCGGAGTTGCGCGGATGGTCGGTCGGGGCGAGTCTCGGGCCCGACTGGACGATCGTCACCGGCACGCCGAACCTCGCGTAGACCTGGGCGAGCTCGCAGCCGGTCGGGCCGCCGCCGAGGATCAGCAGGCTGCGCGGCAGCTCGCGTGTGAGAGTCGCCTGCTCGTTCGTCCAGACGTCGATACCGTCGATGCCGGGGATCTGGACCCGCCGCGACTGTGAGCCGACCGCGACGACGATGTGGGTGCCGGATAGTTCGTGGCGCGTCCCATCGTGCGTGACGCTGACGCGGCCACGCCCGACGATCCGGGCCTCGCCGCGGTAGACGATCGCGCCGGCCTTCTCGAGCGAGCGAACATGGCTCCTGTCGTCGGGCTCGGGTGCGTCCGCCGCCCGATTGATCATGTAGTCGCGATGGGCCGATGCACGGGGCCACTCGTAGCGGGCCGGGTTCGCCCGGTGTTCGGCCGCGCCGTGGAGCAGCGCCTTCGACGGCAGGCAGCCGATGTGCGGACAACTGCCTCCGAACCAGCGCCGGTCGACGACCGCGACCGCAGCACCGAGCTCACGGGCCTTGTGGGCGACGGCCTCGCCACCCGGTCCCGCGCCGATGATCACGCAATCGAACGTCCCCGGCTGGTCGGAAGCCCTCATCGGCTCAGTCTCTCCTCTCCGAATGCCGGTCGCGTTGCCGTCGCGCCTCGTATAGCAGCACGGCTGCCGCCACCGACACGTTCAGGCTGTCCGCGACGCCATGCATCGGCAGGCGGACGGCCTCGACGTCGGCGGCGCGCCAGGTATCGGTCAGGCCCTGTGTCTCCGTGCCGAGGACGATCGCGAGCCGTCCGGTCAGGTCGGCCTGGGTGTACGGCTGCTCGGCGTCGACCCGGGCGGCGATCGATCGGATCCGACGTTGGCGGAGCCAGTCGATGACGTCCGAGGTGGCGGCGGCGGCAGTCGGCACGGCGAAGATCGTTCCGGCGCTCGCCCTGATCACGTTGGGGTTGGCCAGGTCCGTGCGGGGTGACGCCGCGATGACCGCGTCGGCGCCGGCGCCGTCGGCGCTGCGCAGGATCGCCCCGATGTTGCCCGGCTTCTCGACACCTTCGACCACGATCAGCAGCGGTTCCTCGGCGAACGTCAGATCGTCGAGGCTCCGAGTCGGGGCTCGGACGACCACGAGGACTCCCTCGGCCCGATCGCCGAACGCGATCTTGGCGAAGGCCTGCTCGGTCGTGGCGGTGATGGGGACCTGGCGCCCACGGAGCGCGTCGAGCACGGCTCGGGCGTCCTCGCCGGCGAGCAGCGGCTCGCAGACGAATGCCTCGACGACATCGACTCCTGCGTCGAGGGCTCGCCGTGCCTCCCGCGCCCCATCGACCAGGGTGAGGCCGGTCGACTCACGTTCGCGGCGGTCACGCAGGCGGGCGATCGACTTGATCCGCGGGTTCGACGGGCTCGCCAAGACGGAGGAGGGCATAGCGCGCATCATGCCCGGCCGTCGAGCCGGGCGAACGCCCCGAGGCGAAGGCGCGCCCCCGACGTCGCCTCGAGCGCGAGCTCGCCGACCTCCGCCTCCCGGCCCAGAAAGGCGCCGAGCGCCTCCGGCGTGATCGACTCTGCGTGGGCCGTGAGCAGGATGAAGCCATCCGGCGCGAGCAGCCTGCGGATGTCCACGAGCAACGGCTCGAGGTCGTCGCCCAGCCGCCAGGCCTTGCCGGATGGCCCGTGCCCGTATGTCGGCGGGTCGAGGACCACGCCGTCGTACCGACGACCTCGGCGGATCTCCCGGGCGACGAACGCCCGGGCGTCGTCGACGAGCCAGCGGATCGGCTGTTCCGCGAGACCGTTGAGTGCCGCATTCCGACGGGCCCAATCCACCGACGATCTCGCCGCATCGACGTGCGCGACATGGGAACCGGCACGAGCCATTGAAAGCGTCGCCAACCCCGTGTAGGCGAACAGATGCAGAACGCTTGGTTGCTCACGGTCCACGATGCGATCCTGGAGCCAGGGCAGCATGGCTCCGTGTTCTGGGAACTGGCCGACCTGGCCGGCATCCGTGGGTCGGAGCTCGAGCGTCAAGTCGCCGAGGCTGGCGGTCCAGCCATCACGCGCCTGCGCGAGGCCGTCGCCGCTCCAGCCTCGATCGCGCTGGAAGCGGAGGTCCGCCTCGGTCCACCGGCTCGGGCTCCGCCGATCGGACCACGCGGCGGGTGCCGGCCGATCGACGATGTGGTCGCCGAAGCGCTCGAGTCGACGACTGTCGCCGGCATCGATCAGTTCGAATCCCTCCACGGGTGCATCATCACCGAAACCACGGGGAGGCCGAATTCGAATCCCTGCAGGGAAGACGAAGGAGGTTCAAGTGGTTCATCGATCGATTCTCGCGTTGCTTTTGGTCGCTGCCGCGGTCTTAGCCGCTTGCACGAGCCCATCGGGTGGCGCTGCGAGCGCGGCGCCAGCACAGTCAGCGGCGCCCGCCGCGTCCGCCCCAGCCAGCGCGGCGCCCGCCAGCGCGGCGCCCACCAGCGGCGGCTACTAGCAGCTCAGCGGAACCCGGCGAGATTGTCGGCCAGGACGCCTTCCGCTACGATCGTTCGCACCGATCGAACTCGAGGTCATGTCACTCCTGGTTCCCGTGTGGGACGTGGAACACCTCACAGCTATAGGCGCCAGGAGCGGTGTGAGCATGAGCCGATCGGAAGGTTCCGACGGTTGTCGTGTTTAGCCAAACACAAGAACGGCCGGAACCGATGGGCGGCTAGCTCAGCTGGTTAGAGCACTTGCTTGACATGCAAGAGGTCACTGGTTCGAGTCCAGTGTCGCCCACCAACCACCCGATTCACGCTCAATCTGACCCTATAACTGCTTCGCGCTGCCCGCGCCCGGTTGACTACAGCGCTCCGTGACCGCAATAACACTCAATGCCGAACGAACGCAATGCCGTGCTGGCGGCAGCTCCTAGACCTCGGTGGCCGCAGGACGTGTTGGCCGTCCGGCACAATCTCGGGCAAGGCGACCGACCGACTTACGACTGAGCACGCCGCACTTCTCGAGCATGCGACGACGCTCGCCGATGACCTGAGCGTTGCCCGTACTCGCTATCGGCCCCGGGATACGTCTCACTCCTTGAAGGGACGTCGATGGGCTTGTCGCTTACGCTGACCTCGCCATCGCTGCTGCGATCCACGCCTAGCGTCGCACGATTCGAAGTGACCACAAGATGCTGGCCTGGGCTCCAGTGTCGCCCCACCACCAAGTCCGGCGGCTTGGCAACCATCGCCTCGCGCAAGCACTCGGCTAGTCCCTGCCTGCCATCGGCGTTCGCCGGGTTCGGCTCAATCAGCGCGCGCTTGGGCAGCGTGCGGATCCTCCGACGGCGGCAGAGCATTCACCGTGCCTCCCAGCGCCTGCGTGTTCTGAACGTTTTCGCTGGCCGCCCCGCTCATCATGGGTGAAGGGGGGTCGATTGACCACCTCACGGAGGCTCTGTTGGATCGAGATGTGGTGGAGCGAGCCCGCTCCGGCGACCAGGAAGCGTTCGCAGATCTGGTGCACCAGGTCAGTGACACGCTCTTGGGCGTCGCCAGGCGGATCCTCCGAGATCCCACTCTCGCCGAGGACGTGCTGCAGAACGCCCTGCTGACGATCTGGCGGAAGCTCCCGCATCTGCGCGAGTCCGACCGATTCGAGGGATGGGCCTTCCGAATCTTGGTCCACGCCTGTTACGCGGACGCACCGCGAAATCGGCGATGGGCATCAGCCATTCGCGTGCTTCCCGTCGACGTCGCGAGCGACATCGACGACATCCAGATGATCACTGACCGTGACGAGCTGGAGCAGGCCTTTCGTCGGCTCCCGCTCGACCAGCGCGCCGTCTTCGTCCTGCATCACCACGTGGGCCTGCCCTTGGTGGCGGTGGCCGAGACGCTCGGCATCCCGGACGGGACTGCGCGATCACGGTTGCACTACGCGACCCGGGCGCTTCGCGCCGCCTTCGAGCAGGCGCGGGCGACACAGGATCTCAGAGAAGGACGACCGGCATGAACGACAAGCGTGACTTCGATCGAGCCGTTGACCGGTGGTTGGACGACGGCTCGGATGCGACACCGCATGAGGTCATCGACGCCGTCCTGCTGGCCGTCAGGAATACGCCACAGGAACGGGATTTTCGAATCTCGTGGAGGACCTCACCAATGAAGCGTCTTGCGTACGCGATGGTCGCAGTCGCGGCCCTCGCCGTCAGCGTCACCGCGTTCTCCGCCTTGAGCCCACGCTTCGGCGTCGGCTCGGGACCGACGCCTACCGCCACGATCCAGCAGACCCCGGACGCGTCCCCGTCACCTTCGACGTCGCCACGGCCCTCGCCTTCGCCGGGGTTTTCGAGGTTCAACTCGACGATCCACGGGATCTCGATCGATTACCCGTCCGACTGGCAGGTCAGGCCGGCGACCGAGCCCTGGAACCACGGCGCGTTCGCGTTCGACGCGCCCGGCGTCGACGTCATCTTCGACCCAACGCTCCAGGATGACCTGTACCTCTCTCTTGCCTCCGAGCCGCTCGCCGGCCAGTCGGCAGAAGACTGGTGCTGCTCGGAACTGTGGGCGTCTGCGGAGGTCTGTGAGACCGGCG
>JBIOWA010000016.1:0-11947 GCA_044868045.1 Candidatus Limnocylindrales bacterium
TCGCGGCCGTCCGGGCCCAATGCGTCGACAAGGGCCGACGCGACGATGACCCCGTCCGCGCCGGCTTTCGCGATCGCCTTCACGTGAGCCGCCTTGCTCACGCCGAACCCGACCCCGACCGGGACCGGCGAGACGGCACGGACGTCGCGCACGAGTTTGCCGACGGTGGCCGGCAGCGACGACCGCGCGCCGGTGACGCCGACCAGGGAGACGCAATAGAGAAAACCACCGCTGCGCTTCGCGATGAACGCCCGGCGATCGGGCGGCGTCGTTGGCGCCACGAGGTACACGACGGCAAGCCCGACGGCGCGGGCGACCGCTTCGAACCGCGCGCCCTCATCCGGCGTCAGATCGGCGACGATCACGCCGGCGGCGCCTGCGCCGGCGAGCCGACGGGCGACGGCCTCGCCGTCACCGCCACCGATGACCTGGTTCGCGTACCCCATCGGCACGAGGGGAAGATCGGGTCGGGCCGCCCCGATCCGCTCGATCAGCCGGAGCGATCCCTCGAGCGTCGCCCCGGCGCGCAGCGCGACACCCGATGCCCGTTGGAGCGTGGCACCGTCCGCGAGCGGATCGCTGTAGGGCAGCCCGATCTCGAGGAGGTCCGCACCGGCGTCGGCCGCCGCCATGGCGATCTCGACGCTGGTCTCGGCGTCCGGATAGCCCGCCACGATGTAGGGGATCAGCGCGCACCGACCGTCGGCGCGGGCCGCGGCGAAGGCGCGCGCGATGCGCTGCGCGCCCGCCGTGTCGTTCGTGCCCGAGGTGGGCGACGCGGGCGCCGCCAGCGTCGCGCTCATCGGGCGATCCGTTCTCCGGGATCGAGCTGCTCGGCGATTGCCTTCGGCGCGGTCCGACGCCAGGCCGAGCGGATGATCTCCTTCAGGATCGCCGGATCGATCGCATCGAAGCGAACATTGACCCAGCCGAACCGGCCGACGTATGGCGCGACCGAGATCGCCTCGGGGAACGCCGCCAGGAGGTCGGTCTGCTGCGCCTTGTTCGTTCGGATGCTGGCGCCACCCCCGTCCTGGCCGGTGATCAGGTAGATCTTGTCGCGGACGCGGAACGTGATATCGCCCGCGTGTTCGGCGTCGCCCCACGTCTCCTTCTCGTGCGTGCCGGGGAGCGACATGCAGAAGGCGCGGAGCTCATCGATCGTCACCGCGCGGATTTCCACGGCTGGACGTCTTCGAACCGCGTCAGCGCGGCCAGATCCTTGTCGCCACGGCCGGAGAACCCGAGCAGGACGAGGACCTCGGACGGCCAGCCGCCGGTCAGGCCGTCGACGCCGGCGAGCAGCTTGGGGAGTGCCGCGATGGCGTGCGCGGTCTCGAGCGCGGGAAGGATCCCTTCGGTCCGGGTGGTGGCCTTCATCGCGGCCACGGCCTCGCGATCGGTCGCGGCGGCGACCTCGATCCGACCGGCTTCGGCGAGGGCGGCTAGCTGCGGCCCGATCCCCGGGTAGTCCAACCCGGCGGACGCCGAATGGGCCTCCACGACCTGGCCGTCGCGATCCTGGAGCATCAGCGAGCGCGAGCCGTGGAGGATGCCTGGCGACCCACCGAGGATCGCCGCTGCGTGGCGGCCGGTCTCCATGCCGTCGCCGGCAGCCTCGGCGACGGCCAGCCTGACCGTGGGCTCACCGATGAACCGAGCGAGCAGGCCGATCGCGTTCGAGCCGCCGCCGACGCACGCCAGCGCGAGATCGGGCAATCGACCCTCGATCTCGAACAGCTGCGCCACCGCTTCGTCGCCGATCCGGCGCTGGAGGTCGCGGACGATCGTCGGGTACGGGTGGGGGCCCATCGCCGAGCCGAGCACGTAATGCGTGGTCTCGACGTTCGTGACCCAGTCGCGCATCGCCTCGTTGACCGCGTCCTTGAGGGTCGCCGTCCCGGACGTGACGCTGCGGACCTCCGCCCCGAGGGCGCGCATCCGGAGCACGTTCGGACCCTGCCGCTCGATGTCCTCGGCCCCCATGTAGACGACGCAGGGCAGTTCGAGCAGCGCGCAGGCGGTCGAGGTCGCGACGCCATGCTGGCCGGCACCGGTCTCGGCGATGACGCGTGTCTTGCCGAGTCGTCGCGTCAGCAGCGCCTGGCCGAGCGCGTTGTTGATCTTGTGCGCACCGGTGTGCGCGAGGTCCTCGCGCTTGAGGTACAGGCGAACGGACGGGATCGCATCTCGGGCGGCGCCGGGCGCGCCGGAAAGCCGCCGCGCCTCGTCCCGAGCGGCCGCGGCCAGACGATCGGCTCGATAGATGGGGGTCGGTCGACCCGCGTAGCGCTCGAGCAGCACCCGGAGGTCCGCCCAGAACACCGGGTCGTGCCGGAGGCCGTCGTACGCCGATTCGAGCTGGCCCAGCGCCGCCATCAGCGTCTCGGGGACATACCGGCCGCCGAAGTCGCGCTCCATCCCCCAGCGCCCAGCGGCGTCGGCTTCGATTAGGCCGGGATGGACCGGGGTCGGCCCGAACGGCAGGTTCGGACGGTCGTCACGGGCAGCTTTGGCGCGCTTCACGAACATCGCGACGCGGAACGGGTCCTTGCGCGGCCGCTGGTCCTCGACCCTGGGCGCTTCGACGCCGGACGCGACGTCCACCCCCACGGCCGGGATCGTGCGCAGGGCGTCGGCGACGTTGGCCGTGGACAGGCCACCGGCAAGGGTGATCGGCACCTCTCGGGCGATAGCAACAGCCGTCGCCACATCGGCCCGGACCCCGGTGCCCCCTGGATGCCGGCCGCCGGCGGTGTCGATCATGACGCGCTCGACCCCGGCGGCTAGCAGGCGGCGCGCCAGCGCGACGTGGTCTGCGGCCGGGCCGCCGCCGGGCTCGACATGGAGCACCTTCCATGCCGAACGGCCCGCGCCGAGAACCGCGGCGTCTGCCTCACGACCGTTGAACTGGATGGCGTCGGGGTCGACCGCCGCGATCGCGTCGGCGAGGAGCGCGTCGCTGGCGTTCGCGGTCACGAGCACGATCCGCGGCCGGCGTTGCGCGGGAGCCGCGGAACGGGCGACCCGGGCGAGTTCCGCAGCTTCGGCCACCTCGAGCGCACGGGGGGTGCCCGCCACGAGGTTCAGGCCGATCGCATCCGCCCCTCCGCACACGGCCGCGAGCACGCCGTCCGCGTCGGTCACGCCGCAGATCTTCACGAACGCTCGACGAGCTTCGTTCGCGAGATCGGACGGCTGGCGACCCGCGTCGACGAATGCGCGGACGGCGGCCAACGGATCCGGGGACCGCATCAGCGCCTCGCCGACGAGCGCCCCATCGAACCCCAAGGCTCGCCAGCGGCCGACCGTGGACGGGTCGCGGACACCCGATTCGGCGATGACGATGCGGTCGTCGGGGACCAGCGGCCGGAGTCGCTCGGCGCGCTCGATGTCGACCTCCAGCGTCCCGAGATCGCGGTTGTTGATCCCGATCAGTCGCGCTTTGGTGGCCAGCGCGGCCTCCAGCTCGGGTTCGTCGTGTGCCTCGACCAGCGCCTCAAGCCCGAGGTCGATCGCCTGCTCGACGAGCGCGGCCAGCTCCGCCGCGGGGTGCAGGACCGCGAGCAGCAGCACGAGGTCGGCGCCCGCGGCCCGGACGAGCTCGAGCTGTCGCGGATCGACCACGAACTCCTTCGCAAGCACCGGGATCGAAACCGCCTCCCGGACGCGTCGGAGGTCGTCGATCGAGCCGCCGAACCAGTGCGGCTCGCACAGCACCGAGATCGCGGCCGCCCCGCCCGCCTCATACGCGCGGGCGCGCGCGGGCAGGTCGTCGTCCGCCGGGGCGATCCGTCCCGTTGAAGGCGACGCTCGCTTGAGCTCGGCGATCAGATGGAGTCCCGGCGCGGCCAGACGCTCTGCGATGGGCCGGACGACGCCCGCGGGCCGGAGCTCGGCCTGACGTGCGATCTCCGCGTCGATGTCGGCTCGCCGGCGAGCGGCGATCTCCTCGACGACGCTCGGTCGCGTCGCGACGGCGTTCATGTCGCGGCCTCCGCGGGGACATGGGCCGCTCGCTCCGCCCGGAGTCGTCCCAACAGGTCGGTCACGAGCCCGGCGTCGATCGTCAACGCCGCCCGCTCGATCCCGCCTTCGAGCTGTTCGACAGTGCCGGCCACGAGCAGCGCTGCCCCGGCATTGAGCAGCACGACATCGCGCTTCGCCCCGGACTCGCCTCGGAAGATCGCTTCGATGGTCGCGGCGTTCTCATCGGGCGTCCCGCCGGCAAGTCGCGCGGTCGGCGTCACCTGTAGCCCGAGCTTGGACGCGGGGATCTCGTGACGCTCGATGCCGTCCGGCCCGACGTGGTAGAGGACCCCGGTGTCGTCGAGCGGCAGCTCATCGACGCCCTCGCCGTGGATGACGAACGTGCGCTCGGTGCCGAGCCGCCCGGCGACTTCCGCGATCCGCGCCGCCGCGGTCGCGTCACCGACCCCGAGGAGCTGGCGGGTCGTACCCGCCGGGTTCGTGAGCGGGCCGAGCAGGTTGAACGCCGTCCGGACTCCGATCTCGCGGCGAGTCGGCCCGGCGTACTTCATCGCCGGATGGAAATTGGGAGCGAAGAGGAACGCGAACCCGTATTCGGCGAGTGCCGCCGAAGCCGACGCGGCGTCGTGGTCGATGCGGACGCCGAGCGCGTCGAGCACATCCGCCGAGCCCGCCTTTGACGTCATCGCGCGGTTCCCGTGCTTCGCAACGGGCACGCCGGCGGCGGCCACGACCAGCGCGGACGCCGTCGAGATGTTGAAGGTGCCGCTGTTGTCGCCACCGGTGCCGACGACGTCGATGGCGCCCTCCGGGGCCTCGACCGGGACGACCCGCTCGCGCATCGCCGAGGCGAAGCCGGCCAACTCGTCGACGGTTTCGCCACGCATGCGCAGGCCCATGAGCAGCGCCGCGAGCTGGGCAGGCGTCGCTTCCCCATCCATCACCGCGCCCATGGCGAGGCGGGCCTCCTCGAGGGACAACATCCCACCCTCGACGATCGTCGCCAGCGCCGCGCGGACCGACTCGCTCATCGGGTCGCCTCGCCCGTCGCCAGCCCGGCGGTCGCGAATGACCCGGTCGCCGCGTCGAGGCGAGCGGCCTCGCCTTCGCCGGCCTGGCGCAGGAAGTTCGCCAGCAGGTGCGGACCCTGCGGCGTCAGCACCGACTCGGGATGGAACTGGACGCCCTCCATCGGCAGGTCCACGTGGCGGATGCCCATGATCACCCGGTCGACCTCGCTCATCGCCGTGACCCGCAGCTCAGGCGGGAGCGTAGCCGGGTCGACGGCGAGCGAGTGGTAGCGAGCGGCCATGAACGACGGTGGCATGCCCTCGAGCAGGCCGGCCCCGTCGTGGGTGACCTCGGTGGCCTGGCCGTGGACGAGGGTCGGCGCACGCACGATCGAGGCGCCGAAGTGCGCCGCCATCGACTGCATCCCGAGGCAGACCCCGAGCAGCGGGATCTTGCGATCCGCGGCCACGCCGATGGTCGCGACCGACACGCCCGCGTCATCCGGATCGCCCGGTCCGGGCGAGATGACGATGCCCCGCAGGTCGCTGCCCGGATCGGCGGCGAGTGCCTCGACCCCGTCTCGATCGATGGCGTCGTTGCGCAGCACCCTGACCTCGGCGCCCGCGGCCTGCAGTGCCTGCACCAGGTTGAAGGTGAAGCTGTCGTAGTTGTCGACGACGAGGATCATGCGGGCGTGCCTGCGGCTTCCCTGGGTACCTCGGCGATGCCGGCTGCCTGCTCGATCGCACGGCGCATCGCCGCCGCCTTGTGCTCGGTCTCGTCGAATTCGCTCTCCGGGACCGACCCCGCGACGATGCCGGCACCGGTGTGGACGTGGGCCTGGCCGTCCTTGAGCACGGCGCTCCGGATGGTGATCGCGGTGTCGAGGTTGCCGTCGTAGCCGAGGTAGCCCACGGCTCCACCGTACAACCCGCGGCGCTCGCCTTCGGCGGCGGCGATCAGCTGCATGGCCCGCACCTTCGGTGCGCCGCTCAGCGTGCCGGCCGGGAACACCGCCTTCAGCGCGTCGAGCGCATCGAGCTCCGGCTTTAGGCGACCTTCGACGTGTGACACGAGATGAAGGACGTGGCTGTAGCGCTCGACCTCCATGTACTTGCTGACGGTCACGGTTCCGGCCCTTGACACACGACCGAGGTCGTTGCGTCCGAGGTCGACGAGCATGACGTGCTCGGCTCGCTCCTTCGGATCCTTCTGGAGCTGCTCGGCGAGGAGCTCGTCCTCGCGGGCGTCCGCGCCGCGTGGCCTGGTGCCGGCGATCGGGTGCGTGATGAGCTTGTCCCCCTCGGCCTGGAGCAGGAGCTCGGGTGAGGCGCCGACGACCTCGAATTGCGGGGTCCGGACGAAGAACAGGTACGGGCTCGGGTTGACGCGCCGCAGCGAGCGGTAGAGGCCGATCCCATCGAGCGGCCGGCCGGTCGAAGGGTCCGTCGGCAGGTCGAACGACTGGCGACGGGCGAGGACGACCTGGATGGCCTCGCCGGCCGCGATCGCGTCCTTGGCGACTTCGACGGCGTGGATGTATTCATCACGGCCAAGGCTGGTGTCGATCGGCGCGGCGAGCGAGACGCCGTCGTTGGCGCGCGAGGCCGGACCGCTGAGCTCGGCGGCACTGGGCCGGGACGTCCGTTCGAGGGCCTCGAAGATAGCCGCCTCGGCGATCCGGTAGCGACCTTCGAAGTCGGGCGCGTCGGTGTGCAACGAGGCGATCGCCGAAAGCGTGTGCGTCAGGTGATCGAACACGAGCACGAGGTCGGTCTCGATGAAGGCGGCGGTCGGGGCACCGACGGGGTCGCGATCCGGGATCGGCACCGTCGGCTCGAACGCGGAGATGGCGTCGTAGGCGAGGGCACCGACGGCGCCGCCGGTGAAGCGCGGCATTCCGTCGCTGGGCTCGACCCGGCGGCGCGGGACGAAGTCGCGGATCGCCCGGAGCGGATCTGGCGCGCCGCTCGTGTCGATCGGCAGGTCGGGGGTATAGGTCGGGACGGTGACCGGTCTCGTCTGCACCCGAGCCTTGCCGTCGCGGACTTCCAGCAGGCGCCGCGGGCCGACGCCGAGGAACGAGTAGCGCCCGAGGCGCTCACCGCCCTCGACGGACTCGAGGAGGTAGGCGGGATTGCCGTCGTCGAGCCGGAGGAAGGCACCGATCGGCGTCTCGAGGTCCGCCGGACGGGTCGCCCGCAACCGGACCGTGTCGGCGTTGCTGGAGAGCCGTTTGGCCTGGCCCAGGCTGATGGGGTCTGCGGTGGTCATCGCTGCCTCGAGAATCAAGAACGACCGATCGTCTCCGGGACGAAAGGTCGTGCCTTCCGCGGTGCCACCCTCATTCGGCGATGCCGCACTCTCGTGACCGACGACGCGGGTTCCGGTGGTCCGCGCTCGGCGGCCGGTCCCCTTGCGATCGGCGCTGCCCTGTATCGCTGGCGCTCTGCGCCGGAGTCTACTTGGTGGTCCGTCCGGGCTTCGTTCGCCCGGCCGGCCTGGCCGTTGGGTCCGGAGGCTCCCGGGTCCATTCACCGCCGCCGTCACCCCGGTTTCCACCAGCCACCGGGTCTCTCTGCCGACGCTCGACGGGTACTCGTCCCGTTCACAGCCCGCTCTTCGTGATGTCGGCGGAGTATGGGTCGGCTAATCGGGACCGTCAAGCGCGGCGGCCCGAGGGCGTGCCGGCCGGGACCGCTGCGACCAGGCGTGGAACATCACGTGTTACGAAGTCGGCTTGACGCCCCCGTGTTACGTCTTTCCGTCGCCATTTGGCAACTCTGATGTTCCAACCGGCGAAGGAACGCCCGGGTCAGGCCCGATCTCGTTCGCTCAGCCGCTGGTCGTAACACGTCATGTTCCAGGCCCCGACGAGGGTGATCGGCGCGGCTCGTGACCCGCGCACGCAATCACCGGAAGGGTCGGGTAGCGCGCGAACCGAGGATCGGCCTTCGAGAGCTCGCAGAGGCGGAACGTCGAACCGCGCCGCGACTCGATGATCCGGGAGTGGCGGCACGTGCCGCAGAGACCCGGGTCCGGCGGCGCGCTCACCGAGGCGTGATGGCGGAGAGGGTGGGATTCGAACCCACGAAGTCTTTCGACTCTGCGCTTTTCAAGAGCGCCGCCATCAACCGCTCGGCCACCTCTCCGCGCCAGAGGATATCGGAACTCGAATTCTCGTTCGCTCAAAAGCGGTTAGGAACCCGTGATCCGATCCCGCCCGAGGTACGGCCTGAGCGCATCGGGCACGACGACCGATCCGTCCGGTCGCTGGTACGTCTCCAACAGCGCGGCCACGGTCCGCGCCAGCGCCAGCCCTGAGCCGTTCAGCGTGTGGACGAGCTCGGGTTTCGCCCCGGCCTCCGGTCGATAGCGGATCGCCATCCTGCGGGCCTGGTAGTCGCGGAAGTTCGAGCACGAGCTGACCTCGAGCCAGCGCTCCACGCCAGGTGACCACACCTCGAGGTCGTACTTCTTCGACTGGACGAAACCCATCTCGCGGGTACTCATCAACAGGACCCTGTACGCAAGCCCCAGGCGCTGAAGCAGGATCTCGGCACGTCCGGTCATCCATTCCAACGCCGCCGGTGAGTCCTCCGGCCGCTCGAACAGCACCATCTCGACCTTGTCGAACTGGTGGACGCGCATGATGCCGCGCGTTTCCGCGCCGGCCGCGCCGGCCTCGCGCCGGAAGCACGGCGTGTACGCCGCGTACCGGATCGGCAAGACGTCCGGCTCAAGGATCTCGTCGCGATGCAGGTTCGTGACTGGGACCTCGGCCGTCGGGACCAGGTACAGGTCGTCGCGCGTGACGACATACATCTGGTCTTCCTTGTCCGGGATCTGCCCCGTGCCCATCGCCGATGCAGTGTTGACGACCGCCGGCGGCCAGACCTCCGTGAAGCCGTGCTCACGAGTGTGGACGTCGAGGAACCACGAGATCAACCCCCGCTGAAGCGCCGATCCTGCGCCCTTGTAGACGGGGAAACCCGAGCCGGCGATCTTCGCGCCCCGGGCACTGTCGAGGATGTCGAGCGCCTCGCCGATCTCCCAGTGCGGCCGCCGCGTCCACGTCGCGCCGCCGGCCGGCGCATCGGCGCCGACCTCGCCTTCGATGGGCGCCTCTTTCGGCAGTATCTCGCCCCACGTGCGGACCGTGACATTCGCTTCCTCATCGCCGACCGGCACGTCCGGGTCGGCGGGGTTCGGGATCCGGAGGAGCGCGTCCTCGACCTCCCGCTCGACTTCCGCCAGCCGGGCGTCGAGCTCCGTGATCCGCTCGCCAGCGGCGACCGACGCTGCCTTCAGATCGGCCACCTCGGCACCGTCGGGTGAGGCGCCACCCTTGATCGCTTCACCGATCCGTTTCGAGGCCGCGTTGCGCTCGGCCTTGAGCGCGTCGGTCTCGCCCAGCAGCCGCCGCCGCTCCGTGTCGAGCTCGAGCGCTCGGTCGACGATCGAGGGGTCTTCGCCCTTGTCGATGGCGCCCCGTCGGATGACGTCGGGCTCGTCGCGGAGCCGCTGCAGCCCGACGCTCATGCCGCCGCCCCGGCCGGACCGGCGGCGTCCGTGGCACGCTCGATGACGAACGCCCGATCGAGGCTGGCTAGCAACCAGCCCGCGCGCGGCCCGTTCGGTCGATCGAGGAAGGCGCGGTAGATCGCCTCGAACGCTTTCCGACCGGGCACGCCTTCGTCCGTCGCGACCGCGAAGATCAGGGTCTGCCAGGCGTCCCCGCTGGCCGGCTCCTCACGCGACGCTCGATCCGCGAGTCGAGCGAGGAAGCGCCGTTGGGCCGCGTCCAGCTCGGCGACCGTCGGCGGCAGGCCCTCGCGATGGATGGTCAACCGGGCCGCATCCGGAGCATAGGCGTCGAGCCAGGCACGGGCCGCCCCGGCACGCTGATCGAGCAAGGCCCGCTCGTGATCGGTCAGTGGGCTTCCCTTCTCCGCCTCGACCCGTTCGATGACGTCCACGCCTGGCACCTGGATGAGCAGCGCGAGATGCCCGAAGGCCGGGCGGTATGCGGCGGCTTCGAAGGCGACGTCCGCCGTTGGATCCAGCAGGGAGTAACGGAAGGTCGCCTCGTAGCCCGGCGGCAGCTCGCCGCGTACCTCCTTGCCCGCCGTGGCCTCGGCGAACTTGTCGAACTCATCGAACAGCCGCGGGATCTGGTCGGTGCCGTCGGGATCGAAGTCGATCGCGTGATTCGGGCGATGACGCAGGAACAGGAAGCGGAGCTGCTCGGGCGGCACGACCTCGGCGATCGTGTGGGCGGCGGCGCCGCGCCCCTTGGAGGTCGACATCTTCTTGCCGCCGATGTTGAGGAACTCGTACGGGATGTTCAACGGCGGCTCCCGCTCGAACACCTCCCGGGCGATCGCGTCGGACCGGTCGCGGGAGCCACCCGCCGTCGCCAGGTCCTTGCCGTTCGGCTCGATCGTCACCCCGAAGAGCGACCACTGGGCCGCCCACTCAAGGTTCCACGGCAGCTTCGCGTTCCCCCCGAACGGGGAGATCCAGCCGCTTTCGCCACAACCACGGGCCCATTCGACGAGCGTCGGGCGACAGTCGAAGAACACCCGGTCGCCGTCCCAGTTCGTGACGATGGTCGTCCCGACCTTGCCGCAGTTGGAGCAGATCACGCTCAACGGGTGCCAGCTCTCAGGGTGCTGGACGTTGGCCACCCGCTTGTAGATGTCGCGGACGAGCGCGGCTCGATCCAGTGCCAGCCGGATGAACGGATCCACCTCACCGAGCGAGTAGAGGTCGCTCATCCAGTAATAGCGGTCCGGATGGATCCCGAGCCCCGCGAACGTGTCGATGAAGATCTGGGCGTGGTGCCGCGCGTACGACGGGTGGCAGTCGCCGGCCTGATCCGGGACGTGGGCGAGCGGCCGGCCCATCTCGTGCTCGACGGCGTCCGGCGTCAGCAGGGCCTGGGCATCCATCGGATCGAGATCGTCGACCCCGTAGAGCAGCGTCGTGTCGATCCCGTTCGCGCGCAGGGCGCGCGTGATCGCATCGAGGATGACCGGGCCGCGCAGGCTGCCGACGTGGACGGTCCCGGACGGCGTCTTCGAGTCGTTGACGACCTGCGGGCCCTTGTCACGGACCCGCTGCGCGAGCTCGTCAGCCCAATCCTCGGGCCGATGGCTCGCAGGGGCGTCGCCTCGGACTTCGGAGCGCGATTGCCAGTTCACCGCTGAGGGTGGCCGTTCACCACCACAGGCCCTAACTGATGCTGACGATCTTGTAGGTGAAGTCGCCGGCTGGGACCTTGACGACCACCTTCTCCCCCTTCTTGCGGCCGAGCAACGACCGACCGACCGGACTCTCGTTGGAGATCCGGCCCTCGGCTGGCTTCGCCTCGGCCGACCCGACGATCGTGAACGTCTCCTTGCCCGTCTCGCTCTCGACGCTGACGGTCGAGCCGATCTGGACGTGGTCGGTGGAGTGGTTCTCGTCGATCAGCGTCGCGTTCTTGATGAGCGCCTCGAGCGTCTGGATCCGGCCCTCGACAAAGGCCTGTTCGTTCTTGGCGTCTTCGTACTCGGCGTTCTCCGTGAGGTCGCCGTGTTCCTTGGCGTCGTGGATCCGGTTGGCGATCTCCGGGCGCTTGACGTTGGTCATCTCCTCGAGCTCAGCGCGAAGCTTCTCGAGGCCGTCCCTGGACAGGTAGGTGGGCTTGTTGTTCACGATCGGTTCCCCGCAATGGCGAGGTCGCGCTCACGTGCACGACCGGTGCTCGGTCAGCTGATAACAAAAAGGACTTCAGGCCACTCGCGGAGTCCCCGCGCGCCTGAAGTTCCCAGCCGGACGCGAATGGTAGTCGCGGCGCGAGTGGGTGTCAAAAGGTCGAATCAGCGCACGATGACCTCGTACCAGCCCGCATTCGAGGGGCTGGCCATGGTCTCGATCCTGATCCGTTCGACGTTCGCGA
>JBIOWA010000017.1:0-3332 GCA_044868045.1 Candidatus Limnocylindrales bacterium
CTTGACGGGCCAGGCGGCCCGGCTGTGATGTGAGCTAGGGTCGCACGTCTGGCGACGGCGGGCGATAGTCTAAACCTGTCCCTCGTGAGTCGCGAGTTTTCGAACGGAAATAGCCTGACTGCACTAAGCCCCTCGGAACGGGCCGAAGTAGACGGCGCGTCCTTGCTCGTCAACGCAGATGTAGTCGTCGGAATGGCCGGGAAACCACTGCATGTCTTCATGTGCCGAATCTCTTATTTCGAAGCCCGGCGCCTTAGTCAACCAGAGTCCAGATGAGAGTTGGACGGCCTCGCCCCTGTCGAACGAACCGCCATAGATCGGCCAGCATCCGTGCTCATTGGGACCGGCGAAACCAGCTAGTTCGTACCACCAAGAACCATCGGCTCGCTCTCCGCCAAGCAGCAGAAGGCCCTCGGACAGGCCTTCAGCTTCCGCGGCTGTATCTGCAGGCCAATTCTTGATCCGACCCACGTGCGCCCCAGTGTCGGGTGAAAATTGCTTGCCTCCGACAAGCGCGACGGGCGGATCAGAAACAGTCTCCGCAATGACGCCGACAACCATCGGCTTGAGCACCTCGGTCGGCTCTGGCGTGCTGGGCCCCGTGAGCACCCGCCAATCGCAATGACTGCGAGCAACAAGGAAATGACGTGGATCGGAGTGCCCGTCTTAGTGAAGTTCCCCGGGGCAAATGAGACTGGGTAGCGTGCGCACTCGAGGGAGGTGCGCATGCCGCTCAAGTCCGATCCGAGGCGCCTGCCGCGGCGGAACCACTACCAGGAAGGCCCCGGCTTCATGTTCCTCGCCACGCAGGGCGGCCGACCGCCGGCGACGATCAGGACGGGGACTGTCGCGGCGATCGTGCGCCGGCGGCGCCGGGCGCTCCGCGAGTGGGCGGACGGCGGGTCGATCACGGAGGTCTGCGCTCAGGCGAGCTGCAGCCGGGCGACGCTCTTCCGGTGGCGCGGGCGGCTCCACGCCCACGGCATCGGGGGCCTCCTCGATGCGCCTCGCCATGGCGACCACAGTGACCTCGATCCGGCGCTCGAGCGGGCGATCGTCATCGTGCGGTTGCTGAGCTACTGGAACAGCCATCGGATCGCTGCGGAGTTCGGGCGGCGGGGCATCACCGTCAGTCACGGCGCGATCGACCGACTGCTGGCTCGCTACGGCACGAGCCGACCAGGTGTCACGCGGGTTCCCGGACCGCGGTACGAGCGTGGCTCCGCGAACGAGCTCTGGCACATCGATCTCAAGGGCCCGTTCTACTTCCAGCCAGCCCACCGTGGGCCACTCCAGACCTGTCACTTCGTCGCGCTCATCGACGACTACAGCCGCTTCCTCGTCGGCATTCGGGCCGTGCCCACCCGGCACGCGGCGCCGATTCTGGCGACGCTCGAAGAGGCGATCGAGCTGTGCGGCGTGCCGCTCGAGCTGATGACCGACAACGGGACGCCGTTCGTGATCATGGTCGAGGGCCTGCTGACCCGCTTCCAGCGGACGCTGGCCGAGCTTCGGATCCGCCACATCCGGACCCAGATCGACACGCCCTGGACAAACGGCAAGGCGGAGGCCTTCTGGGCGACCCTGCAGGCCGAGGTCCTGGACCGCCAGTACCTCGCCGACCTGGCGACCGCCGAGGCCGCGGTCACCGCCTATGCGACCTACTACAACTACCACCGCCTCCACGGCGCGATCGACTGGCAGACGCCCGCCGAGCGGTTCGATGGCACCCCGTTCACCGACCGCGGCTTCGAGCATGTGCCCTCACTCGCGCCTGTCGCCACGCTGCTCACCGACCTCCTCGTGGCATGAGTCTCATTTGCCCCGGGGAATCTCACTTAGCCGTCCTCGATCGGGCGGTCCGCGGTCACCTCGACCGTGTCGAGCGTGCCGCCCTTGGACACTAGCTGGCGCATCCGCAGCTCCGCGCTGCGCAGCAGCGTCTCGCAACGCTCGAGCAGCGCGGCGCCACGCTCATGGAGGGCGAGGGTACGTTCAAGCGGCTGTCCTCCGGTCTCGAGCTCGTCGATCGTCTGCTGGAGCTCGGCCAGGGCCTCGTCGAACGTAAGCTCCGCCACGGGGCGTGCCGGCTCTTCAGTCGTGCTGGGCCGCTCAGTCGTTCCCGCCATCGGCCTCCTCGTCATCGGGCTGCGTCATGCGATCGAGGCGGCCCGCGACCAGCATACCGACGCGCACGCCGACGATCGCGAACAGCGCGACCGCGATCGCGAAGACCGCGACATCATCGAACATGGCGCTCAGCGTCGTCGTCCGCATCGTCGTCCGCGGCGGCGTCCACGGTCGCCGCGATCTCGCCGAGGGCGACGCGGATTCGCAACGGCGTCCGGGGCCCTGCCTCCGCCGGGTCGCGGACGATGGCGTCGTCGGGTGCCCGACGCACGATCGCGTACCCGCGTTCGAGGGTGGCGTTCGGGCCGAGCACAGCCAGGGCAGCGGCTGAGGCGTCGACCGCGGAGCGGGCGCTGGCGAGTCGCGCGGCCGTCAATCGAGGCAGGTCGGCGGCCGCCGCCGCGAGCCGCATTCGTTCGCCGGCCAGCCTGGCCTCCACGGCCCGCGTCGCCCGGTCGAACAGCAGCCCGACCTGTTCCCGTGCCGCCGCGAGACGCCCCGCCGGGCTGACTCGGTCAAGCGCCCGACGCTCGACTGCCAGGTCGCGCGCGGCCGCGGCGAGACGACGTTCCGTGGCGGCCGCGAGACGATCGGCGGCACGCCGCAGGGAGCCCGCCATCTCGAGCCGATCAGGGACGACGATCTCCGCGGCGGCGGACGGCGTGGGCGCCCGGACATCGGCCGCGAAATCGGCCAGTGTCACGTCCACCTCGTGCCCGACGCCGCACACGACGGGGAGCGGATGGGCGACCACGGCACGCACGACCCGTTCGTCGTTGAACGCCCAGAGGTCCTCGAGCGAGCCGCCACCCCGGGCCAGGATCGTTAGGGCCGGCGCGTCGTCCGGGCGGCTGCTGGAGCGCATCGCCTCGGCGTACCGCGCCACGCGCCGGAACGCGGTCACGATGCTCGCCGGCGCCCCCTCCCCCTGCACCTGCGCGGCGACTAGCACCACCTGGACCAGAGGCCAGCGGCGGGCCAACACGTGGCTGATGTCGCGCCAGACTGCACCGGACGGGCTGGTGATCACCGCGATCGTGCGCGGCCGGGCCGGCAGGGGCCGCTTCCGCGCGCTCTCGAACAGGCCCTCGGCCGCGAGTCGTGCCTTGAGTGCCTCGAAGCGGAGCGCGAGGTCGCCCAGCCCAGCCGGCTGGATCGAGTCGACATAGAGCTGCATCGCGCCGGTCGGCTCGTAGAGGTCG
>JBIOWA010000018.1:0-3140 GCA_044868045.1 Candidatus Limnocylindrales bacterium
GGCTGTGCGGTCTCGAGGTCGGCCGGCCAGTGGCTGCCCCCCTGTCCGACCAGGACGAGCAGGTGGGTCCCGCTGAAGTGGTCGGCGAGATCGAGCACATCCTTCGGCGACTCGTCCGGCAAGGCGAGTGACGAAACCCGTTGCGTCTCGGCCATCCAGATCGGGAAGTTGCTGATGACCGGTCCGGCGCTCTGATCCAGCGGCCGGCCGATCGACGTCATCCGCAGCCTCAGTTCCTCGAAATGGCGGGCGGTGTCGCGCGAGCCCTGGCCGTAGCCTGGAAGCAGGACGACCGAGAACATCAGGGATGCTGCGATGCTCCCGACCATGCCGACCCACGTCACGGATCGGGTCCAGCCAACGCGCCCGCCGAGCCGGGTTATCACGGCATCGATGCCCAAAAGCGCGCTCATGACGAGCAGGACGTGGGCTGGAGCGGCCGCGTGGAGGAACGTCCCCCACTGGGTCGCCGCCGGGAAGAGGAGGCTCGTGCCGAAGAACGTGATCAGGCTGATCGCCAGGAGCGGCCGTAGGGCGAACCCGCGGGCATGCCAGGGCAGGGCGATCAAGCCCACCGCAGAGACCGGCAGGCCCAGGAGCAGGAGCACGTTGAGGAGGTTGTGCGCAAGCCCAGTGATGCGCAGGTCGACGAGCCCGGCCGGACCAAGTGCCAGGTGTCGGGCGAGCGTCGGCTGATGGTTCCACGCGAACAGGTCGTACCCGGAGACGAAGAGCGCGTTGCCGATGGCCTGGCCAGGCAGGGGAGTACCGAACTCGGTGAAGTTGCGATAGGCCCACGGTGCAAAGAACACCATCGCCACCACCGCCACGATGCCGACGAGCCGCAGGCGCTCAGTCCCTGTCGCCCCGGCGGTCCGCCAGGCCATGACTAACCAGATCAGTGCAAGCCAGACCGTCTCGTTGCGGGTCAGGGCCCCGAGGCCGAAGAGGGCGCCGAGGCCCAGGAGTCGGTGGTCAGTCGCCCGGGCGCCTCGCGGGTTCGCCGCGATGCGGGTCATGAGCAGGCAGGCGGCGAGCGTGATCGCCCCGAACAATATCGTCGAGTCGGGAAGGGCGGAGTTCAAGACGAGCGGTAGGTAGACCGCCGTGGCCAGGCCGGTGCCAAGGGCCACCCAGCGCGAGCGCTCCGTGCCCAGGCCACGTTCCGTGACGACGTCGAGGGCGAGTCGCCATGCGAGCACGGGTACCGTCGCGCCGATCAGCACACTCGACACCTGGGCGGCGGAGAAGGTCGCGCCGAGGATCGCCATCGGGACGGCGGCCAGGAATGTCGGGAGCGGAAGCCAGATCTCGAAGGCGGGCCGCGGGAAGACCAGCGGCGGAGTGTTGTAGGTCCATAGCGCGTCAGAGATGAGGCCGCGACCCTCGAGCAAGTTCCGCGCTACGCCGACGTAGTAGGCCGTGTCCTCCGGCTTCGGGAACACGATCTGGGCGGCGAAGACCAGGCGCACGATCAGCGCCACGAGGAAGACGGCGACGGCCGATGCCATGATCTCGCGGCGGCTCACGAGCCGGCCTCCACGGGATAGACCGCCAGGCGCAGCGGCTCGCCTTCCATCAGGATCGGCGACCCCAGCCAGGCCGGTTGTAGTCGACCGTCGAGCACCGGCGCCAGCGATTCGACGCTGTCCCCGCGATCGAGCACGAGCCAGCGGATGTCGTAGGCGCGGGCGACGGCCTCGATCGTCGCTGGCGGGTCATTCACCAGGACGACGCCGCCGCGACCGGTCCAGTATTTCGTCCCGGCCGCGTCGATCGACATCACTCGATCCGTCAGCGGGGCGCCGGCGCGATCGAGCGTCCGTCCGACCCGCAGGAACTTGTCGCGGCTTGCGGCCCATGTGTCGTGGACGAACGCCGTCCCGAAGAATGCGGTGCCGATCGCGAAGACCAGAGCGGCGCCGGTGAAGACCCGCGTCGCGGATGGCTCGCGCCAGGCCGGCCGGCGGGCGGCGATCCAGGCGACACCCAGCGCGATGCCCTCCAGGGCGAGGACATACGTATGCGGCGCGAGCGCGACGGCCGAATGGATGAACGTGCCGCCTGGGACATGGATCGCGCTGACGAGGGCAGAGAACGCGAATAGCAGGAAGGCGTAGACGAAGAACGGACCGAAGTCGAGCGACCGGCGGCGTGCCCAGGCGCCGATGAGGATGAACGGGGCGAGGACGAACCCGGCGACGAGCGTGACGTAGATCATCACCGCGGCGACGAACCCGCCGATCCGCGTGAGCAGCAATGGACCGATCCCCATCCCCAGCAGGTGGTCGAGCGTCGCGGGCGTCGAGATGCTGTTCCACTCCCCGATGTCGCGGATGAAGAAGACCTTGCCCGAGGCGGTCGACGGCGAGATCGACCCAAAGACCGCGAGCTGGCGCAGCCACCATGGCGCCATGACCAGCACGAATAGCGCGACGCATGCGACGGCTGCCCATGCGGGGATCACAGGACGCGGGGCGGAGCGTCGCAGCCAGCGGTCCCAGGCGAAGGCGATGCCGAGGGCGGCGAGAACGAGCAGCCCGTCGTTTCTCGACAACGTCGCCACGCCGGCCAGCAAGCCGGCGAATGCGAACGACCGCGGCGATCCCTTCAGGCCGCGAGCGCCCATCCAGAGCGAGGCGACGACGAGTGGTTGGTACAGGGAGAAGTTGTCCGGTTGGACCATGAACGTGGCCGTCAGCACGGGGATCGCCACGAGGACGCCGGCACCGACGGCGATCACCGACCGTGCGCCGGCGTCGCGAGCCAGCGCCCAGGTGAGCGGAGCGGCCGTCGCACCGATGAGCGCGAACGGTAGCGCCGAGGCCCAGGGTGTCGGCCCGAGGACGGCCATGAACGGGAGCTGGACGATGGATGCCAACGGCATCCAGTGAGCGTTCGACGGGATGGGGAGCACCGGGTTCGCCGGGATCCCGCCGCCGACCTCGGGGAAGATCCAGATTAGGTCGATATTGAAACCGTGACCGGCGAACAGCGCCCGGGCGACGTCGACGTAGTAATAGGAATCGGGATAGGCCGGGTCAGGGTAGTGCCAGATGAGTCCCAGTCGGACGATCAGGGCAAGCCCGTATAGGACGATGGGGATACGCACGGCCGGTGCAATGTAGCACCGGGTCCTG
>JBIOWA010000019.1:0-5441 GCA_044868045.1 Candidatus Limnocylindrales bacterium
CGGGCTGGTCGCAGTACCGGACCCCGATCGACGGCTACTACCAGTGCGGCTCAGGCACGCATCCAGGCGGCTGCGTGATGGGCGCGCCGGGCAAGCTCGCGGCCGGGCAGATCATCAAGGATCGGGCGAGGGTCGCCGGCCGGGCCTAGAATCCGAGCTGCGGACCGCGACGGCCCGCGAGGGGTCGGCCGCGGCACCCGTTCGCACGGTGGCACGGCCATGACCAGACTCCGCCACGACCTCGACTTCCTGACGACGATCGCGCTGCTCGCGACGGGCATCGCGACCGCGCTCACGGGCGTCATCGCCGATCTGTGGGATCTCAACGACTTCTGGTACCACACGGTCTCTGGATATGCCACGGGCGTCTTCGCGATGGCGCACGTGTGGTTCAACCGAGAGCGATTGATCGGCTACGCGCGATACCGATGGCGGCTGCTGCGGCAGCCGCAACCGGCCGTCGCCCTCGTGCGACCGACCAGACCGGCCTCCCTGATGACGAGCGAGGCGGAGCCGACGAGCCCGTGGTCGACCGTGGGACGCGCGGTGCTGTCGCGGCGGGGCCTGTTTGGGCTGACGGTCGGCGGCGCGGCGGGGATCGTGCTCGGCCGTGGGCTGCGGCCGGCGCCGCCGATCGAGGCCGGCTCCGACGTCGGCGTGATCTACCATCAATGGAGCAAGCCCGGCATCCTCGACGCGCTGGGATCGGTCGCGAACTGGGGCCAGCCGGTCGCGTTGTACAAGTCCTACCAGGGCGCGACCGTGGTTCCCTTGCCCGAACCGCGGCTGGATGGCGGCCTGCCGACGGCGAAGGCGATCGCGACCAGGCGCTCGACTCGCGACTACGCCCCCGCGGCGATGTCCACCGACGAGCTGTCGCGACTGCTGTTCCTGACGAGCGGCGTCTCCGCGGACAAATACGGGAACGCTCGGCGCACCGCGCCGTCCTCCGGCGCCCTCTACCCGATCGAGGTGTATGCCGTCGTCCACCGCGTCGAGGGGATCGATCCGGGCGTGTACCACTACGCCTATCGCGAACACGCGCTCGAAGAGGTCCGGGCCGGTGACTTCCGGGCACAGGTCGTCGAGCAGGCGATCGCCCAGGAATTCCTCGGCGAATGCGGCGTCGTCCTCTTCCTGACCATGATCATGCAGCGCATGCGGCCCAAGTACCAGGATCGGAGCTATCGCTACGGGCTTCTCGAGGCAGGCCACCTGGGCGAGAACGCCTACCTGGCCGCGACGTCGATGGGCCTCGGCGCGTGCGGGGTCGGCGCGTTCATGGACGACGCGATCAACGAGATGCTCGGTGTGGACGGCATCGAGGAAGCGGCCGTCTACATGCTGGCTGCGGGGCGAGTACCCGCGGCGGCGTGACGCAAAGCGACGGGCCGGCGCCTTCGCGCCGGCCCGTCGCATCTCCCCCACGGGGTGGTAGCTAGCTCTTGATCGGCTCGCCGTCGGCCCCGACCACGTACCACTTGTCGGCAACACCCTGGCCGTTCACGTCGCCGGCCGCGGCGTCCTTGGCGAAGTAGTACAGCGGATACTCGCCGTACTTGACCTGCTTGCCGCCGTCGGTCCGATCGACGACCGACAGCTTGCTCGCGTCGAGGCCCGCCCCGACGGATACCTGCGCGACATCGTCCGCCTTGAGCGCCGGCCAGCTACCCGCGCAATCGCCGTAGCAGGTCGGAGTCCCGCCCTCGTCCGGAGTGAACATGTAGAGGGTCTTGCCGGCCCCGTCGACGATGATCTTGCCGAACGTGCTGTCGGCAAGGGCGAGGGAGACGGCTCCGGCGGCCGGCGATGCCGCGGCAGACTCCGACGCCTCGGCCGACGCTGGCGCCGCCGAAGACGGCGCGGCTGACGGTGCGGCGACGGATGGCGCGGTCGTGGCGCCGCCACCACTCGAGCAGGCGGCGACGATCGCGGCCATCGTGACGACTGAAGGGAGCAGCAGGGAGCGACGAAGTCTTAGGGACATTGTTGTGGTCTCCAGTACGAACGGGGGTCCACTCTCGACTACGTCAGGCCGCATCCAGTCGGTTTCGGGGCGCTACGCTCACGCGATGGCAGCGACCTCGAATCCACGTCGTTCGCGCGCCGCGTCTCCGCCGCCGAGCCCCGCCGGGCTGCTGTTCTTCGTCCACGGCGCCAACGAGACGTCGGAAGGCCTCAGTCAGAACGCGTCGCGGATCGAGGACCAGATCCGGCGGCGCGGCTGGGACGTCCGGGTGATCGCCCCGGAATGGCGACGCCACTCGGGCCTTCGACTCGGGAGCTGGCGCAAGGCGCTGTATCGCCAGCCCAGGCCCACCACGATCTCGCTTGCCTCACTGCCGACCGGCGTCGGTCGTGCCGCCGTCATGCGGCTCGTCACCAACTACTTCGAAGGCCGTCGCGAAGCGATGATCGAGGTGCTCGGTGCGCAGCTACTGGCCGACATCCTCGGGTATCACCTCCATCGGGATTCCATCCAGGACGTGCTCCGCGGCGAGCTGATCGCCGCGGCCCGCGCGGCGCGCGGACGGCCGGTCCTGCCGGTCGGATTGAGCCTGGGCGGCATCGCGATCGTCGACCTCATCGCGACGTGGCCGCAGGCGCCGGTCGAGGCCTGCGTGACGATCGGCTCCCAGGCGCCGCTTCTGTACGCGTTCGATGCGATCCCGTCGCTGCGCTACGACGAGGCCGACCCGCCGCGGCTCCGCGTCCCGTGGCTGAACGTCTACGACAGCCGCGACTTCCTCTCGTTCGTGGCCGAGCCGCTGTTCCGCAGGAGCGACGGCCTGGCCAGCGTGGTCGACCTGCGGGTCCATTCCGGCCGCGACTTCCCCCGATCCCACAGCTCGTACTGGGAGCTCACGCCGGTGTGGGACGCGATCGCCACGGCATTCTCCTGGAAACGCACCGAGCGGCTGACCGTGAGGGAGGCGCGTGAGCTCGGCTTCGAAGCGCGCAAGGCGCCGGCGCCGAAATCGTGACGGGCGAGGCCTGAAGGTCAGCCGCGCGGCCAGACTGGCGGGCGTGGCGTGGATGCGGGCAGCGCGTCCCAGTCGGTCCGGGCGGGCGCGAAGATATCGATGACGACCGCGCCGTCGGGTCCGGCCACGGCATCGTGCGGCAGGTTCGACGGGATCCGCCAGGTCCCGCCCGGCCCGAGCTCACGCCGTTCGCCATCGACCGTGAACGTGATCGACCCCTCGATACACAGGCCGATCTGCTCGTGGGCGTGCCGGTGCTCGGGGACGATCGCCCCGGGAGCCAGCTCCACGACCGCCAGGCTGGCATTGGCACCGACGATGGCCCGGGCCTTCACTGTCTCGCCCCAGACGTCGACCGCCTGGACGTCCGCGATCTCGCGCAGGTTGGACACGCATCCCTCCTCGACCAGCTGAATTCCGCGGACCGACGACGCAAGCCTAGCGCCGCTACGCTTCGGGCCGTGGAGATCTCCCGCCAGACGGCCCGTCGGTTCATCCTCGGCCGGCAGGGCCTCTGGCCCGGCCGTCGCTGGCGCGGCGAGCGCGGCACGGAGCAGGCGATGCGTGCGATGGAGCACCTCCAGCTCGATCCGCTCGGGATCATGGCCCGTGCGCAGGATCTGATGCTCCACAGCCGGGTGATCGACTACCTGCCCGACGATTGGGCGCGCCTGACCTACGAGAAGCGGCGGTTCTTCGATTGGGGCGGCTGGCTCGCCGTTCGACCGATGGAAGAGCTGCCGTACTGGCGGAATCTCATGCGCCGCGAACGCGAGAACGGCCACTGGCGCGAGGTCGAGCACGAACATCACGAAGCGATCGTCGAGATGCGCCAGGCCCTCCGTGAGCGCGGGACGATCGCGAACCGCGACTTCGCGATGGCGAGCCGCAAGCGCACGGACAGCTATCGGGGCCGGAAGGACAGTGCGGTCGCCCTGTACTACCTGTGGCGGGTGGGTGAAGCGATGGTCCACCACCGCGAGCGGTTCGAGCGAGTCTACGCACGCACAGAGGCGATCGCGCCATCCGCACTGCTCGAGGAGGCGTCGGACGCTGAGACCGAGGACTTCATGCGGCGCAAGCACGTCGCCTTCGAGGGCATTTCGGCCCTCACCGGGACGTCCTACACGACGTACCAGCAGGGCGAACGTGGGGCAGCGATCGCCTGGCGCAACCGAGCGGTCGAGCGGGGCGACCTGATCGAGGTGACGGTCGATGGCTGGCGCGGTCCGCGCTGGGCGCTTGCATCGGATCGGGAGGTGATCGAGACGGTCGCCGCGGGGCGGGTCCCGCGCGGTTGGAAGCCCAAGGAAACGACGACGACGGATGAGGCCACCTTCCTGGCGCCTCTGGATCCGGTGAGTGCCCGCAAGCGCGCCAAACCGCTCTTCGACTTCGACTACATCTGGGAGGTGTACACGCCTGCGCCGAAGCGCAAGTTCGGGTACTACGCCCTACCCGTGCTGTGGGGCGATCGCCTCGTCGCGCGGTTCGACGGCCGGTTCGACCGCAGCACGTCGACCTTCGCCATCCTCGGCTTCTGGCCCGAGGAGGCCGAGCTGGTCGACGACGAAGCCTTCCACGGGGCGTTCGCCACGGGCGTCGAACGGATGCGTGCGTTCCTGGGCGCCGGGCGAATCGATGTGACAGGGATCACCCAGGGTCAGCTACGTCGGGCACTCGTACCGCGCCGAGGCGGTCAGGTCGCGAGTCGCGCCGCACGATCCTCCAGATAGCGGCGCTCCGGAAGGCTCGTCGTCCGTCGAGCCGCGAGACGAAAGGCGGCTCGTGCGGCCTCGGGATCGCCGGCCATCTCGAGCAGATGTCCGCGCACCGCCTCGAGCCGATGATGCCGCGCGATCCGCTCATCGCCGCCGAGCGCATCCAGCATCCGGAGCCCGGCTTCGGGTCCGTTGACCATGGCCGCCGCCACCGCGTGGTTGAGCGTGATCATGGGGTTCGGGGAAACCTGCACGAGGAGCCGGTAGATGCTCAGGATCTGCGGCCAGTCGGTGTCCTCGGCCCGCGGAGCCTCGTCGTGGATCGCGGCGATCGCCGCCTGGAGCTGGTACGGACCGGTCGCGCCGATCGGCAGCGTCCCAGTGATCAGGTCGACACCCTCCCGGATGAGGGCGCGATCCCAGCGCGAGCGATCCTGCTCGGCGAGTGGGACGAGACTGCCGTCTGGCAGCGCTCGTGCGGTTCGCCGCGCGTCGGTCAGCAGCATGAGTGCCAGTAACCCGGCCACCTCGCCGTCCCCGGGGAGTCGCCGCCGCAGGTCGCGGGTCAGGCGGATCGCCTCTGCCGTGAGTTCCGGTCGCTGCAGGTCAGCACCCGAGGACGCCGTGTAGCCCTCGTTGAAGATCAGGTAGAGCACATGCAGCACGACCCTGAGCCGCGCGGCGCGCTCGGCGTCCGGCGGCATCTCGAAGCGACCGCCGGCGGCCTTGATGGTGG
>JBIOWA010000020.1:0-17824 GCA_044868045.1 Candidatus Limnocylindrales bacterium
TGCCGTCCTGACCACGGCCATGACGGGCACGTTGGGCCGCCTCGCGGCGCGTCGTGAACTGCGCTTTCGCAAGGCACGCTCGGACGATCCGGTCGCTAGGACGCTCCATGAGATGTCGATAGGCGGCGATCACGACGGTGCCATCCGATACCTGCCCGCACCGGTCGGCAGCAGGTCACGTACGAAAGGCTCCGCAGAGGCCGTGACACCTCGGCTGTCAAACAGCCCAATGACGGCTTCAGTCGCGCCGCTCTTGACGAATTGGCATGAGTCGCCGAGGAACCTGCTCGCAGCTGACGTCTCGCCACTCCACGTCGAAGCTGCCTCGGTACCCGAAGAGCGGACCCCAGACCCGATTGCTCACATCGACCGTGATCCGGAACCGCCCGACCCGCTCATCGAACCACTCGCGGACATCGGCGTAGCCGCTGAACAGCATCGGAAAGTCGAAGCCGATCGCCCGTTCATAGAACCGCTGCGCTCCAGATCGAAGGCGCAGCCCGCCTTCCCCGTCAATCGACAAGTCGATATCGACCGCAAGGTGCTCGTGCGATCCGAGGTAGTCGACGATCCGGCCACGCTTCTCGCTGTACACCATGAAGGCGTCGAACTGGCGAACCCTCGTCGACTCGAACGTTCTCGCCCACGTGACGGTCTCGCGACCGAAGTCGTCGACGAACGCGTAGTTCTCGATCGTGAACGGGATGTCTCTGCCGGTCTCCGGGAACATGATCCGCCGCCACGTGCCGATGTACAGGAACGGGACCGTGTAGAAGGGGCCCCGCCAGACCTCGTCCATGACGCCGCGTCCGATGGACGCCACGCCGTCTTCGCTGCTGAACCCGAAGCGGCGCTGGATCTGCGGATGGAGGCGCTCGAAGTCCGAGCCGAGTGCGCGCTGATAGATCGACGTCATCGCACAGGCTCCGCGGGACGTCGTCGGCATCGCCCCGCATTCGGCGCGTCCGGGAGCGCGAGCGCGTCGATCGCCGCCAGACACGCGATGCCAAGGTTGAGCGTCAGAGGATTGAAGGCGCTGCCGAGGTGCTGCGGCGACGTAAGTACCACTCCGACGGTCGCCACGACAGCGAACGCCCCGCCGAGGAGCGCCGGCCAGCGTCGATGCCAGAAAACAAGGAGGCTCGCCGCAAGCGCGATCTCGGCGAAGCCGAGGACGATCAATGCAGCATCGACTCCGCCGGCCGGCACCCCGGCGTTCAGGAGCAGCCCGACTTCGATGGCGTCACGGCCGAGCAGCTTCGGGACGAGTCCGTGGTACGCGAACGTGAACGCAAGTCCCAGGCGGGCGATCACGTGGACCACCGCCGCGCGGGCGGACACGGCTGGCGGAATGCCTTGCTCGAGCCAGATGCGCAATCGATCGAAGCTCCAGGCGGTCGCCCAGCCGATCATTGGTCGGAAGATGAGGCGGTCAACGACCGCACCGATGGGACCGTGGCGCGTCCGATAGTCGTACCAGGTGGTGAAGCGGATACCGTCGGCGGACGGGGCGTATTTCCAGTAACCGCTGCCCTCGCGGATCAGCGACAGCGGGTTGTCCGAACTGAACCGGAGGGAGGATGTACGGCCGCCGTCCCAGAGGTCACGCTCGGCAACGCTCTCGCCGACGCCGGCTACCGCGAGACCGAACCCCATCCGCGTCGCGTAGCGAAATCGCTGCGGCTCCTCGGGACGAACCTTGGGGAGATACTCGATCCGGGAGAAGCGCAGATCCCAGCGCTGATGGACATCGGGATCCTGCGTGTGCGCCCAGAGCGCGTCCATCGACGCCCGCACGAACGTCTCGACGAAGATACCCACGGTCGACTCCGACCTAACGTGCTACCGTTGAGTATCACGTTACTCCCCCTTGAAGACGGTCGTCAACGGGGCGGTGTTGCGCTCGCTGGGGAGTCCAGGCGACGGTCGGTGTCGCCCGCGAGCGACTTCGCCTGGTCACTAGCTCCCTGACTTCCTACGGCAAGCCTTGCTGACCCACGGGAACCGGATCGGCCGACGCCTCTCCCGCCGGCGCCGGGCGGCCGAACAGATAGCCCTGGGCGAGTTCGATCCCGAGGTCGAGCAGCGCATCGGCTTCGGCCTCCGACTCGACGCCCTCCGCGAGCAATCGAGCGTTGGTGCGCCGGGCGAAATGGGCCATGCCGGCGACCAAGGCCTGGCGCGCCGGATCGCTGTCGACGCCCCGGACCAGGATGAGGTCGAGCTTCACGAGATCCGCCCGCAACTCGAGGATCCGTTGCAGTCCGGCGTAGCCCGCGCCGGCATCGTCGACCGCGACTCGGACACCCTCGCCGAGGGCGGCGATCGCTCGATGAAGGTGGGCGTAGTCCTCAACCTCCGCGCGCTCGGTGATCTCGAGCACGACCGCTCGCCGCGTCGTCGCCAGGATCGCGGCGAGCTCCGGGGTCTCGAGCAGCATGGCCGGCGAGGTGTTCACGCCGATCCAGGCGTCCTCGGGCAGCGCTCTGGCAGCTTCGAGCGACCGTCGGACACACGCCAGCTCAAGATCGGTGCCGACCCCCAGGATCGACGCCTCGGCGAAGGTCTCCGCGGGAGCTCGGCCATCGTCGAACCTCGTCAACGCCTCATAGCCGACGACGCGTCGGCTCCTGAGCTCGACGACGGGCTGGAACACCGGCTGGAAGGCCTCGTGCTCGATGATCGCCTCGATCTCGCTCCGCGCCGCCGCCTCCTGGTTGTGGCGCTCCTGCACGGGGCCGAGCAGCGCGCCGGCGATCGCCGCGAAGGACAGGAGCGCGGGGAATTGGTCGGGGATCCGATCGGTGGCCGCCGCCGAACTGGTGCCCATGATCAGGAGGCCGATGAGGCTCGTCGGGCCATGGATCGGGGCGTACGCGGCTGCGGCAACGCCGGTGGCGATCATCTCGACGCCATAGCTGCCGTCCTCGTACTGCGCGTGCCAGGTTTCGATCCATGGCCCGGTTTGGGCTCGCTCGCGCAGGTAGCGAGAGCTGTGGTCAGGCATCGGCCGGCCGACCGCGAGCGGCGTCGAGGGCGGCGCGTTCACGGACATCGGCACGAAACGCCCGCCGGCGCCGAAGCAGCCGAGGGCCACGAAGTCGAAGCCCGACACCCGGGCCAGGTCGTCGACGATCCGCCAGGCGGTAGCCGTCGGCGTGTCCGCCGCTCGGAGTCGGCTGAGGCGCGTCGCCAGGTCGGCCTGCTCGTGGTCCTTGCGGGCGATGTTGCTCTCGAGGATCGCGCGCTCGGTCTCATCGCGCATCGCCAGGACGGTCAGGCCGGTCTCGAAGAACCCGCCGCGGATCGACACGAGGTCGATCGAGAGGACCTTCGAGCCGACGGTCGGGAAGGACCGTTCGAGCTGCCAGCCATGGACGCGACCGCCCTGCCGGACGTGCGTCAATCGATCGCGGACCGCGGGTGTATCGAAGGCCCCATCGGCGATCTCGAAGAGTGAGCGACCATCCACTCGCCCTTCGATCGCGAGCGTCTCCAGGAAGCTGCCGTTGGCGAACCGGACGACATCGTCGCTCGACAGCAGCAGGCACGGCTGATCGAGCTGAGAGACCACATCGCGCGTCGCCCGGGCCAGCATCGGCGTGAGCAGGGACAGCTGGAACCGATTGGGACGTCCGACGCCCTCGATGCCTACCCCGCCCGAACCAGTGCGGCGGCCCCGACTCGCGGTCGGAATCGCCATGTCCGAATGGTGCTCTGGCGACTGAGCGTGCGGTCAATAGTCATGAAGTCCGGGGGCAACGGTCGCAAGTACGACGCAGGACCATCAACACCCTACGGCGCCACATTGCGCGCGCCTCGCAGTCACGTGGTGTGCCGCGGTCGACTCGTGGGCGTGGCGGTGTTTGAACCCGCAGGCCTTGTGCTCCGCCGTAGCGTATAGGCGACCAGATCGGCCGCCCCCATTGGTGGAGCGAAGACGTGCAGTCGGAGCTTGTCGACAGGGCGCGACGCGGAGACCGTGAGGCTTTCGGCGTCCTGGCGGGCGGCGCCGTCGATCGGTTGTACGGCATCGCCCGCCAGATCCTTCGCGACACCGAACTCGCGGAGGACGCGACCCAGGAGGCATTGGTGCGAGCCTGGCGGGATCTGCCGACGCTTCGCGACGTCGAGCGGTTCGACGCTTGGCTGTACCGCCTCATCGTCCGCGCCAGCGCGGACATCGGGCGCCACCGCCGGCGGTGGCGCGCCGAAGTCACGCTGCTGCCCAACGAACCGGCCGAGCCGGATCGCGCGTCGGCGTTGGCGGACCGCGACCAGATCGAGCGTGGGCTCCGTCGGTTGACGGACGCGCAGCGCACGATCCTGACCCTCACCTATTACATCGGCCTGTCTCCGACCGAGATGGCCGACGCTCTCGAGATCCCCGTCGGGACCGCCAAGTCCCGGCTCCACTACGCCATCGAGGCGCTCCGTGCCGCGCTTGCGGCCGACGAGCGCTCCGCGGTCGGCGTCCTGCGGGAGGATCGGATGGCATGAGCGGCTACGACGACCTCGAACGCCGGATCGCCGACTTCTACGCGAGCGACGTCCCGACGCGGGCGCCCGACCGGGTGCTCGAGTCGGCCCTCGACTCCATCGACGACACCAAGCAGCGGCGCGTGCTCATCCGCGCGCCGTGGAGGTTCCCGAACATGAACAGCTTCGCCAAGGTGGCGGTCGCGGCCGTGGTCGTGATCGCCGTCGGCGCGGTGGGTCTGAGCTTGCTCAGCCCACGTGCGCCGGGGGTCGGCGGCCAGCCGAGCCCCAGCCCTTCCCCATCCGCGAGCCCGTCACCCTCGCCCACTCCATCGCTGACAGCCCCGGCGTTGACGGAAACGTTCACGTCGGAACGGTATGGCTTCTCGATCTCGTACCCGACCGGCTGGGTGACACGGCCGGCGACCGACCCATGGACGGCTGGCTTCCCGGATTTCGCCTCGACAAGTGGCGACATCATCCACGACCCGGTCCTCCAGGACCACCTCTGGATCATGGTTGCCTCGCAGTCGCTGGCTGGTAAGACCGCAACGCTGTGGCTCGACGATCTGCTGGCCGAAGTCGGGGGAGCCGGTATATGCGGCGCGCCCATCGAGCCCGTCACCATCGATGGGACCCAGGGACGGCTGTGTGGTGCGACCGCGGCTACCTCGGCCGGGGACCGGGGGTACTTGATCACGTTGTACACCTCCGGGGATGACCCGGCGGCCGTCGCGGGATACGACCAAGCGTATTTCCGGCAGATCCTCGCAACGGTGCAGCTCATGCCCGAGGATGCCGTCGACGCGTCACCCTCGGCGTCATCGTAGCGATCTCGCTCGCTTGGCGGCGGCCGGGCTTCTCGGCTGCCGCCGTGTTGCCCGCATGGCCTTAGAAGTTCGGTGGCGTGATCGCGGAAACGATCTCCGCTTCCTCCTCGCCGACTGCCCGTGTCTTGTGCGGCAGACCCGAGTCGTAATAGATGGAATCACCCTCGTTGAGCTCGTAGTCGACGTCGCCCACGGTGATCACCACCTGGCCGCGAAGGACGAGGGCGCATTCCTCGCCCTCGTGCGCCATCGCGGTCGCGTCGACGCCCGGCTTGACGTGGACGATGATCATCTCGATCTTGCGCCGCACGTCGGGTGATACCAGCTCGTAGGACAACGACCCACCCGGGGGCTTGATCACCTTGCGCGCGTCCTTCCGTACGACCGCGCCATTGGACTCGGGTGCCGTGAACAGCAGGAACACCGGCACTTCCAGGGCGGACGCGATCGAGCGGAGCACGAGGATCGACGGATAGGCGACGCCACGCTCGACGCTACTGAGGAAACTGCGGGTGATCCCGACCAGCGCGGCGAGCCCGGTCAAGGTCAGGCCTCGCTCGGTGCGCAAGGCACGGATCCGCCGGCCGAGCTGATCGTCGCGTTCGATGGCTGACGTGCGGGTGGACGAGACCCTCTTCGGGCTCCTGGCCCGCGGCCCCAGCGTGGACATTGAGCGGGTTGGCCCTCAGCGAACGGCGACGTCGGCGCGCATCGGCTCCGCGCCGTATTTCCGCGTCAAGTATGGCAGAACCTCATCCCGGCAGACCTTCGCCACGATCGACGGATCGGGGCTCATGTCGGCCCAGATGATGTGGTCGCAACCGGCCTCGATGAACGCCTCGAAGCGGGAGATGATCTCCTCGCCGGACGTCGCGATGCAAAAGGCCGCGGCGAGGGCCTCGTCGCGGACCAGCAGGGCGCGTTGCTCGATGACCCGTGGGTCCTGGATGTACGAGTAGGCCTCGGGGATGAGGAGGCCGCCGTAGACGCGCGCTCCGTTGAGCGCCATGTCGCGGTCAGGGTGGTAGGACGTGCTCACCCAAGCGCTCCTGAAGCCGGTCGCGGCAACTCGCCCTGACTCGGCGGCGCCGGCGTCGAACGCGGGGCCCAGGACGTCGCGGTGGACCTCGGCCGGCACCCCGACCGCAACGTATCCGTCCGCGAGGCGTCCGGCATTGCCGGCCATCTTGGGGCCGCCGGCAGCACAGATGATCGGGATCCGGTGCTCGAGCTGCTGATAAAGGTAGAAGAAGGAGTCGAAGTGGGCGCCCTGGTGCCGGAAGTAGTCGGGCTCCTCCCAACATCGACGGATCAGCCCGATCGCCTCGACCAGACGCTCGATCCGTTCGCGCAGCGGCGGCCAGACGCCGGTCGTGGTCTTCTCGTTCATCGCCTCGCCCGTGCCGACGCCCAGGGCGACTCGCCCGGGATAGAGCAGCTCGAGAGTCGCCATCTCGATGGCAACATCGACAGGTTGATGACGGATCCCGATCGGCGGGATGACCATCGGACCGACCACCGCGCGTTCGGTGTTGGCCAGGAACGCCGTGAGGGTGGCCCAGATCCCCGCGCTATGGCCCGACGAGTGCTGCCAGGGCAGCGTGTGGTCGCCCTCCCAGATGTGCGTGAACCCGGCCTCCTCCAGGTCGCGGACCCGGCGTACGTTGTCGCGGACGTCGTGGCAGAGGCACTCGGGCGAGATGCCGAAGGTGACCATCAGGCATTCCCCACGGGCAGGCCGAGTTGCCCAAAGAGCGATGCCGAGTCGTAATAGACGGTCTCTCGTGTGAAGAGCTGGCCGTTGTGTTCGTATACGGACACGGCCTTGATCCGGAACGACCGACCGGTCGGGGGGTGGCCGACGAATTCACCGGTGTGCGTTCCGATCAGGTCGTACTCGGCCACCACCGTGTCACCGCCGCACTCGACACAGTTCGTCACCTCGATGTGGAGGTCCGGAAAGCCGCGATAGAACACGGCCATGAACCGACGCATCTCGTCCTTCGTCCGGCACGGCTCGGGCACCGTTACGTCCTCGAAATAGACGTCGTCGGTGTAATAAGCGAGCACGGCCTCGAGGTCGCCGCGACTGAGGTCGGCGATCTCGTCAAGGACAGCTTGGCGAGGATCCTGCATAGTGCTGCGCCTCCTTGACTCCGAGCAGCCGCAGGGCGGCACCGCCGAAGAAGCTCCGCTCGTCGTCCTCGGTGATGTACGGATCGAGGTCGTGCCGCTCCGTGTAATCGCGGACCTTCTCGAAGAACGCCTTGCCGGTATCGAACGGTACGTACGGATAGTCCGAACCCCACAGGAACCTGCCGAATACGCCCAGCTTCTTGGCCCAGGTCCAGATCTGGGCGACCCGCCACAGCGGGGCCGACTCGGCCCAGAACGCGAAGTCGCCGTAGATGTGCTCGAACTTCGCCATGAAGTGCATCGTCTCCTCGGCCCATGCGAAGCCGACGTGACCGATGACGAGCTTGAGCTGCGGGAAGTCGATCATCACGTCTTCGAGGAGCAACGGATGGTCGTAGGCGAGCATCTTGCCCTTCGGGAACATGCTCCAGCCCGTGTGGGTGATGAGTGGCACGCCCATCGCCTCGGCGGCCTCGAACAACGGCCAGATCCGGCGGTCGTTGAGGGCGACGTAGTTGTACGACGGAAGCATCTTCAAGCCTTTGAGGCCCTGCTCGTTGATCGCCCGCTCGAACCGCTTCACCTCGGCGTTGCCACCGATCGGGTTCGCCGTGTAGAACCCATACAGCCGATCCGGCCAGCGCTCGACCATCGACTGGACATAGGCGCCGTTTTCGGGGTCGTATGCGCCCCACGGCAGGTAGCCGACGCCGAGCACGAAGGCCTTGTCGATCCCCGCCGCGTCCATGTCGGCGATCAGCCGCTCACCGGGGACACAGAAGTCCTCGGGCTTCCAGGGCTTGCCGGTGTGCCAGCAATCCTGGCCCTTGAACATGTTGACGTAGAACTCGCCGAGCTCGCGCGGGAAGTCGACGTCGAAGCGCTGCATGTGGGTGTGCGTGTTGATCAGCGTCATGTGGCTCCTCGTTCAGTCCACTTGCATGCGAAGCGTGGAAGGCAGTCGATTCAGGGATCAGGCATCAGCGCTTCCTCGCCGGACGACGCGTCCCGTCCGCGCGGCCTCGTCCACGACGCCGTCTCGAACGATGGGCCGGCCGTTGACGAGGACCTGCTCGATGCCGGAAGGCGCGGCAGTCGGCTCGCGATACGTCGTGCGGTCGCCGACGGTCGCGGCGTCGAAGACGACGACGTCGGCGTAGTTGCCCTCGCGCAGGGTGCCCCTCCGTCGGAGCCCGACCCGTTGGGCGGGCAATGACGTCGACTTGCGGACAGCCTCCTCGACGCTGAACAGACCACGGTCCCGGGCGAAATGACCGAGGACCCGCGGAAAGGTCCCGTAGGCGGCCGGGTGCGGCTTGCCGCGTCCCGTCAGGATGGCGTCACTTTCGGCAGCCGCGAGCGGGTGGGCCAGCAGCTTCTCGAGCCCCGCCTCCTCGCCAGGCTCGCCCGACACCCCGAAGTACAGGGCCATGGCGTGGCCGCTCTCCTCCAACACGAGGTCGGCCGCCACGTCGAACGGATGACGGTCGCGCTCTTCGCCGATCTCGGTCAGGGAGCGGCCCTCGAGCGGCTTGTTCGCGTCGCTCTCGACCCACATGATCGAGACGTTCTGCCAGCCGGTCGCCTCGACCAGGTTGTGCGGCCAGCCACCGGGGTTCCAGCACGGCCAGCCGGGTACGTCCTCCTCGATCGATCGGCGGATTCGGGCCCGGGCATCCGGATCGCGCAGACGGCCCAGGAGTCCGTCGACCCCGCCGGCCAGGGCCCATGGCGGGAAGATGGCCAGGAGTGTGGTGTTCGCGGCGATGTACGGGATCACGTCGAAGCCCGTGTCGACGCCCCGCTCACGGGCCGCCTCGTGGAGCTCGATGATCGCATCGAGCTTCGACCAATTCGGACGACCGAACGCCTCCATATGGGAGTGCTGGGTCGAGATCCCGTTGATGTCGCCGACCCGGATGACCTCTTTGGTGGCCGGCAGGAGCGTCTCGCTCGACCCCCGGATATGGCTCGCGTACAGCCCGTCGAACGGACGAAGCTCAGACGCCAGGTCCTCGACTTCCTCCGGGGGCGCGAAGATCCCAGGGGCGTAGAGCAGACCGGAGGACAGGCCCCAAGAGCCCTCCTCCATCGCCTTTCGGAGCTGGTCGCGCATCCGCCGTTGCTCGTCGGGCGTGAGTTCGCGGCCTTCGAACCCGACCTCGTGGATGCGCAGCGCGCCGTGGGCGACCATCGGCACGACGTTGAACATCAGGCCGTGGCCGTCCAGATAGTCGAGGTAGTCGCCGAAGCCGGACCAACCATCGGGAAGGTCGCCAGCACGCAGGAAGGTCGTATAGCTCGCCAGCTCGCCCCGGGTCCGCGGGTTGACCGGTGCGGGCGAGTACCCGCAATTGCCGGTCACCAGCGTCGTGATCCCCTGGGCCGCGAACGGCGCGAGCACCTCCCCGTGCGACTCGTCGGCCACGACGAAGTCGCTGTGCGAGTGGATGTCGATGAAACCGGGCGCGACGATCTTGCCGGCCGCATCGATCACGTTCTCAGCGGGCGCGTCGTCCGGGATCCGGCCGATCGCGGCGATCGTGCCATCACGGATCCCGATATCGGCCGGGAACCACGGGTTGCCCGTGCCGTCGACGACGCGCCCGTTCCTGATCAGGACATCGAACATGGCCAGCCTTGCGCTCCCGAGCGACGGACTCAGAAGCCGGGGTTCGCCGTCAGGTAGGCGTCGATCTCGGCCTGCGCCTTCTTGTGCTCGGCCGCAGGATCGCCCCCTTGCAGGGCCGCGGACACGGCCGCTTCCACGACGTCGGAGATCTTCTGGTACGCCGCCCGGGTGCCGTAGCGGTTCCCCTTGAAGTCCTGCTGCTTGAATGTCACCTCGACGCAGGCCTTGTCGGCCTCCGGGACGCTGGGATCCGTGTATGGCGTCGTGTACGAGGGATAGCCGCTCTCGTCGGCGGGTTCGAACGCGTGGAGCTCCTCGCGCTTGGTCAGCAGCCCGAGTTGCGTCGCCGCATTCGAGTAGTGCTTGATGAGGTCAAGCGCCGCTTCCTTGTACGGGCTGGTCTTGGGTATGCCGAAGCACTCGCCGACGAACTGTCCGCCGGACTCGGGCAGGCTCCCGCCGTAGCCGGGGATGATCGCAACTTCGACCGGGTCGTCGCCCAGGGCGGACAGCGACGCGTCGCGCGCCTCGTACCAGATGTGCTGGTAGTCGATGATCATCGCGGCCTTGCCACCGAGGAAGACCTTCTTGGCCTCGACGTCGTAGATGCCCCAGGGCGACTCGATGACCTCCTTGGGCATGTTCGGCAGCAGGTCGATCATGTCCTGTGTCGCCTTGATCGCGATCGGGTCGTCGAAGCGGACCTCGCCGTTGGGCCCGTACAGGTCGCCGCCGTTGAGGTGGTACCAGACACACCACTTCGGGAACAGGTACAAGGGCGCCCAGCCGTCGACGTATCCGAACTGATCGCCCGTCGTGAACTGCTTTGCGGCAGCGACGAACTCGGTGTACGTCTTGGGGATCGCGACGCCCGCGTCGGCGAACATCTTCTTGTTGCAGTAGAGGATGTACGTGTAGACGTTGCTGGGCAGGCCGTACCAGGTGCCGCTCGCGGCCTTGCCCGCCTCGATGGCGACGGGCAGCATGTCGCCCTCTTCGACCGTCAGCCCCAGCTCGGAGAGCGGGGTGAGGTACTTCTCGTAGAGGTCGACCCACGCGCGCCAGAGATAGGCGACGTCCCAGCTCTCGCCGCCGCTCTCGAAGGCCGGCGTGAGCTTGAGCGGGAGCGGGCCGAAGGCCTCGCGAGTGAACTCGACCTTCGCCCCGGTTCGCTGCTCCCATTCCGGGGTGACCATCGCGTAGAACCCGGTGTGGTTCGCGAGCAGGACTTTGAGCGGTCGATCCAGCTTGAAGGTGGCGGCGGCCTCGCTCGGAGCCGCCGAGGGCGCGGTGCTCGGGGCCGGAGCGCTGCTCGGCGCGGCCGCCGACGGGGCTGCGCCCGGCGTGCAGGCAGCGAGCGCGGCGCCCGCGCCCGCCATCGCGGTACCGGCGAGGAACCGCCGCCGCGTGAGCGGGCTGACGAGTGTCCCGTCCGGCATGGCCAAGGGTCGCTGGGACTGATCCATGACGTCCTCCTCCAAAGAAATGACGACCTACTTCACGGCGCCTTCGCCGAGACCTCGAATGAGATAGCGCTGCATCAGCAGGGCCAGCGTGAGTACCGGCACCGACGCGATCAGACCGGCCATGGAAAGCTGCGGCTCGATCCGGTTGATGGGGTCCATGAGGTTGACGATGGCCGGCGCGAGCATCGGGGTGCTGCCGACGTAGAGGACCTTCGACACCAGCAGGTCGTTCCACGACAGGACGAAGGCGAAGACCGCCGCCGTCACGATGCTCGGTACGGTGACCGGCAGGACGACCCGCCGGAGGGCTTGGAGCCGACTGGCGCCGTCGATCCGGGCGGCATGCTCGAGTTCAGGCTCGACCCCGTCGAACGTCCCGATTAGGATCCACGTCACAAGCGGCACGGTCAGCGCGATGTGGCCGATGGCCATGCCCGGCAGCGTGTCGATCAGGCCGAGGCCCTTGAAGATGGCGACCAGCGGCACGAGGAGCGCGACGCCCGGGAGCATGTACGCGAGCATCACCGCGGTGTACGTCGCGCTTCGACCAGGGAACCGCAGCCGCGCGATCGCGTAAGCCCCCAGCAGGCCGAGCAGCGTCGTCACGATCGCGGCCGTCGTCGACACCAGGAGGCTGTTGCGCAACCCGGCCTCGAAGTACGGGATGCGCATGAGCTGGTCGAAGGCCACCGTTGTCGGCGCCGGCGGCAGAATATGCGGTCCGGTGAGCAGATCGGCCCGTCGCTGCAACGCCCCGAATACGACGACGAACCCGAACGGGACGACGATCAGCAGCACGACACCGAGTGCGAGCAGCGCGGCCACGACCCGCGCACCGAGATCCTGGCGAAGCGAGTTGAGTCCGAGCCACAGCAGCGTCAGGCCGGCCAGCGTGGCGGCGATCCAGCCCCAGAACGGGAAGCCGAACGGTCGCGCGACCTGGACGAGCTCGATGACTGCCGCCCCGGCGATGAAGATGGCGCCCGCGATCGCAGCGGCCCGGCCATTCCAGGACACGGTCGTCGTCACGACAGGAGACCTCTCGCCCGACCGCGGGTGAGCAGCAGGGCGAGCACGACGACGAAGGCGGTGACGATGTATGCAAGGACCGAGCCGTACCCGAAGTCGGTTTGCTCGAACGTCGTCTTGAACGTGTAGAAGTACAGGTTGTACGTCGAGTAGCGTCCGGGCCCGCCTCCGGTCAGGGCGAAGATCAGGTCGAAGAGCTGGATCGTGATGAGGACCTGGATGATCACCGCGGCCACGAGAGTCGGCCGCAGGAACGGCAGCACCACGTGACGGAACCGACGCCAGCGGCCCGCGCCATCGATCCGGGCGGCGTTGATCGTCTCCTCGGGCAGGTACTGGAGGGCGACGAGGAAGATCAGCGCGATGAGCGGGAAGGTCTTCCAGATGTGGATCGCCGTCAGCATGAACAGGGTTCCCGGGACACCGCTGAGGAAGAGCGGCGGCTGATGGACGAGGCCGGCGTTGACCAGCCACTCGCCCAGCAGGCCGCGGCGCGAGTCGAGGAACCACTGGAACATCGCCGCGACGACGACGGGCGGCAGGGCCCATGGGATCAGGAGCGAGGCGCGGGCCAGGCTGCGGCCTCGGAAGCGCTCGTTGAGCACCAGGGCGACCGCCAAGCCGATGAGGACGCCGAGCACCGCCGACGGGATGACGTACATCAGTGTCTGACCGGCGGCCTGCACGAAGATCGGATCGGTCGTGATCCGCAGCCAGTTGTCGAGGCCGACGAACGCTCCGAGGCGGCCCGGCGCGGCCGACCGTCCGGTAACGGTCAGCAGCAGCGAGTACAGGACGGGATAGCCGATGAGGGCCACGAAGAGGGCCGCGGTCGGAATGAGGAACAGCGCCGCGTACGCCTGATTCTCGCGGCGGATCGACAGCCCGCTGAATCGGTTGCCGCGCTCGCTGAGCACCATCGGTTCGGCGGTCATCGAGCCACCGCCTCTCGCGCCTCGGCACCGCTAGGACGGGCATCCGTCGAGAACATGATCCGCTCACCGCTCTCGGGATCGAAGAACAGCAGGAAGCTCAGGGCGAACGTCACACCGACTTCGTCGCCAACGGCGAGCTCCTCCGCCGGGACACGCGCCCTCAGCTTCCGATCCGCGACGGCGATCGTTGCGTACTCATCCGGTGCCACGACTTCGGTCAGCGTCACCCGCCCCGTCACCGACCAGGGCCCCCCGTCGCGGGCGACCCGGACACCTTCCGGACGCACCCCGAGGACGACCGGAACCGGGGCCGTCGGCGGGTCCTGATCGCGAAGCTCGACCGCGATGACACCGGACTCAAACCGCGCCCGACCGTCCTTCGCCACGATCTCGCCGGGGATGAAGTTCATCGGCAATCGCCCGACGAATGAAGCGACAAATCGGTTCGCCGGTCGGCGGTAGATCGCCCCCGGCGTGTCGACCTGCTGGACGTCGCCCCGGGCCATGACAACGACCCGGTCGCCCATCGCCTCCGCATCGTCCTGGTCGTGCGTTACGTAGATGAACGTCGCCCGCAACTGCTGGTGGATGCGCTTGAGCTCCTCACGGGTGGTCGCCCGCAAGTTGGCGTCGAGGTTGCTGATCGGCTCGTCGAGCAGGAACACCTTGGGCTTGCGCACGATCGCCCGGCCCAGCGCGACGCGCTGGCGCTCGCCGCCGCTCAACGCGCGGGGATGGCGGTCGAGCAGGCCGCCGATGCCGAGCATCTCTGCGACCTCGCCGACCCGGGCATACCGGTCGGGCTTGTTCATGCCCCGGAGCATCAAGGGGAAGCCGATGTTGTCGCGGGCCGTCATGTGCGGGTAGAGCCCGTAGGACTGGAAGACCATGGCGACGTCTCGCCGCTCGGGCGTGACGTTGGTCACGTCGCGGCCGTCCATCAGGATCCGACCGGACGTGACTTCCTCGATGCCGGCCAGCAACTTGAGGACGGTGCTCTTACCGGACCCTGACGGTCCGAGGACACACGTGAAGAGGCCGTCCTCGAAGGTCAGCGATGTCTCGCACAGGGCGTCGGTGGACGCGCTCGGGTACCGCTTGACGACCCGGTCGAGGCGAACCTCAGCCATGGTCGCCCCCCGCCGGTGCCGCGACGCGTTCCATCCCGGAGCTGGCGATCTCCCACTCCTCGCGGAGACGGTCGTGATCGATATGCAGGTCCGCGGCCAGGAAGTCGACCTCGACGTCGTCCAGCGACCGATTTCCCACCCTGGTCGCGATCCGCTGCAGGTACGACCGCCGCAGCCGCGCCAGGTCGACCTCGCCGATGCCCATCGCATCGATGCTCGCTGGGAAGACGATGCGGTGCCCCGGGCGCTCTTCCTCGCGCGACCCGATCGCCAGCTCGATGCCCATCTCTCGAGCGAGCGTCAGCTGCGCGGTCGGATGCTTGCCAGCGCCGGTGTACTCGGTCTCCTGGACGACGATGACCTCGTCCTCGCGATACTCGCGGGCCAGGACCAGGGCGGCAGCCAGGGATGTGTTGCCGGCGGGTCCCCGCTCGAGGCCCTCGAGATCCGCCAGCAGCTGCGTGGTGTAGAAGACCTCGCCCTGGGTGACGGTGACGTATCGGTCCAGGTAGCGCAGCCCGCGTGCCGAGTTCCGCGGCACGTCGACCCGGTCGGGATCGACCGAGAACGGGAACCCGAATCCGGTATGACCGGTCGTGAACGACTTGCGGTTGAAGTCCCGGTCGCTGGCCATATGCAGACCGGTCAGGTCCACGCTCGCCCCGATCACCGACGTGTCGTCGGCGCCCGCCCGGCGAAGTCCTCGCGCGGTCCCCGTGACGTTCCCGCCGCCACTGTGGGTCGCGACGACCGCCGCCGGCGCCCGGCCGAACCGCTCGGTGCATTCCACGGCGATCTCGAACCCCAGCGTCTCGATCCCCAGGGTCGCGTACGGCGTGTACAGGCTGGCGTTGAAGTAGCCCGTCTCCTCGAGCAGGAGCAGGTGGATGTAGAACAGCTCGGGACCGACCGTCAGCTGCCAGACCTCGGCACCGTACGCCTCGCACGCCCGCGTCTTCTCCAGCACCTCCGGCTGCCCGCGGCCCTCCGAGTCGAAGACCTCCTGGAGGATCAGCGCCTTGAGGCCGTACATCGCGGCCTGTGACGCGATCGCCGCCCCGTAGTTGCCGGACGTGGCCGCGATCACGCCGGGGAAGCCGTTGTCGGCGGCCTGCGCCAGGCAGATCGACGCCCGGCGGGCCTTGAAGCTGCCCGCCGCATTCGCCGCCTCGTCCTTGACGAGTATCCGTGCGCCATAGCCGGGGGGTGCCGTCTGGCGGGCGAGTGCGCTGAGCCGGTTCAATTCGAGCAGTGGGGTCTCGCCGACCTTGTTCTGGCGCTGCACCCGGCGGACTTCCTCGAACGTGGGCGGTGGGCTGTCGGCGAGCCCCTCGTAGTCGAAGGCGATCCCGCCATCGAGCTCGAACCGGTCGTAATCGATCCCGATCGAACGTCGCATGATCTCGGCACGGCGGGCCATGACGCCCGCATACGAGTCGTCGCGGGTCATCGAGAATCCGGCCCCTCGAGCGCGCGACGCGCGGCCGATCCGAGGGCCAGCAACTCGGGCACCGGGTCGCCGAAGTCAGCGGGATTGCGCGGGTTGACCGCCGTCAGCCGACCCGCGACCTCACGCCCCACTAGCGTTCGCACGGTGGCGTCGTCACCAATGGACGCAGACTCGACGAGGAACCCCCGGATGCGAGCGACGAAGTCGGTCTCCCCGGTGTCGGGCGGCACATTCGGCGCCCGCCCGCCCGCCGGCAAGACGACCTGGCTGATCTCGACCCATGCCCCGGCTGGGACGAGGGACACGTCGGTCGCGGCGCTGCGAGGGGGGTTCGCCACCACGGTCTCCGAAGCCTCAAATCACAGCCGGGGTGTCATGCACGATATGCCACGGACCGCCTTGCGTCAACGCATATAGTACAGAGCAGCCCCTGTGTACGGAGGGACTCGGCGTGTCCAGCATCGTGGTTGATGACGCCCTACGATCGCTCTCGGAGGCCATGCGCGGCGAGCTGTTGCTCCCCGGCGATGACGGCTACGAGCCGGCGCGACACATCTTCAACGGCATGATCGATCGCCGTCCTGCGGCGATCGCCCGGGTCCGCGGGACATCCGACGTGCTTGCGGCGATCGGCTATGCGCGCGACCGCGGCCTGCCGGTCGCCGTCCGCGGCGGCGGCCACAACGTGGCGGGCCACGGGACCTGCGACGACGGGCTGCTGATCGACTTCTCGCTGATGCGCAGCGCCCGGGTGGACCTCGCCTCGCAGACGGTGCGGGCGGATCCCGGCTGCAACTGGATCGATTTCGACGCGGAGACGGCAGCCCACGGACTCGCGACGACTGGCGGGACGGTCGGCAGTACGGGGATCGCGGGGCTCACGCTCGGTGGCGGGTTGGGATTCCTGATGGGAAGCTACGGCCTGACATGCGACAACGTCGTGTCGGTCGACGTCGTCACCGCGGACGGCTCATTCCTCACCGCCAGCGCGGACAGCCACCCGGAGCTCTTCTGGGGCATCCGTGGCGGCGGCGGCAACTTCGGGGTCGTCACCTCCTTCGAGTACCGCCTCCATCCGGTCGACCGCCTGCTCGCCGGCCTGGTCGTCTATCCCATCGAGCATGCCCGCGCGGCCCTCCTGCTGTTCCGCGAGGTCACCTCGACGGGCCCGGACGAGCTCAGTTGCGCCTTCGTCATGGTCACGAGCCCGGACGGCGGGCCGCCCGTCGCGGCCATCGCGGCCTGCTACAACGGGCCGATCGAGGATGGCGAGAGCCTGGTGGCGCCGATCCGCCGCCTCGGTCCGCCCCTCGACGACGGGATCCGGCCGATGGCGTACCCGGAGGTCCAGCGGATCTTCGCGGAAATCCCGTTCGGGCTGCAGAACTACTGGAAAGGGCACTTCTTGCGCGACATGCCCGACGAGGCCATCGAGGCCACCGTTGACTCGTTCGCCGGCGTCACATCGGATCACTCCGCCATCCTGATCGAGGCACCGCACGGGGCCGTCCGGCGCGTGCCGGATGACGCCACGGCCTTCGGCCAGCGCCAGGCACGGTTCAATGCGAGCGCGCTCGCCATCTGGGAGGATCCGGCCGATCCCGACCGGCACATCCGATGGGTGCGCGAGTACGCCGACGCGATCGCGCCGTATGCGTCGGGGGACTACGTGAACTACCTGGCAGGCGACGCCTCGTCTGACGAGATCGCGTCCGCCTACGGGCGTGAGCGGTTCCA
>JBIOWA010000021.1:0-37276 GCA_044868045.1 Candidatus Limnocylindrales bacterium
ACGGCTGCTATGACGCCGAGACCGTCTCGCTCGACGAGTTCGGCCACATCGAGGTCCTCGACCATCACGTCAACTACGCCGACGAGAGCGACTACACCGATGCCGTCGTCCAGACGTTCTCGCGGACGCGACCGAAGGCCGGCTACAACATGCACGTCTTCGGCCCATGCGACACGGCCACCCTCCAGGTCCAGTACGACATCCAGTTCTCGACGTCGCCGATCTCGACGTGCCTCGACCTCGTCACGGTCCTGACCCTCACGTCGAGCTCCTCGCTCGTCGGCGACGGCGGCGTCGTGACGTTCACGTCGTCGCTGCGCACCGCCACCAACAGTGCCTACGGGCGACTCAGCGCCCAGTGGCTGGCGAGGCGGACGGTCAGGCTCCAGCAGCGACTCGGGGGTTCGACGACCTGGTCGACGATCGCGACGATGACCCCGAGCTTGCCGACCGGCAGCTACACGACGTCCATCGCACTGCATTCGGTCGCCGACTATCGGGCGGTCTTCTCCACGCCGACGACCGAAGGCCTCCGGGGCGACACGAGCCCGACGATCCAGGTCCTCGTCATGCCGTGCACCTCCATCTGTCCGCTGTCGGCCGAACGATGACCATGGGAGGTTCGGCGATGCCTGGTCCGTCCAGTCGCCCGTCGCTCCGCAGCGCGAGCCTGGCCGTCGTCCTGGTGGTCGCAGCGGCCTGTTCGACGACCGTCGGACCGACCGCCCCGGCAAGGCCGCCATCCCCGGTCGTCGCCACGGTGGTCCCGGCGACCATGCCTCCGAGCCCGTCGGGATCGGCGAGCGGAGCGATCGGCGCCGGCCCGCCCGTCGCCGCCCTGACCGCCGAGGGCGGCGACCCGACCGACGGCCAGCTGGGGACGTACGTCTGGGGAGATGCCGGTTCGGACGGTCCCTGGCTGCCCGGCGCACGCATGGCGGTCGGCTCGGGCGAGCCGCTGACCGTTTCGTTCCGACCCGATGCGGAGATCGCGGGGTGGTCCGCAAGGTCGGTGCCGGCGACGGCCGACGGACCGGCGAACGCGACGCCGCTCGGTCAGGGCTCGGGCCGACCGCGGTTCACGGCGCCCGAACCCGGGACGTGGACCGTCGAGGTCCACGTGGTGTTCGCGAATGCGGCAGGGAACGCGAGCTACTTCTGGCAGCTCGCCGTCGATTGACGTCGCCGGCGCGGGCCGGCGCGCGCTACGTGGACGTGACCGGTTGTCCGGAGGAGAAGATCGAAACCTGCGCCTCGTCGGGCAGCATCACCCCGAAGACCTTCTGCAACGACAGCAGGTGGACGCACGATCCCCAACTCTCGAAATAGTGGCAGGTGCAACGCCACTGACCGGCATCGAGGGCGACACGGTGGGTGTCATTGTCGCCACGGAAGGTGAGCGAAAGGCGATCGATGGTGATCCGATCGAGCTCTCGCGCGTAGCGATTCGCCTTCTCGACCTTGCCGATCAGGGAGCTGTGCATCGTGCCGAACCTCCGTCGCCCGAGGGCGCTGACGAGGCCGCCGTCCGGTCATGCACCTTCGACCGGTGGTGGCGGTCGCGTGTCCGAAGCCTACACCCCGCGCCCGCCGCGGTCACCCCCGAATCGTCCCGAGGTCAGGGCGCGTTCGTCCCCTCCCGACCGAAGTCGTCCTCGAGCCGGATGACGTCGTCGAGCTCCGGGGTCGAGACCTCGATCAGCTCGCACCGCTCGATCGCCTCGAACCGATGGATCCGCCCGGTCGGGATCCGACGGTGTTCGCCCGGGCCGAGCTCGTGCGCTCCGACGACGCCCTCGCCGTCCTCGAGGTAGAGGCGCAGTCGGCCGGCGCGGACAAGGATCGACTCGTCCTTCACCTCGTGCCGCTGCAGCGACAGGCGCTTGCCGGTCTCGATGACCAGGACCTTGCCGACGTATCGCTCGGTGTGCGCCCAGATGAGCTCGTGGCCCCACGGCTTGTCGACGCGGCGCCCCTCGATACCGGCCGCGTCCCGCGTCGGGTCGGTCACGAGCCGCGGACCAGGCGTTCACCGGCGACCAGTAGGGCCTCCCGAACATCGGGCGAGGTGGCCTCGGTGTAGACGCGCACGAGCGGCTCCGTGCCGGACGCCCTGATCAGCAGCCACGACCCGTCGTCGACGAAGAACTTGAAGCCGTCACCGGTGTCGAGGGCGACGGTCCGGGCGACGGGCTCGCCGCCGAGCTCGGATGGGCCGTCCGCAGCGAGGTCGACGAGGAGCCGCCGTTTCACCTCGGGATACTCGGCACGGTCGACGTGGACGTCGACCCGGCGATAGAACGACGGCCCGGCGATGTCATGGAAATAGGTCATCGCGCGCGAGACCGGCCAGCGCCCGGCTGCTTTCTCGCGAAGGAAGAGGTCGAGCAGCAGCAGGTCGGCATAGATGCCGTCGCGCTCCGGCAGGTGCATCCCGAACCCGAAGCCGCCCGACTCCTCGGCACCCATCATCGCGCCGGTCTCGATCATCTTCGGCCCGATGAACTTGAACCCGACCGGCGTCTCGTGCGTCGCGATCCCATACCGTTCGCCGAGGCGCGCGACCATCGACGTGTTGTTGACGCTCACGACGACGGGGTCGCGCCACCCCCGGTATTCGGCGAGGTAATACATCAGCAGCCCCGTGACCTGGAGCTGGTGGATGAAGGTACCCCGCTCGTCGGCCGCGCCCGCCCGGTCCGCGTCGCCGTCGAGGAGCAGTGCCAGGTCGTAGCCACCGGCCGCGACGAGCGCGAGTGCCTCGTCGACGTTGGGCCGGATCGGCTCGGGGTTGATCCCACCGAAGTACGGGTTCCGTTCCTGGTGGATCTCGCGCACGCGGATCGTGCCGCCGCCGAGCAATCGAGCGATCCAGGCGGCTCCGACCCCGTAGAGGGGATCGACGAGCAGGTCGATGTCGGCACCACGCAGGGCGTCCAGGTCGACCGTCCGCCGGACGAACCGCTCGTAGCCGTCGTACGGGTCGAACCGCTCGACGAGCCCGCCGGCCTCCGCTTCGGCCAGCGGCCGACGCGCGATGTCGTGTCCGCCGTTGACCGCCAGTCGGGCTTCGATCACCGCGAGGATGTCGTGGCCCGCCGCCGCGCCTGTCGGGGCCTTGACCTTGAACCCGTTGTCGACCCACGGGTTGTGGCTGGCGGTGATGACGATCCCGGCCGCCGCACCCCGCTGGACCACCTCGAAGGAGCTCATCTGCGTCGGAACCGCGTTGGCTGCCATGGCGACCGGGATGTCGTGGGCGAGCAACACCTCGGCCGCGGCCGCGGCGAAATGTTCGGACGCGAACCGCCGGTCGTACGCGACGACGACGCCCCTGGCCATCGCCCCCTGCTCGGTGACGTAGTGCGCGACACCGTCCGCGCAGCGGCGCACGTTCTCGAACGTGAACTCGTCGGCGATCCGCGCTCGCCAGCCGTCGGTGCCGAAGACGATGGACGTAGGCGCGCCCGGCCCGGCGGTCGTCGTCACTCAGCCTCCTGCTGCAGCGCAGCGCTCGATGAGATCGCGGACACGATCGATGTCGGGCGCCGTGCCGCGCAACACGGCGATCGGTTGCGTGGCGGTCATGCTACCGCGCTCGAGCGGGGCGATGACGCCGAGGCGCCCATCCACCCGTCGGACGACGAGGTCGTCGCCCTGGACGTCGACGGTCTCGCCCGCCTGTACGACCGACCCCTCGCCTCGCGCCCCGATCGCCGCCAGCAGCGCCGTCCATGACCCGAGATCCGACCACCCGACGTCCATCGACGCCATGACCACCTGGCCGTTCCGGGCCGCTCCCTCCATGACCGCGTGGTCGATGGAAAGCGGCGCCTGGATCGATTCATAGGCACGCTCCAGGAGCTGCGGCGCGCCCATCATCGGCTTGAGCGATTGGACCAAACCGGTGTAGCGGTTCAGCGCGGCCTGGATGGCGCCACGACGCCACAGGAACGTGCCGGCATTCCACGCGGCGCCCGCAGTACGCTGGAACAAGTCCTCGGCACGGGCGAGCTTGGGCTTCTCCTCGAACGCCCGGAGTGGGTACGCGCGGATCGGCGCATCGGAAGGACCGATGTCCTCACCTCGATCGAGGTCGGGCAGCAGGTAGCCGTACTCGGTGGCGGGTCGCGTGATCTGCGTCCCGAGCGTGACGAGCGGATCGTCGATGCCAAAAGCGCCGGTCGCGAGGTCCTCTGCCGCGATCCGTAACACCCCCTGGTAAACGTCTTCGCGACCCGGATCAATGTGCGCGTCCGCTGGGATCACCAGCATGACGTCGTCGGCGGGCTTGTCGATCGCGGTCGCGGCTAGGGCGATCGCCACGGCTGTGTTGCGGCCCATCGGCTCGAGCAGGAGTCCGGTCTCGGGCAGCTGGTCGCGAACGAGTCGCTCGTAGCGGCGATCCGTGACGACCGTGATGTCGTCGGTCAGCGCCCGCAGGCGACGATCCGTCGCCTGGATGAGGGTCTCGCTGCCGAGCAGGGGCAGGAATGGTTTCGGGCGCTCGGGCCGGCTCAGGGGGTGGAGTCGGGTCCCGCCGCCGCCGGCCATGATGACGGCATACATGCGCCGACCATCCTAGCCGCGGTTCGGCGCCTGGATCACTCCGAGATGACCACCCACTTGCCCTCCCAGATGACGCTGCGCTGCCACTCGTGGTACCGCGTGAAGTATTCGCGGAACTGGGAAACGGTCAGATACTTGTATGGCCATTTGTCTGCCGTGGTGCCGAGCGGCCCGCTCACATACAGGCCGATGAGGGTCTTCTTCGAGGCATCGGTCGTGCTGACCTGCATGCGATAGCCGAGAACGACCCAGGCGTGCGTCCCCGCGCGCACGGTTACGCCGACCGGGTGTCGCGTGCGCTGGATGGCCTCGGCGATCGCGTTGACGGCCGCAGTCTTGTCGGTGAAGGCGCGGGCCCTGTAGTACGCCGAGCCTCTCGAGAAATAGGTCGCCGCCCACGCCCAACCCTGCGGATCGTTGCCCTTGGTGGCGTAGGTATAGCGATTGTGCTGACGCGTCAGCTTGTAGTAGTACTTCTGCGTGAGGTAGGTGCGGTTGCTGGTGCGGCGGACGAGATTGACCATCGACTGGGTCGCGGCCGGCACGCACCAGTAGTTCGTGTACTGGCGGGTCATGGCGCTGTACCGATAGAGGTTGAGCGCCTTGATCGTCGCGGTCGGTGAGGGTGGCGGGGTCGGGCTCGGCGATGGATTCGGCGTCGGCGTCGGATCGGGCGTCGGCGTCGGATCGGGCGTCGGCGTTGGGTCGGGCGGCGGCGTCGGATCGGGCGGCGCCGTGGCCTCGGCGTTCGGCTCGACGGTCGGAGCGGCGGTGGGGTCCGGGCTGGGATCCGCGGCCGCCTCTTGGGTCGGAGAGGGGTCGGGAGCGGCCGTGGGCGACGGTGACTCGTCGGCCGCCGCGGCGGGCCACGGCGCGGCGCCCATCACGAGCAGACCGAGTGAGCCCGCCAGCAGGAATCGGCGCGCGCGAGCGAATCGGGCTCGACGCTCATCCATGGCTCCAAGCCTACGAGGTACGCGCCAGCCCCCGAGGCGACCCGATGGTCCGTACCCGCCCGGCCACGATGGTCCCGCGACCCTGGTGCACTGGGGCACCGAGCCCAGGCCACGCCGTCGGGGCGCCGCCCCTAGAAGCTCGGCGGCGTCAGGCAGAACAGCACGGTCACCGGGTCCGATCCGTGGTTGGCATTCCAGTGCGGCAGGCGCGACGGAAAGGTGATCGCATCGCCTTCGCGCAGGACGTAGTGCTCGTCGCCGACCCACAGATCGAGGACCCCGGCGAGCACGACGGCGACCTCCTCGTCCGAATCGTGGGTGTACGGTTCGGCCCCCGTCCCGCCACCAGGTTCGATCGTCGACATGATCACCTGGAGACGGCCCGCGTTGTTCGTGGTGAGGAACTCGTCGACGGCTTTCAGCCCCTGGTAGACGACACGTCGTCGGGCCTCCTTGCGGACGATCCGACCGGTATCGGCGTCATTGGCGAAGAGCTGGGCGATCGACAGATCCAGGGCACGGGCGATGCGATGGACGGTCGCGATCGACGGGCTCGCCACATCGCGCTCCACCTGTGAGAGGAAGCTCTCGGTGACGCCTGCGCGCTGGGCGACGTCGCGCAGCGTCAGGTGACGCGCCTGGCGCAGGGATCGGATCGTCGCCCCGAGTTGCAGCTCCGCGGTCACCGGTTCGGCGTCCTCCGCTGCGCTTGCCATCCGTTCGGGTTCCTGAAGTATAGGTTCAGCATGCCACGATGACGCTCCACGACAAGGGCGGTGACCTGCGAGATTCGCACGTCCGCTGCGTTGACGTGCCGGCGCCTCGCCTCTAGGATGCGGGAGCCTGTAGCCCCGCTACAGGGAACCTGCTCGATGCCCGGCACCATCGCGCGAAGGACTCGCCGTTGACCGCTTCCCCCACGATCGAGGCCAGTCACGCCGCTCGCTCGCCAATGGCCGACGCCGGCCACGCGCGCGCTGATGCGCCGGATGTGCTCATCTCGCACGTCACCAAGCGCTTCGACACGGTCACCGCGGTCGATGCGATGGATCTCTCGATCGAACGCGGCGAGTTCTACTCACTGCTCGGCCCGTCCGGTTGTGGCAAGACGACGACCCTGCGGATGATCGCGGGCTTCGAACAACCGACCGAGGGCGAGATCTTCCTGGCCGGCCAACCGATCGCCGGCGTTCCGCCGTACCAGCGGAACGTCAACACGGTCTTCCAGCACTACGCGTTGTTCCCGCACATGGATGTCGCCCAGAACGTGGGCTACGGCCTGCGCCAGCGGAAGGTCGACCGGAAGGAGGAGGAGCGCCGTGTCGCCGAAGCCCTCGAGCTCGTCCGGTTGCCCGGCTACGGCAAACGTCGGACATGGGAGATGTCGGGCGGACAGCAACAGCGCGTCGCGCTCGCCCGCGCCCTCGTCAACCGGCCCACCGTGCTGCTCCTCGACGAGCCACTCGGAGCCCTCGACCTGAAGCTGCGCAAGGAGATGCAGCTCGAGCTCAAAGCGCTGCAGCGCGAGGTCGGGATCACCTTCGTCTACGTGACCCACGACCAAGAGGAGGCGCTGACGATGAGCGACGTGATCGTCGTCATGCGCGACGGCTTGATCCAGCAGCAGGGCGACCCGACCGTGCTCTACGAGCGGCCCGTCAACCGGTTCGTCGCCGACTTCATCGGGACGTCCAACTTCTTCGATGCGGTGGTCGTCGAGACGGCCGACGACCGCGGCCGGATCACCGTGCGGACCGGCCGCGGCGTGACGATGCGCGGCGTGCTCACGGATCCCGACGCCCGCCCCGCCACCGGTGACGCGGTGACGGTCGCCACGCGACCCGAACGCCTCGAGGTCGCGGCGGTCGATGACGGCGGCGTGACCCGCGACGGGATGACACAGATCAGGGGACGCGTCCAGCAAGGCACCTATCTGGGCGACCAGACCGAATACCGGGTTGATACCGAGGAGGCCGGCGAGCTCATCGTCCGGCACCAGAACGCAGCGGGCGCCGGTGGCGCCCCGGGGGTCGGTCCGGGTGACCCCGTGGTCGTCCGGTGGCAGGAGGAGGCCAACCTCATCCTCGCTGGATGAGAACAGCCAGACCCGGGTCGACCGGGAGGAGGAGATCGACGGTGACGGATCAGGAGATCGAGCGGATCGTCCGGCAGATGGCACGGACCCCATTGAGTCGGCGAGGCTTCATGTGGGCGAGCACGATGTCGGCAAGCGCCGCGTTCCTCGCCGCATGCAGCGGTGGAGGTGGGCAGAGCGCAGCGCCGGCGTCGACCGCGCCCTCGGCAGCGCCGGCGTCGACTGCGCCCTCGGCGTCGGCTGAGGCCTCGTACGCCGTCCCTGCGAACATCGAGAAGGAACTCTTCATGTACAACTGGGGCGATTACGTCGACCCCAACAACATGAAGCTGTTCCAGCAGGAGTTCGGGGTCGAGAAGTTCACCTACGACACCTTCGCCAACAACGACGAGATGATGGCGAAGTTCCAGGGCGGGGCGACCGGGCAATGGGACATCTGCTGCCCGACCATGAACTACGTCCCGGCGATGCGCGATCAGGGCTTCATCCAGAAGGTCTATGCGGCGCAGATCCCGAACCTCAAGTACATCAACAAGGCTTTCAAGGGGCAGTGGTGGGACCCCACCGATGAGTGGAGCGTCCCGAAGGACTGGGGCACGACCGGGATCTCGGTCCGGACGAAGGACGTCAAGGAGGAGGTCAAGACCTGGCGCCAGTTCCTCGACCTGATCCCGCAGTACTCCGGGAAGGTCGTCTTCGTCGACTCGGCGGATGACGTCTTCATCGCGCCCCTGAAGGCGAACGGGTTCTCGCTGAACTCGGACGTCAAGGAGGAGCTGGACAAGGCCCGCGAGGAGCTGCTCAAGGTGGCGCCGCACATCCTCGCGCTCGACTCCGACCAGTACAACGCGAAGATCGAGACCGAAGAGGCCGTCCTGGGGCTGACCTGGACCGGTGGAATCCTCGAGCTGCGCGACAAGCCCGAGACAGCGGACACCGTGTACAACATCCCGGAGGACGGCACCGTCTTCTGGCTCGATACCTGGGTCGTCCTGGCAGAGGCACCGCACCCGGTCGCCGCCCATGCCTGGATCAACTTCGTCCACGAGCCGCAGATCCAGGCGATCGAGACCGAGACCAACCAGTACGCCACCCCGAACGACGCGGCGAAGGAGTTCATCGACCCGAAGATGCTGGCCGATCCGGCGATCTTCGTGTCGGACGAGGTCCTCGCCAAGCTCGAACCGCAGAAGGACAACTCGGGGATCAAGCAGCGTTCGGACATCTGGGAGGAGTTCAAGTCGAAGATCGGCCAGGGCTGACGCCCAGGCTCAAGGTTCGTCCATGAGCGCGATGACCGAGGTCGCACCGGATCGCCCGGCGCGACCTCGGCGCCTGTTCGGCAGCGGCGTCCTGACCGGTCTGCTGGTCCTGCCGGCCAGCCTGTGGTACCTGATCCTGCTCGTCGCGCCGCTTCTGATCGTGATCGTCATGAGCTTCGGACGGCGCTCGACCCTCGGCGGGTACGACCCCGCGTTCACGTTTGACAACTACGCCGACGCGCTCGATCCGAACCGCATCTCGCCGTTCGTGACGAGCCTCGCGCTGGCGGTGTCGGGCACGCTGTTGTGTCTCCTGGCCGCACTGCCGATCGCGTACTTCATCGCCACGCGTGGCGGCCGGCGCAAGTCGCTGTTGATCGTCCTCCTCATCGTCCCGTTCTGGACGAGCTTCCTGATCCGGACCTATGCGTGGCTCACGATCCTGGGACCGGACGGGCTCGGGGGATTCGTGGGCGGCGTGATCGGCGACTCGAGCTTCCGGATCCTCGGCACGCCGGCCGCGGTGCTGCTCGGCGTCGTTTACGGCTACCTGCCGCTCATGGTGTTCCCGATCTACGTCACGATGGAGCGCATGGACCGGACGCTGATCGAGGCGTCCAAGGACCTCGGCGCGAGTCGCTGGGCGACCTTCCGCCAGATCACGCTGCCGATCACCTCGACCGGGCTGATCACCGGCAGCATCCTGGTCTTCATCCCGCTGATGGGCGAATACGTCGTCCCGGCGATCCTCGGCTACGGACGGGTCTTCCTCATCGGCAACCAGCTCGTCCTGCAGTTCCTCGAATCGCGCAACTGGCCGGAGGGGGCGGCGCGGGCCGTCGTCCTGATCCTGATCATGCTCGTGTCGGTCGTGGTCTACCTGTGGTTCGTCAACCGCGGTCGACGGACGCGTGAGGTGAGCGTGCTGTGACCGCACCCGCGACGCCGGTCGCACGGCCCGACGTCCTGACCAGCGTCGACGTCGCCCCCGGGCGTGCCAAGCCACGCGGGCGAACCTGGGATGGCCTGGTCGAGGGCTGGCTGCGCGGCCACACGCTACTCATCTACCTGTTCCTGTACTTCCCGATCGTCGTGGTCGTCGCGTTCAGCTTCAACGCGACGAACCGGCGGGTGACCCACTGGGAGGGGTTCAGCCTGCGCTGGTACGACAGCGTGCTCAACGACACCGTGGTCCAGAGCGCGCTCGCGAACAGCTTCCGAGTCGCGGTCTCCACGGCGGTCATCGCCACGATCTTCGGGACCATGGCGGCCCTGGGCCTGCAGCGGGCGCCGCGCTGGTTCCGGTCGGTGTTCGAGGCGCTCACATTCGTGAGCATCATCGTCCCCGAGATCGTCATCGCGCTCTCGACGCTCGTCTTCTATTCGACCTCATTCGATGTGGTTCGTTCGGTCACGGGGATCCGCTGGCGGCTCGGGTTCGAGACGATCATCGGCGCACACGCGCTGTTCAACATCAGCCTCGTGATGCTGCTGGTCCGGGCGCGCTTGTCCGGGATGGACCGGACACACGTCGAGGCGAGCTTCGACCTGTACGGGACGCCCTGGCGGACGTTCTGGCAGATCACGTTCCCGCAGCTGCTGCCAGCCATCGTCGCCGGGTTCCTGCTTTCGTTCACCTTCAGCTTCGACGACTACGTCATCACGTACTTCGTGTCCGGCGCCGGCACCACGACGCTGCCGCTGTACGTCTTCAGCACGATCCGCAAGGGCGTGACGCCGGCGACCAACGCCGTCGCCGCGATCATGCTGCTCATCACGCTCACGATCCTCGTCGTGGGACAGTTCCTGGTCTGGCGGAACGCCCGGCGGACGGGGCAACGCGGCGCCCAGGCCTCGGTGGCCGGGATGATCGCCGAACAGTCGGGCGGCTGACGGCCGCTCCGCGGGACGTCAGTCCGGCTCCGCCCAGCCCTTGGCTCGCTCGACCGCCCGGTGCCACCCACGGACCAGCCGTTCGCGTCGATCGGGGTCCATCGACGGCTCGAACCGCCGATCGAGTGACCAGTTCGCCTCGATCTCGCCGAGATTCTCCCAGAACCCGACCGCGAGTCCCGCCAGGTACGCGGCGCCGAGGGCCGTCGTCTCCGTCACGGCCGGTCGCTCGACTGGGACGTCGAGGATGTCGGCCTGGAACGCGAGGAGGGCGTCGTTGGCGGCGGCGCCGCCGTCGACGCGCAACGTTCCGATCCGTTCACCGGCATCGATCGCCATCGCGTCGAGGACGTCGCGGACCTGGTAGGCGATCGATTCGATCGTCGCTCGCGCGATCTGCGCGAGCCCGGACCCTCTGGTCAGGCCGAGGATCGCGCCACGCGCCCACGGGTCCCAGTGCGGCGCCCCCAGGCCGACGAAGGCGGGAACGACGTAGACACCGTCGGTGTCATCGACCGACGCGGCGAGCGCTTCGATGTCGCCCGAGCGCTCGAACGCGTGCAGCTCGTCGCGCATCCACTGCACGGCGGCGCCGGCCACGAATACCGAGCCCTCCAGGCCGTAGGCGGCCGGCTCGTCGCCGACTTGCCACAGGACGGTCGTGAGCAGGCCGTTCGTCGACGCGACCGGACGCTCCCCGGTGTTGGTGAGGAGGAACGCGCCGGTCCCGTACGTGTTCTTGGCCTGGCCCGGCGCTAAGCAGGCCTGGCCGAAGGTCGCCGCCTGCTGGTCGCCAGCCACCCCGGAGATCGGGATGGCCCGGCCGAAGAGGGACGGCTCGGTCTCCCCGAGGAAGCCCGAGGACGAGCGCACCTCCGGCAGGACGGACCGCGGCACGTCCATGAGCTCCAGCAGCTCGTCGTCCCAGTTCAGTCGATGGATGTCGAAGAGCAGCGTCCGGCTGGCATTCGAGACGTCCGTCGCATGGACCCGCCCGCCGGTCAGCCGCCAGATGAGGAACGAATCGACGGTCCCGAACGCGAGCTCACCGCGGGCCGTACGCTCCTGGGCGCCGTCGACCGAGCGCAGGATGTGGCGGACCTTCGGGCCGGAGAAGTAGGCGTCGAGCGGCAGACCGGTCCGGGCTCGGATTTCGGGCTCGTGGCCGGCCGCTCGAAGCTCCGCGCAGAACGGCGCCGTGATCCGGCTCTGCCAGACGATCGCGTCGGCTACCGGACGGCCGGTCGCCCGCTCCCACACGACGGTCGTCTCGCGCTGGTTGGTGACCCCGATCGCGGCGATCTGCTCGGGTCCGATCGCCGCGGCGGCGATTGCCTCTCGCGCGACCTCGATCTGCGAGGACCAGATCGCATCGGGATCGTGGGTCACGTGCCCCGGCGTCGGGTACTGCTGCGGGAACTCGCGCTGGGCCGACCAGCGGGGCCGGCCGTCATGGTCGAACAGGATCGCCCGGGACGACGTCGTGCCCTGGTCGAGCGCGAGGATGAACCGCTCGGCCACGCGACGGAGCCTGGGCGCGAGAGCCGCCCGGGGGCCGGCTAGGCCGTCGCGCTCTCCGCGACCCGCGCGGGCGCCGGCAGCCCCGCTTCGGCGGCGAGCAAGGCCGCCTTGTCGGTGCGCTCCCACGGCAGGTCGAGGTCGGGCCGCCCGAAGTGCCCGTACGCGGCCGTCTGCCTGTAGATCGGCTGGCGCAGGTCGAGCGCCGAGATGATCGAGGCGGGTCGTAGGTCGAAGTGGCGCTCGATCAGCGCCTGGATCGCCGCATCCTCTATGCGCCCGGTCCCAAACGAGTCGACGCTGAAGCTGATCGGGCGGGCGATCCCGATCCCGTAGGCGACCTCGACCTCGAACCGGTCGGCGATCCCTGCGGCGACCACGTTCTTGGCGACCCAGCGGGCGGCGTACGCAGCCGAGCGATCGACCTTGGTCGGATCCTTGCCCGAGAACGCGCCACCACCATGGCGGGCCATCCCGCCGTACGTGTCGACGATGATCTTGCGGCCGGTCAGGCCCGCGTCGCCCATCGGTCCACCGGTAACGAACCGGCCGGTCGGGTTCACGTGCATGACCGGGTCGGTGTCGCGGAGCTCGTGCGGGATCGACGGGAGGATGACCGCCTCGACGATGTCGGAGCGCAGGCGCTCCGGCCGGGCATCCGGGTCGTGCTGGGCCGAGACGACCACGGTCCGCACCCTGACCGGCACGCCCCGTTCGTATTCGACCGTGACCTGGGTCTTGCCATCCGGTCGGAGGTAGGGCAGCTGGCCGCTGCGCCGGACCTCCGAGAGCCGGCGCGCCATCCGGTGGGCGAGGGAGATCGGGAGCGGCATGAGCTCGGGCGTCTCGCGGCAGGCGAAGCCGAACATCATCCCCTGGTCGCCGGCGCCGAGCTCGAAGGACGAGGCCGAATCGTCGCGGACTTCGAGTGCGGCATCGACGCCCTGGGCGATGTCGGGCGATTGACCCTTCACCGACACGAGCGTTCCGCAAGTCTGATAGTCGAAGCCGTAGTCCGCCCGCGTGTAGCCGATCTCGCGGACCGTATCGCGGACGATGGCCTGGAAATCGATGTACGTGTGCGTTGTGATCTCGCCAAGCACGAGCACCAGCCCGGTGGTCGTAGCGGTCTCGCAGGCCACCCGCGCGTCGGGGTCGTCGCGGATGATGGCGTCCAGGATCGCGTCGGACACCTGGTCGCACATCTTGTCGGGGTGGCCCTCCGTGACGGATTCGGAGGTGAACAGGTACTGCGAGGCGTCGACGATGCTCATGGCGGCGAAGGGTAGCACGGCGTTCGCCCGGCCCAGCCCGGTCCGGACGGCGTCAACCGATCGCTACCCCGCGTCGCTCGGATCGCCACGCCTCGAGCCCGACGAGCTCGAGCGGCTCCAGCTCGTCGGCCGGCGTGAACCCGAAGACCGCGCCGAGGAACGCCAGTCTCGCCTCGATCGTGCGACGCTGCGCGACCCGCCCACGGAACCCATGGCCCTCACCCTCGAACGCGATGTACGCATGCGGGATGCCGTTGCGCTCGAGGGCGGCAACGAGTGCCTCGGCGTTGGCCGGCGTCACGACCCGATCGTCGAGGCCCTGGAGCACCAGGACGGGGCAGTCGATGTCGTCGAGGAAATTGATCGGCGAACGCTCGCGATACAGCGCCGCGTCCTCCGGATAGGACCCGACCAGTCGATCCATGTAGCGCGCTTCGAACTTGTGGGTCTCGCGGGCGAGCAACTCGAGATCGGCGACCCCGAACAGGCTGATGCCGGCCGCGAAGACATCACGGAATGCCAGCGCGGCGAGCGTGGTGTAACCGCCGGCGCTGCCGCCCTCGATCGCGAGGCGCTCGGGATCGACATCGCCGCGATCGACGAGGTACCGTGCCGCACCGACGCAATCGTCGACATCGACGATCCCCCAGTTCCCGTCGAGCTCGTGACGGTACTCGCGACCGTACCCGGTGCTCCCGCCGTAGTCGACGTCGACGACCGCGATGCCACGCGACGTCAGGTGCTGATAGGACAGCTCGAGCCAGTTCGCGGCGTTCGACGTCGGGCCGCCGTGCACGCGCACGATCAGCGGCGGCAGCTCACCCGGCGGACCGACGTGATCGGGGTTGACCGGGCGGTAGTAGAGCGCGTGGGCCATGCGCCCACCGGCTGTCGGGAACGTGATCGGCTCGGCGACCGACACGACGGCGGGATCGAGGGCCACCGAGCTTGCGTGGCGGAGGACGCCGGAGGTGGCCAGCGTCGCGGGATCGAGCGCGACGATCATCTGCGGCTCGGTCGGCGTGCCGACGTCGGCAACCAGGGTCCGTGGCCCGACCCGCAGGGTCCCGATCTCCGTGTACGGGGCCGCCACCTCGCCCACGATGCTGTCGGGCGTGACGTAGAACAGGCGATCCCGGCCGCCCGCGCGACCGACGGCGGCGATCGAGCCATCGGGCAGGAAGCCGTATGACGATCGGTCGAAGACCCAGGCCGGGTCCGCGAACTCGGCCTCCATGGGCGTCAGGTTGTCGAGCCGCGGCCCGTCCAGCAGGCGGTACAGGTTCCACCAGCCCGTCCGATCGCTGACGAAGTGGAGAACACCGCCGGGCGACCATTCCGGCTGAGCGACCGACTCGTCGAGGCCGCCGGCGGCAAGATCGCTCACCCCGAGCGTTCCGTCCTCCCCGACCGGCGCGACGCGCAGGCGCGAGGCGTCCCATGGCATGTCCGGGTGATCCCACTCGAGCCAGACCAGGCGGCCGCCGTCGGGCGACAAGCGGGGCGTGGCCAGGAAGTCGGGGCCCTCATACAACACGCGGGGCGGATGCTCTCCGTCGAGCGGCACCGCGACGATGGCCGCCGTCGGGTTGCTGTCGTCCTCCGTGTGGTCCTCGCGGATCGCCAGGAACCGGCGCCGCCGCGGGTCGAAGCGCAGGTCGGCGTAGCGGAACGCTCCCTCGGGCGTGATCGGCTGGGGATCCGCATCGCCCGGGTCGAGCCGGTACAGCCGGCCGTCGGCGATGCTCGAGAAAACCACAGTGCCGCCGGCCGCCGTGTACGCGCCCCCGCCGTATTCGTGGACCCGCGTGCGGACGTTGAACGGCGGCGGTGTCACGTCGCCGCTCGACCCGTCCGCGCCGTGACGCACGAGCACACTTCGGCCGTCCTCGGCGGGACGCCCCTCGATCCAGTACACGTCATCGCCGTCGATCCAGGGGTCGCTCAACCTGACGACGTCCCCGACGATGTCATCGATCCGGATCGACGACGGCCAGCTGCCGTACGGCAGCTCCGTGGGGCCGGATTCGACCCGCTCGCCGGATTCGACCCGCTCGCCGGTGGGTTCCTGGTCCATCAGCCGAACCCTAGCGCGTCGGCGCCCGACGCGGGTCGGCGATCACGTTCCGTGCTGCCAGGAGTCGACGTACTGGGCCTGTTCGGGCGTCATCGGCTCGAGGTTGATGCCGAGCGCGGCCAGCTTGAGTCGGGCGACTTCGGCGTCGATCGCCTCGGGGACCACGTACACCCGCGGTTCGAGCTCGGCATGGTGGCCCGCCACGTATTCGGCGCAGAGCGCCTGGTTGGCGAAGCTCATGTCCATGACGGCGGCCGGGTGCCCTTCGGCCGCTCCGAGGTTGACGAGACGACCCTCGGCGATGAGGTGCAGCTTCTTGCCGCCGAGGTCGAACTCCTCGACGTTCTCGCGGACCTCGCGGACATGGCCTTCAGCCAGGGCGCGCAGCGCGGCGAGATCGAGTTCCGCGTCGAAGTGGCCGGAGTTGGCCATCACCGCCCCGTCGCGCATCACCTCGAAGTGCTCGCGCCGGAACACGTTGAGATTGCCCGTGGCGGTCACGAAGAGCTCGCCCCAGCGGGCGGCGTCGCTGTGGGTCATGACCGCGAACCCATCCATCAGCGCCTCGAGGGCCCGTACCGGGTCGACTTCGACGACCGCGACGTGGGCGCCGTGGCCGGCCATCCGGGCCGCGATCCCCTTGCCGACCCAGCCGTACCCGGCGACGACGACCTTGCGCCCCGCGATGAGCATGTTGGTCGCGCGGATGATGCCGTCGACCGTCGACTGGCCGGTCCCATAGCGGTTGTCGAAGAGGTGCTTGGTCTGCGCCTCGTTGACCGCTACGACCGGGAAGCCGAGGGCGCCGTCGGCGGCCATCGCCTTGAGGCGGATGACGCCGGTCGTCGTCTCCTCCGTGCCGGCGAGGACTTCGCCGACCTGGTCGGGCCTGTCGCTGTGGAGCAGCGACACGAGGTCGCAGCCGTCGTCCATCGTGATCTGGGGATGCGTGTCGGCGACCGAATTCAGGTGGTCGTAGTACGTCTCGCGGTCCTCGCCACGCCGCGCGAACGTGGCGATCCCGTACTCCGCCACGAGCGCCGCGGCCACGTCGTCCTTGGTCGAGAGCGGGTTCGAGGCGGCCAGCACGACCTCCGCGCCACCGGCCTTGAGGGTTCGCATCAGGTTGGCGGTCTCGGTCGTGACGTGGAGGCACGCCCCGATCCGCAGGCCGTCGAGCGGCCGGTCGCGCTCGAATCGCTCGCGGATCAGCCGCAGGACCGGCATCTCCCGCTCCGCCCATTCGATGCGACGGATGCCCTCGGAGGCGAGCCCGAGGTCGGTCACGTCGTGGGCGGGCAGGATCGCATTGGCGGTCATCGGCGGTCGATCTCCTTGCGGCTGAACAGGCGACGCAGCGGCGCCGTGATATCGGCCCAGGGCGGACCGAGTCGATGGATGAGGCGCTCCTCGAACCGGGCGTGCTCGGCGAACCCGAGCCGCCGGTAGGCGTTGATGGCGGGTGGGTTGTCGGCCCGCACGTTGAGCACGACCTGATCGCAGGTCCGCAGCAGCTCGGCGGTCACCGCACCGGTCACGGCCGTCGCGAACCCGCGCCCGCGGAAGTCCGTGTGGGTGAGGACGTTCCCGACGACCGCGAGTCGGGCGGTCGGGCTGACGACGTGCGTCCCCGCCGCGGCGATGAGCCGGCCGTTGACGCGCATTCCGTAGTAGACGCCGTCGCTGATCGCGATCGAGGGGAGCCACGACGCGAACCCCAGCTGGTAGAGGCGGTTGAGCTCCCCGATCTCGACCGGCAACAGCCGCTGGACCGTCGCCGGATACGGGCGGAAGCGCGCCCTATCGACCCACATCCGGAGCATCAGCGGTCCCGCGTCGACGCGGTAATGCTGCTCGACCGCCGGGATCATCTCCGGGCGAGCCGCGATGTAGGCGGCCCGCGGCTTGATCACGTCCCGCAACACCGCGGCGATGCCGTCGGTGCTGCCCATCACGAACAACGGCTGGGGAGTGGGACCCAGGTATTCCAGGCCGACCGCGACGAGGTCATCGCCATCGTAGGCCGCGCCCCAGCGGGTCCGCCCGAACTCGCGCTCCTCGAGGTCGCAGATCGCGTAGGCCGCGTACAGGCGGTCATGGGCGAGGAACGCGTGCAGGAGGGCCCGGTCGGTGGTCTGGCGGGCAATGGTCGCGGATCGACGACCGATGGCGACGGCGGCCATCAGGCGCCGGGACTCGAGGGGGCCATCGACAGTTGGGCAAACGTAGGCGATGCCGCCCGCCGCTGCTCGCGTCGCGCCACGGCTTCGGCGAGGCCCTCCACCCAGGGCGCCGTGACGACGCCCTCCTCGGTGACGATCGCGGTGATGAGGCCCGCTGGTGTGACATCGAACGCCGGGTTTCGCACGTCGGTGTCCGGCGGGGCGATGCGCACGCCGCGGAAGGCCAGGACCTCCGAGCCGGATCGCTCCTCGATCGGGATCGCCGCGCCGTCAGGCGTCGCGAGGTCGACCGTGCTGATCGGCGCGACCACGTAGAACGGGACGTCGTGGCGGGCGGCGAGGACCGCCAGCGTATACGTGCCGACCTTGTTGGCCGTGTCGCCGTTCGCGGCGATCCGGTCGGCACCGACCAGCACGGCATCGACCTCGCCGCGGGCCATCAGGTGGCCGGCCGCGACGTCCGGGATCAACGTGTGCGGCACCCCGGCCTGGGCCAGCTCCCAGGCCGTGAGCCGGGCGCCCTGGAGATAGGGCCGCGACTCATCGACCCAGACATGGACCGATCGACCTTCGTGATGTGCCACCTGGACCACGCCAAGGGCCGTCCCGAACTGGCCGCACGCCAGGGGACCGGTGTTGCAATGGGTCAGGACCCGGAGCGGTCGGTCGTCGGGGAACGTCAAGGCAGCCACGCCGACGGCGGCCATCCGACCGTGATCCTCGGTCGCCTCGAAGACGATGGCATCGGCCTCGGCTCGCATCGCATCGGCCATCGCGTCGCCGTCCTCGGACAAGTCGCCGACCGCGTCGACGGCGGCCATCACCCGATCGACGGCCCAGCGCAGGTTGACGGCGGTCGGTCGGGCATTGCGCAGGAGGTTGGCGGCGCCTCGGAGCGTCGCGCGGCGGGCGTACGGGCGAGCCTGCCGATTCTTGCTGCCCGTCAGCGCCAGGCCGATCGCCGCCGCCTGGCCGATCGCCGGTGCGCCCCGGATGATCATCTCCTTGATCGCGTAGGCGACCTCGGCGGCCGATCGAGCGTTGAACTCCACCAGTCGATCCGGGAGCTCGCGCTGGTCGACGATGTGGATGACACCGGGACTCTCGCGGAACGCGGCACGGAACCCCGTCGGCAGGGCCGGGACGACCGGCACCTGGCCCGCTACCGAGGACGGGTCGAGGATCGCGCTCGCGGCTTCGGCCGACGCGCGCTGGAGCGCCTGCGCCGCGCCGACGACGCCGGCCGCGCCATGGATCAGCTCACCGGCGAACTGGCGGAAGAATCGCCGCCGCCCGACGTCGGCGCTCTCGGGGTCCGCGCCGGGCGTGGTCACCGGCTCTCGCTCAGTACTGGATGACGCTGGTGACTCGGCGTCCATCGAGCCGCTCCCGCCCCTTGAGGAATTCGAGCTCGACGAGGAAGCCGAGACCGATGACCTCGCCCTTGAGCCGTTCGATGAGCTCGATCGTGCCCTTGACCGTCCCGCCCGTCGCCAGGAGGTCGTCGACGATCAGGACCTTCTGGCCGGGGTTGATGGCATCGCGGTGGATCTCGAGCGTGTTCGACCCGTATTCGAGTGCGTATTCGACGGTGATCGTCTCGGCCGGCAGCTTGCCGAGCTTGCGGACAGGAACGAGGCCGGCATCCAGCTGATAGGCCATCGGGGCGCTGAAGATGAAGCCGCGCGATTCCATGCCGACCACGATATCGACCTGATCGTCCTTGTACGGCTCGAGCATCAGGTCGATGGCCTCCTTGTACGAGGCGGGGTCCTTGAGGACGGTCGTGATGTCGTAGAAGAGGATCCCGGGTTTGGGGAAGTCGGGGATCTCTCGGATCCGCTCGCGCAGCGCCTCGGCGGACATCGGGATGGGGACCTCCATCGGGTCGGTGGTCGGCGGGTGCCGTGTGGTCACGGCCACGGCGGGCCGGCCGAAAGTCTACCGCAGGCGCCGGCCGCTTCCGTGCGTCAGGAGCCGGGCGCGACGAGGGCGGCGCTGACCGGCTCGCGGGCCGTCGCGGCGTGCAGCCGGCCACCGATCGCGATACCGAGCAGGGTCACCGCCACGGCCACGCCGAACCCCAGGGCGAGCCCTGCCGATGGGTCGCCAGCGGCGCGCACCGACGCGGCGACCAGCGCACCGGTGACCCCGGTCCCGAGGGCCGTCCCGAGCGAATCGGTGAGGGAGATCGCCGATGAGGCGCGGCCCTGTTCGGCGGTCGGTGCCTCGCGGAGGACGATGAGCGCCAGCGGTGAGTAGGCGAGGCCCATCGCGTAGCCGGCAAGCGCCAGCGTCGGGATCGACAGCCACGGCGAGACCGCGGGAAGCAACACGAGGCCGAAGCTCGACAGGCCGGCGACCAGGACGAGGAGACCGACGCGGACGAACGTCGCCGGCGGGTACCGGGACGAGAGCCGCGCCTGCGTCCACGAGCCCGCCGTCCAGCTGATGGTCGCGGCGGTGAGCGCGATGCCGGCTTCGGCGGGCCGAAGACCGCGCCACTCGACGAGCGCCAGCGCGACGTAGGCATCCACGGCGAAGAACGCGAACGTGATGATGCCCCGCATGAGGACCGCGGCCGGGAGCCCGCGAGCGGCCGTAAGCGTCCCGTTGGGCGTCAGCCGTCGCAAGGCGAAGATCGCGAGGGCGGCACCGAGGACGCCAAGGATCGCAAGGAGGATCGGTTGCCCGCTGGTCATGCCGGCGAGCAACAGGCCAGTACCGAGCGCGACGACGATCGCGAGCGGTGCGCGTTGACGGAGCGTGGCGGCGTTCGCGGCATCGGACGGATCCGGCCCGACGCGGCGGACGGCCGGGAAGGCGATCGCCGATGAGATCACGATCAGCGGCAGGAGGCCGAGGAAGACCCAGCGCCAGCCGACCGCCTCACCGACGATCCCGGCCAGGGCAGGACCGATGACGCCGGGAAGGACCCAGGCCGTGGAGAGCGTCGCGAACATGTGCGGCCGCAAGTGCTCCGGCAGGCTTCGGCCGATCGCGACGTAGGCGATCGGTGGCACGGTTCCGGCGCCGAGACCCTGGACGAACCTGGCCGCCACGAGGATCTCCATGGACGGCGCCAGGCCGCCTACGATCAGGCCCACGGCGAAGAGGCCGATGCCGGCCGCGAACGGCCCGCCCAGCCCGCGGCGATCGATCAGCCCGCCGACCAGCACGATCCCGATCAGCGAGCCGAGCATGAAGGCCGTGAAGACCCAGCCGTAGAGCTCGATGCCGTGGAGCTCGTCAGCGACGATCGGCATGATCGTCGAGACCGCGAGGGCCTCGAAGGCGACGAGGGTGATCGTCAGGACCAGCCCAACCGTCAGGTTGCGCCGCTCGGGTGACCAGAGGCCACCGCCGGATCGGTGAGCGGAGCGAGTGGGCGCCGTCTCTTGGCTCAGTGACATGGTCCAAGTCTGCACTGCATCGCGGCGACGCACCTCGGGGATCCGTCCAATCCGACTACGTCATCTGTCACGAGCGCTCCACGGACCCGAGCCGCGCGACCACCGCCTGGGTCAGCTGCCATGCACGGCCGGGTCCCGCCGGCACCCGGATCCGCACCTGGTTCGAGGCGAACGTGACGTCGGCGGGACGGACGCCCGGCACTCCCCCATCGCCGAGCAGGCGCATCGCCGCCGCGCGCGTCAATCCAGCGCCGAACCGGACGACCAGTCGGCCCTCCTCCCTCGAGATCGACGAAACGCCGGCGGCCTCCCCCGCGAGTCGCAGCTCGGTCACCTCGACGAGCCGCTGTACCGAGTCCGGCATCGGCCCGAACCGGTCGATGACTTCCTGGCGGAATGCGGCGACGTCGGCGGCCGAGCGCACCCGTGCCAGCCGTCGATACAGTTCGAGTTTCTGGGCCTCGTCAGGGACGTAGTCGTCCGGCAGATGGGCATCCACCGGCAGGTCCACGACGGCCTGCGGCGCCTCCACGATCGGCGCTCGGCCTTCCCGCGACGCCTTCTGCTCCTCGACCGCCTCGGCGAGCATCCGCGAGTACAGGTCGAAGCCGACTGCCGCCATGTGGCCCGACTGCTCACCGCCCAGGATGTTGCCGGCACCGCGGATCTCGAGGTCGGACAGGGCGATCTGGAACCCGGCTCCGAGCTCCGAGGCGTTGAAGATCGCCTGGAGGCGCTTGCGCGCCTCGTCGGACAGCCGCTCACGGCGTCGATACAGCAGGTAGGCATACGCCCGGCGCGACGATCGACCCACGCGCCCGCGAAGCTGGTACAGCTGCGCCAGGCCGAGCGTGTCCGCGCGGTCGATGATGATCGTGTTCGCGTTCGGGATGTCGAGGCCCGATTCGATGATCGTCGTGCACACCAGGACGTCGGCCGCGCCCGCCGCGAAGTCGATCATCACTTTCTCGAGGGTGCCTTCCGGCATCTGGCCATGGCCGACCACGAACCGTGCGTCGGGCAGCAGCCGGCGAAGCTGGTCCGCCTGTGCCTCGATGGTGTCGACGCGGTTGTGGACGTAGAAGACCTGCCCGCCGCGGTCGAGCTCACGAAGGATCGCGTCTCGGACGAGCCCCGCCGACGCCTCGGCCACGCGCGTCTGGATCGGCAGCCGATCCTCGGGCGGCGTCTCGATCACGGACAGGTCGCGGATGCCGGCCATCGCCAGGTTTAGCGTCCGTGGGATCGGCGTCGCCGACAGCGTCAGGACATCGACTTCGCGGCGGAGCTGCTTCAGCCGTTCCTTGGCAGCCACGCCGAACCGCTGCTCCTCGTCGACCACGACCAAGCCGAGGTCCTTGAACCGCACGTCCCTGGACAGCAGCCGATGCGTGCCGATCACCACGTCCACGCTGCCGTCGGCGAGCCCGTCGATCGTTCCGGCCTGGTCCTTCCCCGAGACGAAGCGGGACAGCAGACGCACCTCGATCGGGAAGGCCGCGAAGCGCTGGCTGAACGTCGCGTTGTGCTGTGCGGCGAGCACGGTCGTCGGGACCAGCACCGCCACCTGCTTGCCGTCCTGGGCCGCCTTGAACGCGCCGCGCAACGCGACCTCGGTCTTGCCGTACCCGACGTCGCCGACGACGAGCCGGTCCATGGGCACGCCACGCTCCATGTCGGCCTTGACCTCTGCGCTCGCGCGGAGCTGGTCGAGGGTCTCCTCGTACGGGAACGACGCCTCCATCTCGGCCTGCCACGGAGAGTCGTCTGAGAAGGCGTGGCCTTCCGCGTTGGCACGGGCCGCATACAGCGACAGCAGCTCGTCGGCGAGGTGGGCGACCGCCCGGCGCACTCGTTGCTTTGCGCGAAGCCACTCCGTGCCACCGAGCCGGCTCAGCGTGGGACGCTCACCGCCTGCGTAGCGCGTGACGCGGCCGATCTGCTCCACCGGCACGAAGATCCGGTCGCCGCCGGCGAACGACAGCTCGAGGTAGTCGCGCTCCTCGCCCGACCCGCCGCGACGAAGCATCTGCTCGTAGCGGGCGACGCCGTGATCGATGTGGACCACGAGGTCGCCGGGCGTCAGGCGTTCGAGGATGTCGCGCGGCACGACCCGACGGAGCGCCTTGGGTCGACGAACACGGACCGTGCCGAAGAGCTCGCGATCCGTGACGAAGGTCAGGCCGTCGGGTCCGCCACCGAACCCGCCGTTGAGGCTCCTCGCGACGAGGGCGATTGCCCCTGGCGGCGGCGGCTCGTCGATCCGATCCACGACCGCGACCGCGTGTCCGGCCTCCTCCAGGATGTCGGCAAGCCGCGGTGCCTGATCCGAGGCCAGGACGATGCGGGCCCCGTCGCCGCGCCACGTCTCGACCGCCTCGGCCAGCCGACCGGCGCGGCCGAGCGGTAACGTCGGTTCGCGCCAGCCGAAGAGATCGCCCGATCCGCGCGCCCCGGACGCGATCGCCACGTCGGCGGGCAGCTCCGACTCCCAGGTCAGCTCGAGCGTCCGCGATGCGGCCAGCCGACGTTTCCAGTCGCGCGGCGGGAGGTAGGTCGACGGCCAGTCCCCGGGCAACTCCCCGGCGTCGACCAGCTCGGCCCGACGCTCATCGGCCTGGCGCCACAGGAAGGCCGCGGCCTCGGCGATGTCCCCCGGCTCGTCGTGGACGAGGATCGTGCCCGGATCGATGTGGTCGAGGCCGGTCGCGGGGGCGAGTTGGGCGGCCCAGACCTCGGCGGCATCGCCGACCGCGAGAGCCCTCGACTCCCCGGCGACGGCGGGACGCAACGGATCATCGGTCGTGCCCTCGAAGCGGGCCAGGTCCGCGGCGAGCCGATCGGGGAGGCGCTTGGCACCGTGACCGAGGCGCTCGCGGATCGCGGCCACGCCCGTGGTCGGCAGCAGGAACTCCGACGCGGGAAGGAGCACCGCCCGCTCGACCTTGCCGACCGTCCGCTGGTCCGTCGGGTCGAAGGCCCGCAGCGAATCGATCTCGTCGCCGAAGAACTCGATCCGGATCGGCAACTCCATCGACGGCGGGAAGACATCGACGATCCCCCCGCGCCGCGCGAACTCGCCCCTCCCCGCGACCTCCAGCGCCGGGCTGTACCCGAGATCGAACAGGTCACGCAGCAGTCGATCCTGATGCAGTCGGGCACCGACCCGTAGGTCGCGCGCCTCGGCCGGAAGATCCTCAGGCGAGATCGTGTGCTGGAGGAGCGCCTGCACGCTCGCGACGAGGACCAGGGCCGTACCGTGGCGCCAGGCCGCGAGCGCGGCCACTCGGGCGGCCGTCTCGTCGGCCACGAGCTCGCTGCGTTCGTATGCGAGGGCCGTCCTTGGATCGAGCACCGCGACGGAGGCAGGATCGCCAAGCCATGCCTGGAGCTCCTCCGCGACGCGGTCGCCGATCTCGGCGTCGCGCGAGATCCACACGATCCGCTCGTCGATGGCCAGCGCCGCGGCCAGGTACGACTTGGCGCCATGCGGGACCGCCACCACGCCCGCGTGCCGCGCGACGCGTCCCAGCTCGGAAGCCGCCCCAAGTCGCTCGCGCAGGGTGCTGAAGGACCCGGTCGCCGCCAGCAACGGAGGCAACGCGGACAGGTCGGGGAGTCGATGACCCGCGCCGCGCCGTTCCTCGCGTTGGCGAGGCTTGCGCGGCGGGTGCGCGGGCTCGCGACGGGCGTTCTGTACCTCGGCGTCGATTGCCGCGATGTCGAAGTCGACCGCGTCCTCGTCGCGTTGCGGGGCGTGGCGCGTCGCGAAATCGGCGGCCACGCGCTCGGCGATCCGTCGATCTCGACCGCGGCGACCTCGGAGGGGTGGTCGGGGCGACTCGGGCATCATTCGGCGTCCTTGTCGCGCCAGGGCAGGACGCGGCGCCAGCCGGTCTGTGTACGCCTGATGCCGCGTTCGTCCGGTGGGCCATCGATCTCGCCGGGAGGCGCGAGCCGGCTCATGTCGGCCTCGCGGAGCTGGAACGTGTTGAAGCGGTTGGCGGCCCTGCTGGTGCCTTCGCGAGCCCAGGCCTCCACGCCATCGACGGCCGCGTCGAGCAACTCGTCGAGCCGTTGGACCTCGTCGGGCTCGAAGCGCGACAGCACGTGGTCGCGGGCGTTGCGGACCGGATCGCCGATGCCGACCCGGAGGCGACTGAACTTCTCGGTACCCAGGTCGTCGATGATCGAGCGCAGGCCGTTATGCCCGCCATGGCTGCCCGCCTCCCGGAACCGGAGTTTGCCGAAGGGCAGCGCGAAGTCGTCGGCCACGACGAGCAAGTCACCGAGCGGCGCATGTTCACGCGCGAGGACCTTGCGAACGGCGAGCCCCGACTCGTTCATCCAGGTCAGCGGTTTGACGAGCGTCAGGTCGAGCCCCCGGTAACGACCCTGGACGACGTTGCTGCTGTCCCGCTGTCGCCCGCGTCCGCTCCACCCGGCTCGCTCGGCGAGGCGGTCGAGGACCAGCCAGCCGACGTTGTGCCGCGAACCGGCATACTGCGATCCGGGGTTACCGAGCCCGACGACGACCTTCAACGCTCCTCCAGATCCGATGCAGCGGACAGCACGATTTCGGCCCGAAACCCGTCCGGCGGGGCGCGCTGCGCCTCGGTTGGTCCGGCGGGTGGGCCGTGCGGAGGATGGTACCCGGCGCGGCCATGCGACGCGGGTCGGCGGCAATTTCTGGTTTGAGCCAGGCGGCTGATCGGCGGCGCCCCGCCCGCGATCGGTTCCTTCGAATTCGAAGCTTTGCGGCTCGTCGAAGGCAGCCTGCCAAAGACGCCGCGCATCCCCCTCCGCGCCGGTCCGCCTCCTGGACCGTCCGCCACCGCGCCCGTCCGCCCCGCGCCCCGCTCAAACCCTCGAATTTGATGTACGTCCCGGCGATGGAGCGGCCCAGCCGCGAGTTGGAGCGCGCGAACGCGCCGTGAAGGCGGCGGAACGCGACAAGAGAGCGCCGAACTCTAGGCTCGCGTCCCGCCCGGAAGCGAGGACGTCATGGCCAGCCTGATTGGGCAGCTCAACCGAGCGACCTACATCCTGGATCGACACCTGGAGGAGCGGATCGCCGAGACTGGCATGTACGCCTCGGAGTTCCTCGTCCTCCGCACCGCGATTCTCGACACGCGTGCCTCGACCGCGCTTGTTCGTCGCGCTGTCGGGATGCGAGACGCTGCGTTCTCCGACGTGATCCGGCGCGCCTGCGAGCGGGGCTACGTCACCGTCGAGCCGTTCCCGAGCGACCGGCGAACCCGGCGCATCTCCCTCACGATCCCCGGGCGTACGACGATGCGGATCGCCACGGACATCTACTGGGACCTGGAGGCCATGATCGGCAGCGCGCCGTGGCGTCTCGAATCGTTCGGCAGGCTTCGAGAACTCGGCGACGCCCTGGATGCCCTCCCCCGGCGGTCCGGACCGAGGATGGCCTACCCGCGGTCACCGCCTGATAACAGCCTACGCTCCAGGGTGCGCATCGCTGCTTCGTCCTGCGGTGTCGCGTGGTCCCAACCGCACACGTGCAGCACGCCATGGGTCACCAGCAGTCGGAGCTCGTCGGCAGGCGACCAGCGGACGTCGCTCGTCCAGCCGCCGCGGCCGGCTTCGGCCTGGTCGATCGCGCGCTCGACGGAGATGACGACGTCGCCGAGGTGGAGTCGACTTCGCGGTGGGTGCGGCGCATCGGGCACGGCCGCTCCGGGAGCGAAGGCCGACGGCGGAAGCAAGGGAAATGACAGGACGTCCGTCGAACCGCGCTTCCCCATGTGTGCCTCGTTGAGCGCCGCCAGCTCCGGGTCGTCCGAGAGGACCAGCCCGATCGACGCTGGGGCCGGAGCCCGAGCCGCATCCAGTGCCGCCGCGGCGACGCGTGCGACGACCGCCGACGGAAGGACACGCGGCACGCCATCCCGGACGTCGACATCGACTCGCCACCGTCCGACGTAGATCGGCCGGGTCACGAGGCGGAGGAGCCGCCCTCGCCGGATGCACCGGATGCGCCGGATGCGCCCGATGCCCCGGATGCCCCGGATGCGCGCCGCCTCGACTCGAGTTCGACGACCGTGTTCTGAGGATAGGCGATCCGTGTGTGGTACATGCCGAGGAGCTGCTCGACGAACGCGTTCTTGATGCGCTCGAGGTCGCGGAGGGTGAGGTCACACTCGTCGAACTGGCCGTCGGCGATCCGCTCGTCGATGATCCGCGTGACCATGGCCCGGATCGCCGGTTCATCGCGCGAGGCGAGCGAGCGGACCGATGCCTCGACGCTGTCGGCCAGCATGATCAACGCGGCTTCGCGGGTCTGCGGCTTGGGGCCGGCGTGGCGGAACCTGCGCTCGTCGACAGCGGCCGCGGCGCGTGCACCTTCGGCGGTCGACAGGCCACCGAACGGCTCGGCGGCGCGCTCGCGTGCGCGGGCGTAGAAGTAGCTCATCACCGCGGTCCCGTGGTGTTGCGGGATGTAGGCGATGAGTGCCCGCGGAAGCTTGGCCGCGTAGGCGGCATCGATGCCATCGGCGACGTGCTGTTTGAGGATCTGGGCACTGACGTCCGGTTCGAGCTGATCGTGGATGTTCTCGGCGCCGGCCTGGTTCTCGATGAACGCGAGCGGGTTCGATAGCTTGCCGATGTCGTGGTAGTAGGCCGCGACACGTGTGACGAGCGGGTCTGCACCGATCGCCTCGGCGGCCCGTTCCGCGAGGTTGCCGACCATCAGCGAGTGGTGATAGGTCCCGGGCGTCTCGACCAGCAGGCGGCGAAGCAACGGTTGCGAGGGATTCGCGAGCTCCAGCAGCTGGAACACCGTCAGGATGCCGAATGCCGACCCTAGGACCGCGAACGTGCCGACCGCGGCGACCGACGACCCGGCCGCGGCGGCGGCTGACGCAAACCACAGCTCGAGCACGCCGCGGACGTCGCGTGCCGCGAGCAGGGAGAAGACGGTCACGACCATCGCGTTGACGATGAAGACCGCGATCGCGGCCTGGACGAAGACCTGGAGCCGATCGCCCTTGCGGACGGCGATGATCCCGGCCAGGCCGCCGAGGAACGTGTACGAGGCGAACTCGAGTGTGCCCGCGAGTGCGCCGCCGGCGATCGCGATGATCGCCATCACGATCGTTGCGACCGAGGCATCGAGGAGGATCGAGACCAACATCCCGATCGCCGCCGTCGGCAGGAAATAGCCGAGGACCTCGCGACCTGCGGTCACCTTGAGGGCGAGCACCGTCCCGACCACCAACAAGCCGATCAGGAACAGCACGTTGTCGCGGTGCCAGAGCGCCGGCCGGAAGCGCCAGATCCAGGCGAGCAACATCGTGACGACGAGGGCGGCGAGCAGGAACCAGCCGAAGGCGGTCGACAGGTTCACGCCCGCGTCCTGGCCCAGGCCGAGGTTGTTGATGGCCTCGAGATCCGCCGCCGTGACCGGCGAGCCCTTGCGGACCACGACCTGCCCAAGCGCGATGCGGACCATCACCGGCGGGACGTTTTCCGCCGCTCGGTCGCGTGCCTGGTCGGTGAGCGCCTGATCGAACGAGGAGTTGGGGACGATCAACGGCGCGATGAGCTCCGCGGCGAGCAGCCGCTCCGCCTCGTCGAGGTCGCCGCCCATGCGGCTCGCGATCTTTGCCCGGGTCTCGGCAACCTCGGTGTCGCGAAGCTCCGTGCGAACGGTCGCATCGAGGATCCTCTCCGCCTCGGTGCGAACCGCGGCCCAGCGCGCGGCATCGAGGCCTTCGAGCGTGAGGACGGCCTTGGGCGTCAGATCCGCGACAGCGACCTCGAGCACGGCGGTCCGCTCCTCGGGTGAGAGCTCGGTCGCGAAGGCCGTATCGATCCGACGCACCCGCTCGTTGAAGGCCCGGGCCTGCTCGGACGCGACCGCGATGGCCTTCTCGGCGGTGTAGTCGTACTGGAACGGGACCGCCGCCCGGGCCGCCCTCTGTGCTTCTTCGGTCAGCGTCGCGCTCTGGAACGAAAGCGCGACCGGCGAGATCACGTCCTCTCGGGCGACATCGCCGATCGCGTACTGGACCGGCTCGCTGGGCGTGATGTCGAGGGCAAGGATGGCGGTCAGTGCAACCACCATGCTGCCGGCGGCGATCGCGAGTCGCGTCGCGTCGTTCCGCGTGAACCGGGCGAGGGCCGGGGCGCGCTGGGTCAGCATCGGTTGCCCGTGCCGCGGCTCAGTGGGTGCCGCCGTCGTGCGCGGAGAGGTCCGCGCGGGCGAGGGCACTCGCGACGCGGCCACTGACGACCTTCCCGTCGGCGCGGCCGCGCGTCTTCGGGGCCAGCCAGCCCATTACCTTGCCCAGATCCCGCGCGCTCGACGCGCCGGTCGCAGCGATCGCCGCATCGACCAACGAATCGATCTCGCCGTCGCTGAGCGCCTGCGGCAGGTACTCGGTGAGGATGTCGATCTCGGCCCGCTCCTTGGCGGCGAGGTCGGCTCGACCCGCCTTGTCATACGCCTCGACCGATTCGCGCCGCGTCTTGACCTCGCGGGTCAGTACAGCGAGGAACTCGTCCTCGGTGAGCGGCCGCTGATTGCGCTTCTCGACGTTGTACGCGGCATTGGTCGCCATCCGCAGGACGTCGCGGCGCAGCGAGTCACCGCCGCGCATGGCGGCGGTGATGTCGGTCTGGACTCGATCTCGAAGGGACACCGGTCTTGGCTACCTCGGGCGGTCGTCGCACTCGCCCGTGGGGCCGCAGGCTCGTGGCCGCGGGTCGCTCCCGCTCAGCCGGCCTGCGTACGGGCGTTCTTCTTGCGCTTCGCTTCCTTGCGCTTGCGCTTCACGGACGGCTTCTCGTAATGCTCGCGCCGGCGAGCCTCGGCGAGGATGCCGCTCTGCTGGATCTTCTTGTTGAAGCGGCGCAGTGCGCTCTCGAACGTCTCGTTCTCTCCCACTCGGACTTCAGCCAATCGGTGTTCACCTCCTTCGACCTAGGTCTCGTACATCGGTATCCGGTGCGCGGTCGACCGACCTGGATACCGGCTCGACGGTCTGGGCCGCCAGAGCCGCCGGAGTCTACCCGAGGGTCATGGGTCGGTCAAACACCCGAGAAACGTCGAATCTTCGGGAAACCCGGAGTCATTCAACGGACCTGGCGACGATCCACCATACGAGGATCACGAACCCGAAGACACCGACCACGATCGCGATGACCACCGGGAGACCGATCCGCTGGATGACGCAAAGACCGCCAGCGACGCTGCCGCTGCCGCGAGGGTCCGAGCGAGCATTCCACCGGTCCGACCAAGGAAGATCAGCGTGTGCTCACGCGACCCGCGGGCGACTCGATACCAGACCCAGGCGACGATCGCGACCCCGAGCGAGATCGCGATGATCGGCGCGAACGAGGTTGACGGGTCAAATGCACCGAGCCCGAACAATCCTCCGATGATCAGCAGGGCGGCGAGAACGACATACAACGCCTGCAGACCCGGTCCCGGACCCGACCTGATGCCGTCCGAGGGAGCACTGCGACCTTTCCTTTGGATCGCCGAGTAGACGATCGCCTCGCCCAGATAGATGACGAGGACGACGAGCACGCCGGCGGACCCCATCGGAACCAACGAGATGAGACCCAATGGCGCGATCAACGCGATCGCAAATCCGTGGCGCTTGAGGAACGCGAAGACAATCGAATAGATCGCTTCCTCGCGGCTCGGCTCCTCCTCGGGATCAGTCATCGGAAGGCCCTCGACCGCGCGATCGGTCCGTCAAACCAAAGGTCATTGACGGGTCGCTGGTTCCCCCGTGAGACGCGGTCCCACCTCGCACGTTACCGTCCGCAACCCGGCGGCGAAGGTTCGACTACAGGACCGGCCAGCGCTGACCAAGGGCGATGATCCAATACGCGTCCACAGCGGCGACCGCCGTCCAGAATCCGATGATCAGCGTCGGGCGACGCAGGAAGCACTTGCTCCACGAGACGCCGAGCGTGATCGACTTCGCGTACAGCGCGATCGCCACGAGCGCGACCACGAGGACAAAGATCGGCGGGGTCACGGCCCACGCGATCAGCCCGACCGTGCCCATCCGACAGAAAGTGAACGCCATCCGCTCGTATTTCTCGGGACGGCTGAGCGGCGGTCGCACGTACGTGGCAGGACCGACCGTACCCGCGGGCGCGGCGCTCACGGCCGTACCGCCACAGGTCGGCGCGCCCGCACCTCATCGAGCGACACGAGCTCTCGCGCCGGGACCATGCCGGCCGACGTGGTCCGGCGCAACCCTCCGAAGAGTTGGCGGGCGCAGAACGGGACCCGGATCGGGTTCGCCTCGCCGTTGGTCGATCCGACGTGGACGCAGCATTGCTGCAGCCGCTCCACGTTCAGGGTCCAGGCATCCATGAACGACTTCACCGAGAAGCGCTTGACGCGCAACGCGATCTCTTCGACCGCGGCCTGACGGTCGAAGATCCACCGGCCGAGGCTCTTGAGGAAGCCGTTGACCCCGAGGTCGCAGGCGTCGCAGATGCGGAGCAGGTGATCGACCAGCTCGGGCCGAGAAACCAGCGTCGTCTCCGACATCATCCCGACGAGTGCCGCCCACATCGCGTCATCGGGTGCGATCCGGTTCGAGACGAGTCCGAGGTACTCCTTGAGCCGGTCCTCCCCGAGCATCTTCGGCACCGATCGCCACTCCCCGGCGTCGCCGCGAATGAAATAGGTGATCGACGAGCAATCGGGGTGCGAACAGGGCAGTGCGATGAAGTCGTCCGGCCCCACCCGTCCGCCCGTCTGGTCGCCGAGCCGGTTCAGCGTCCCGGTGGTCGTGACCCGCCGCATGGGATCGATCGGGCTCATCCGGCCGGACCCGAAGACCGGCTGGAACGCGACACCGGCGATGTAGTCGGTCTCGAGCGCGAAGTCGGCGATGGCCCCGACCTCCCGGTCGTTGATGCCCTCAGCGACTGCGACGGCCAGTGTCGTGAACACGCGTTCCGCGGCAAGACGGCGGATCGCGTCGGCCTTCACGTCCCGCAGGTCTTCGCCGCGGTGGTAAAGGTGCGTCTCGAGCTCGAAGCCATCGAACTGCAGATAGACCTCCACCCTGCCGCGCAGCCGACCGAGTGCCGCCACGAACCGGTCGTCCTTCGCGATCCGGATCCCGTTCGTGTTGAGGATCACGCGCGTGACATCGCGCTCGGTCGCCGCCTCGATGATCTCGAGCACCTCGGGATGGACGGTCGGCTCGCCGCCGGACAACATCAGCACGTCGACCCGGCCACCCTCCCGCTCGATCGACGCGTCGAGCGAGCGAAGGATGTGCGGCAACCGGGCGAACCGGCCGATCCCGGGTGCAGCGGCGGCGAAGCAGGTCGGGCACTCGAGGTTGCAGTTCTCGGTGATGTCGAGCAGCAGCACGCACGAGTGCTGGGTCTGGAGATCGCCCAACCCGTCGGCGTAGCCCATCGGGATCGGGGCCGCATTGCCGACCGTGTCCGGGATGATCTCGCGGGTCGGCGTCCGCCATTGCTGGAGGTACTCCCAGCGCCGGTGGTCCTCTTCGTAGAGGCTCATCACCTCGCCGTGGCCGCGTCGACAGGTTCGCCGCAGGTAGACCGCGCCGTCCATCGCCACGAGGTTCCCTTGCAGGATGTCGGTCTCGTAATCGATCTCGCGATCAGGGTCGTCGCTGAAACAGCGACCGCAGACGGTCAGGACCATCCGGAGCGGCAGGTACGGGCGTAGGGCGAGCATGGCGACCTCCGATCCTTCAGAAGCCCGGTGAGGAACCGGTAGCGATGCAGATGCCGATGATCACGAGGATCGCCACGATCGGGATGGCGATCGCGAGGACGACACCGCAGCCGATGCCCCGGGCGAGCGAGGGCCGATCGTTGCGCAGCAGCGCCCATGCCACGACGCCGGCGAGCAGCCCGGCCAGGGCGACCGCGCCGGAGAGGTCGCTGGTCGAGCTGGTCAGGATCCGGGCCGCACCGACGAGCCATATCGCGCCGTACAGGGCGATGACGTAGCCGATCGCCGCGGCCGCGGCGACCCAGGAGTTCAACCGATCGCCGGCGCCAGAGGGGATGCTCTCGGCCTGCGAGCCAGGCACCGCGATCGTGGCCGCGTCCCTGATCTCGGCCTCGCTGTACCCGACGTCGCGGGCCGCTCGAGCGAGCGCCTCGTCGGTGAACCGGCCGCGGTTCGTGCGCAGGTAGGCCGCCACGACGGCGACTCGATCGTCCTCGGGAGCCGGGATGGCCGGGCTGGCCGGCTCGGTCGGCCCAGCGGGTTCGGTCTGGCCAGCGGGTTCGGTCGGGCCAGCGGGTTCGGCCGGGCTAGTGGGATCACTCGGGTCGGTCGGATCGGTCATGGCGCACCTCCCTTCATGGCGACCGGCGGCGGTGGCGCCGGTACCCGGTAGGCGCCGGTCCAGAAGCGGCGCACGAAATGGACGACGAGCAATGCGACGAGCGGGATCAGGACCCATTGCGGCCCGGTCAGGCCGAGCGCCTGGGACTCGTTGGCGCGGACGAACTCGACGAGGAACCGGAAGACGCCGGCCGCGAGCAGATATGCCTTCAACGCGTCGCCGGGAACCGGGACCCGATCGCGGTACCGGAGGATCAGGACGGCTGCGATCAGGTTGAAGCCGACCTCATACAGCATCGACGGATGCATCGGTAGCCCGCAGCCCGGGCACCGTACGAACGCGGCGGCCGCCTCCGGACTGACGGAGATACCCCATGGCAACGTCGTCGGCGTGCCCAGCGGCAGCTCCGAGAGGAAGCAGCCGATCCGCCCGATCGCGGTCGCGATCGGGATCGCCAGCACGTACGCCTCGCCCGTCGAGCGGGTGTACCCGAACGCGCGCTTGGCCACGACGATCGCGAGATAGCCACCGGCCAACGCGCCGATCAGGCTCTTGCCGCTGTGCTCGATCGCGACCGTCAGCGGCACGCCGTCGAGGGCCGTGTAGTACTCGACATGCTCCCAGGCTGTGATCATGCGCGCGCCGACCCCCGCGCCGACGATCGCCGCGAGCGATATCCACACGATGGTCCAGTCGAGCCAGCCTCGGCGAGCCAGTTCCCGGTAATAGATCGCGAGCCCGACCGCGAGCGCGAGCACCGTGAACGCGTCGTGGGTCAGGATCCGCAGGGGCCCGAGCTCGACCAGGACCGGGTGCATCACGTCGATCGTAGTCGCTCGGCGTCACGCCGAGCGCGCCGAAACGCGCGGATCGCCCCGCGGGCCGACCTCGCCGACGACACGATCCGGTCGCGAACGCGTCGTAGCATGCGACCACCCGCTTGAGGCCCGACGTGTCGCGAACCCTGCTCGATCTGCTCGACGGCGCCGTCTCCAGGTACGGCGCCAAGCACGCCCTCTCGGCCCGGCACGACGACGGCTCGACGACGGCGTGGAGCTATCGCGAACTCGATCGACGAGCGCGCCTGGCGGCCTGGCGGCTACGCGCCCTCGACCTCGAGCCGGGCGACCGGATCCTGACGTGGAGCCCGTCCACGCCGGAGCTCGCCGCCGCCTACTACGGCGCCATGCACGCCCGGCTCGTCCTGGTGCCGCTGGATCTGCGCATGGCGCCGGACGCCGTCGAGACGATCGTGCGCGCGTCAGGCGCCCGTCACCTCATCCTCGGAACGGGCCGCGATGCGCCCGATCCCCGTGAGGCCGGCCTCGGCGACTTCCCGACCACCACGATCGACGAGCTGGCGGCAGAACCGGCCGACGACGATTCCCTATTCCCGGCCGACTGGGAGGCGCGCCAGGCGGCGTGGAAACGAGCGGCGGCCGACGAGATGTTCGAGCTTGTCTTCACGAGCGGCACGACCGGCACGCCGAAGGGCGTGATGTTGACCCACGACAACGTCGTCGCCTCGATCGAGTCGTTCCACCACATCGTCCCGCCGATGGACCACCGGCTCGTCTCGCTGCTCCCGCTCTCCCACCTGCTCGAGCAGGCCGTCGGGTTGTACTACGCCCTCGACGTCGGGGCGGACATCCTCTACGTCCGCAGCCGCAACCCGCGCGTGATCTTCGATGCGCTGCGTGACCACCGAGTCACGAGCATGGTGGTGGTGCCCCAGATCCTGGACCTCTTCTGGAGCGCGATCGAGCGGGAGATCGCCAAGCGCGGCAGGACGGCGACCGTGGAGCGTCTGCGCGGGATCGGTCGGCGTCTGCCCTACACCGCTCGGCGCGTGCTGTTCCGGGGCATCCATCAGCAACTCGGTGGGCACTTCCGATTGTTCCTCTCGTCCGGCGCGTTCCTTCCGCCGGCGCTCCAGCAGGCCTGGGAGGATCTCGGGTTCACGGTCCTCCAGGGATACGGCGCGACCGAGACGGGGACCGGGAGCTGCACGACGCTCGACGATCACGGCCCGGGCACCGTCGGCCGCGTGCCCGAAGGCATCGAGATGCGCCTGGCGCCCGATGGCGAGATCCAGTTCCGTGGTCGGACCGTCTTCTCCGGCTACTGGAACGCGCCCGAGCTCACCGCCCAGGCGTTCACCGACGACGGCTGGTACCGGACCGGCGACCTCGGCCGTTTCGATGACGAGGGCCGACTGATCCTCAGTGGCCGGATCAAGGACATGATCGTGCTGCCGAACGGGTTCAACGTCTATCCGGAGGACATCGAGAACGCGCTCCGGATCGCCGAGCTGCGCGACGCGGTCGTGGTCGAGACAGCGCCGGGGCGGATCGAGGCAGTGGTGCTGGCCCTCGACAACGAGGAACCGGCCGCGACGAAGGCCCGAGTCGATATGGCGGTCAAGGCCGCGAACGCGACGCTCGGGCCCAACCAGAGGATCGCCGGTTGGCGCCTCTGGCCGACCGAGGATTTCCCGAGGACGCATACGCTCAAGATCAAGCGGGACCCCATCCGACGCTGGGCATCGGCCGACGCGCCGGTCCCGGTCAGCGACCGCGCGAGCTGAGCCGACGCTTCCCGACGCTCAGGACGGGACCGGCACCCCGGTGCCGAGCGTCTCGAGCGCAACCTGGATGTCCGGCTGGCGTGGGTCCTGGACGCCCTCGGGCACCCACGTGTAGAGCACGACGGTCGACCCGACCAGCCGCAGGATGTGACGGGCGCCGAAGGCCGACTGGACCTTGGCCGGGCCCGAGGCGAGGTAGGCGGCCTGGGCGGTCGCGGCCTCGGCGGCGGCGGTCGGATCGCCGAACTCGTAGACCACGATGAACCCCTCGGTCGGCGCCTCGGGCAGGATCACCTGATAGAGCGCCCTCGGCGCCGTCGTGAAGCGCCCGTCCTCCGGCGGGCGGAAGGGGGCCTGCGAGTCCTGCAGCACGAGATTGCGGGTGCCGAGGACCCGGACGAGCTCGGCGCGTGTCTGGGCGACGGCTGGCCCGACGGTCCGTGACGGCCCCGCCGGAGCGGCCGCCGGCGGCGGGGCGACCGACGCCGTGCCGGTCGGGGCACAGGCTCCCGCGGAGAGCGCAGCGACAACCAGGACAGCCGCCGGCCAGCGACGGCGAATCGTCAGCCCGGCGGCCATTCGAACGCTCGACCACCCATCAGGTGCAGGTGGAGGTGGTCGACCGACTGGCCGCCCCAGCGCCCGACGTTCGAGACCAATCGATAGCCGGCCTCGGCGATGCCCTCGGATCGGGCGAGGTCCGCGGCGATCGCGAACATCCGCCCGACCAGCGGGGCGTCCGCTTCGGTCAGGTCGAGCGCGGATGCGATGTGCCGGCGTGGGACCAGCAGGATGTGCGTCGGAGCGCGCGGGGCGATGTCGCGGATCGCGACGATCAAGTCGTCCTCGTGGACCTTGGTTGACGGGATCTCGCCGGCCACGATGCGGCAGAACAGGCAGTCGGTCGCCATCACAAGCTCGGCTTGGTGCTCATCAGGAACCCGATCACCCCGACCAGGCCCGCCATGAGGTACGACACGTAACGCTGGCGCCTCGCACGCGCCATCCAGACCCGGTCATCGGGCGAGGCGGTGATCCCGATGAGCCGACGCAGGTTGGGACGCTGGATGAAGAAGGCGAGCCCAAGGTTGATGACGTAGATCAGGAG
>JBIOWA010000022.1:0-2096 GCA_044868045.1 Candidatus Limnocylindrales bacterium
AGTCGGCGCCCGAGATCATCCACGAGGCGGCGATGGCAATGAAGTTCAGGGCGACGATCAACGACTTTATCGATCTCATTCACGTCTATCCGACGATGGCCGAGGCGCTCAAGATCGGCGCCCAGGCGTTCAGCCGCGACGTGTCGAAGCTCTCCTGCTGCGCGGAGTGACGGCGATGGAGGAGACGCATCTGCAGATCACCGTCAGGGTGACGGGCGGGCTCTTCGCCAGGGCGGCCGGTCGAGGCGACTGGCGGCGGATCGCGCAGGGAGACGACGATGACTGACGCCCTGGACCGCCGCCCCGGCCTACCCGCCGCCGAGCTGCACGAGCGGATCCGCGAGGTGGCCTTCGCCCTGCTGCTGACCGAACGCCGCCCGGTAGCGCCCGACGAGATCGCCACGGCGACCGGCGCCCAGATCGCTGCAGTGCCCGCCATGCTCGACCAGCTCGCCGGCGCCGGCTGGATCGATCGCGATGAGGAATGCCGGATCACGGGCTCCGCCGGGCTGAGCCTCACGACCGGCCCGCATCGGATCGCGATCGATGGAACCGAGTTTCGGACCTGGTGCGCCTACGACTCGGTCGGCATCGCCGCCGCACTCCGCGCCGACGCCGCGATCCGGACGGCGTGCGCGGTGTGCGGGCGACAGATCGAGCTCGACACCGTGGCCGGGAAGCCGCCGACGGACCGGCCTGAGCGCCTGTGGCTCGCGGCTGGCGGGACTGACCTGCGCGGCGACTTCTGCGACCCGACGGTGCTCCTCTGCTCGCCTGACCATGCCGCCATCTGGGCCGAGCGGCAGAGCAACCAAGGTGACGCGGTCGACCTCACTGAAGCGGCACGACTCGGCGCCGAGGGATGGGCTTCCTGCGCGGTGGCGGTCGCGCTGGTTCGCGAGCAATTGGACGCGCGATGTTGACCCTTTGACCTCACGTTTGGTCCGTTGCCGTGCGATCCAGCTATGTCCGGGCGACCGGGCCGGGTAGCATCAGACCGGCCCGTCGCGGTGGCGGGCGGGACGGACGTCATCAAAGCGTCGTCATGGCGTCATCTTCGCAGCGCACCCTCTCGTGGCCGATGGCATTGCGGTCGGCACCATCGATCAGGAGGTCACCGAGAATGCGCCGAATCATCGCAAGCTCCCTCCTTGCGTCCGCGCTCTTAGCTTCCGTGGCTGGAGGAACTCTCGCAGGTCAGCCGGTGAAGACCACGATCTGGCTGGACGGCACCCAGGTCAGGACGATCCTTCCGCCGGCGGCGTCACCCCAGGAGGGCACGGATCCCTTCTACATGGTCCCGGGAACCGGCGGGGTTGCGGCCGTGGGACCCGGGAGCGCCAGCTATCACGGCGGGCATTGGCAGGTCTTCCTGGTGTCTTGGAACGTGGCGATGTATCCGCTCACCTCGGCCGAGGCGATCGCAGCGGCTGAGGCCGCGGGTGACATCACCATCACCCGGTCGGCCGACCTGGACTTCCTCTGCCCCATTCAGCCCTGACGAACGCGGGGTGCGCGAGCAGATGCCACGCGTCTTGCTTGTCGAAGCCTGAGCCCGGGGTGAACTCGTCGCCCGACGCCGGCGTCACGTGTTCGGCGTCCCGCTACGGCCCCCGCGTCTCGGAACTCGCGCTCGGCGTCGCTCGGAGCTGACCGGCCGACCGCGGGCGGCACTGTCCCACCGCCCGCTCGTCCGCATGCGACACCAGCACAGGAGAACGGTCGTGCCGCAGAAGCCGCCAGGGACGCCCGTCCCTCCGGCGGCGAGCCACAGCCGCTCCGGCCGGTGTCCGGTGGTCGCCCAGCACCTGGCGAGGACGGCTACGGGCCACGGACCAGTGGTGGACTGGCCTACCTCGCGCCCCTTGCGGGGAGGCCCGCGGCCGTCGCCACGCGAACGGCTCGGTCCACCCAGCTCCGGAGATCGTCGTCGGTCACAACCCCAGCCGGCGCGACGTAGACCATTCCCCGCATCGGCTTGCCGGTGAAGTCCATCGTCCGGGCGTGCGGCTGGGCAATTGCCTCATCGTGCCCGCGGGGCCCGACCCGGACCATGAGGTCGTCGTGAACGACGCCGCAGGCCATCCGGCCCGCGA
>JBIOWA010000023.1:0-14610 GCA_044868045.1 Candidatus Limnocylindrales bacterium
TCGGGAAGGTCATTCGCGCGTCAGGTGGTGGATCAGAGCCGGATCGCCGGGTCGGCGATGACGCCCAGCGCGAACAGTCGCACGTAGATGTCGGCGACCGTCACCGTGATCAAGCTAGTCCACGCCCAGGCCATGTGGTGCAGGTTGAGCGAGGTCAACCCCTGCCAGAGGGAATGGCGGACCTGCGCGCGACGCGTGCACGAGAAGCAGTCCATCCGGCCGCCGACGATGTGACGCAGGGAGTGGCAGGACAGCGAGTAGCCCGTCAGCAGGAACGCGTTGACGGCGAGGATCACGCCACCGAGCCCGAGGCGCACGCCGCCGCCGTGCGTGAACGCCGGAATCAGATCAAGCCAGAGGAACGCCAACGGGATGAAGGCCAAGTACAGGAAGTAGCGATGGACGTTCTGGAGGATGAACGGGAAGACCGCCTCCAGGGCGTAGCGATGGTGGACGGCGGGCTCACTGACGGCACAGCCCGGCGGATCGGCGAAATAGAACCGGTAATAGGCCTTCCGGTAGTAGTAACAGGTCGCCCTGAAGCCCAGCGGGATCCACAGGATCAAGAGTCCCGGGCTGATCCAGCTTGGCAGCCAGTCGGGGCGGATCAGCGGCGAGAACAGCGGGGAGAGGTAGCCATCGATCTCGTACGGCGTGTTGGCGATCGGCGTAAGCAGGATCCCGCTGACGAACAGATAGACCGCGCAGATCGTAAACAGCGTGCCTTGAACGGTCGGGGCGACCCACCATCGATCGAGCCGCCGGGTCGCGCCCAGACCGGTCGGCGCGGTGCCGGCCAGTTTGCGCGGCGGGCGCCCGAGTCGGATGCTCGCCGGAAGACCGGTCATCGAGCGACGCTCACGCCGCTCGCCAGCCGGTCGATGATCGTGTCGGCGAACTCCGACGTGCCCGCCGAGCCGCCGATGTCGCTGGTCGTGGTGCGCCCCTCGGCGATGACGTCGCGCAGCGCAGTTTCGACCCGGTCGGCGGCGTCCGGATACCCGAGATGGCGGAGCATCAGCGCGCCGCTGAGGATCAACGCCGTCGGGTTCGCCTTGTTCATCCCCGCGTACTTGGGCGCGGAGCCATGAACGGGCTCAAAGACGGCAGCGTCGGTCCCGATGTTCGCGCCGGGCGCGACGCCGAGTCCGCCGACGAGGCCCGCGGCCAGGTCCGAGACGATGTCGCCGTAGAGGTTCGGCAGCACGAGCACGTCGTACAGCTCCGGCTTCTGGACGAGCTGCATGCACATGTTGTCGACGATGCGGTCTTCGAACTCGATCCGGCCCTCGTAATCGGCCGCGACGGTTCGGCAGCTCTCGAGGAATAGCCCATCGGACAGCTTCATGATGTTGGCCTTGTGGACGGCCGTGACCTTGCGGCGGCCATTGGCGACGGAGTACTCGAACGCGAACCGAGCGATCCGCTCCGACGCGGCCCGCGTGATGATCTTGATGCTCTCGGCCGCATCCGGCCCGACGCGATGCTCGATACCCGCGTACAGGTCCTCGGTGTTCTCGCGGACGATGACGAGATCGACGTCCTCGTAGCGGGTCTCGAGGCCCTTGATGCTGCGAGCCGGGCGGAGGTTGGCGTACAGCCCGAGCGCCTGGCGGAGCGTTACGTTGACGCTGCGAAAACCCTCCCCGACCGGGGTGGTGATGGGCCCCTTGAGGGCGACCTTGTTGCGGGTGATCGATTCCAAGACGTGCTCGGGTAGCGGCGTCCCGTACTCGGCCATTACCGCCTCACCGGCGTCGACCGTCTCCCACTCGAACTCGACGCCGCTCGCGTCGAGGACGCGTCGCGATGCCTCCGCCAGCTCCGGACCGATGCCATCGCCGGGGATCAAGGTCACACGGTGGGCCATGGCCCGATTGTATCCGCGGGGACCCACGGGGAGTGGCCAGCCGCTCCTTCGAGGCAGCCGGGCACGTCTCCGCGCTCGCTCCACGAGGCCTCGCTCCATCACGCCCCTCGGCGGTGGCGCGGCGCATGTAGCCGCGCTCGCCGAGGTATGGCGCGGGGGTGAGCTACTCCGGCTTCACCTGCGTATCAGGCGAGTGCCGAACGCGATCCCGAGTGTCAGGGCGCGAGACGTTGCATGTCGACGAACTCGAATTCCCCGGTATCGATGATCCTGCCCCCTGAACCGTCGATCGGCAGGAGCTGGGTCGTCGCCGATGTGTCATCGCCATAGCGGACTAGCAGGGCGGTGCCATCGGGTGTGAAAGCCGTCGAACTCACCCCGGCGTTGCCGCTCTGCGGCGTTCCAGGCGAGCGCGGCCCGATGGGCGTACCGTTGCCGCTCCCATCGACCGGCGCGACGATCACCTGCCATGTGGCATCCACGTAGTAGCGCACGAACGCGATGCTCTTCCCGTCCGGCGCGAACAGGCCGCCATTCTCTGCGCGCGTGCCATCGGGCACGGGCAGCCGACGCTCTTCCCCGGTCCGAAGATCCAGCAGCAAGCCGCTTGGCTCTCCGGACTGGGAGTAGCGCGTGAACGAGATCAACGTCCCATCCGGCGAGATGGTCGGGCCCTGGTAGTCGAACTGATTGTTCGCACGCCTCGTCGAAAGCGCGTGGAGCCCCGTCCCGTCCGGGCGGATGGCCATGATCGTCGGATGGGTCGTCTCCAGGCGGAACACGATCTCTCGGCCGTCGGGTGGCAGCCAGGTAGGAAAGTGCGCCGGTTTGGTTCCGGGCAACATCCGGGGCGAGCCGCCGGCGACATCGGCGACCCACAGCTGCCCCTTCGCCATGTAGGCGATCTGGGTGCCGTTCGGCGACCAGTCGAACCAGTCGAGGCTCTCGGTCGCCGGCGTCACGGAGTGGAGCCCGGAGCCGTCGGCGTTCACGACCATCACCGTGAGGATGGCGGGCTCGGTGACCGGACCATCGGAGCGCAGGAAGACGATCTTCGTCCCGTCCCGGGAGAAGATCGGCGAGAAGTCGAACCCGTCGCCGACTGCGAGCGGCGCATCCTGCAACGTCCTTGGGTCGATGGTGTAGAGGTCGCCGTCGCGACTCGTCACGAGGATCCCGTTTCGGGCCAGGCCGAACGGCTCAGGCAGGCGCGGCTGTCGCGACCCGATCGCCAGGACCAGCAGCCCAAGCAGGGCGATCACCAACGCGGCGACCAGGACCAGCCGGCCCGGCTGGGGGATGTTGAAGAAACGCGGTCGGAATGTCGTATCCACGGGGAGCCACCTTTCGAGGCTCGACCAGGCCGGCCGCTGGCGCGTCGCCGACGTGACCCGCAGCACCTCGTCGAGGTGGTCGGACACCCGGAACGTCGCATCCTCGCGGAGCCACGACGACATGGCGCGTTCGACGCGGTCGTTCGCCGTCATGTCAGCCGTCCTTCCGCGAGATCGGGCTGGACGCGGGCATCGGCGTCGAGCGCCGCCCGCATCAAGCCGAGAGCACGGTGGAGTCGCGACTTGGCGGTCCCGAGCGGGATCCCCACGATCGCGGCCACCGTCGGCAGGGGAAGGTCGAGATAGTGATGGAGCACGATGACCGCCCGCAGCTCCGGTTCGAGCCGCAGGAACCCGCGTTCGAGCTGATCGCGATCCGCGATCGCCGACGCAGGGTCGGTCGTCGATGGGACATCGAGTTCGGTCAGTTCGACGTCGACTCGGTGTCGGCGGGTCCGTCGCGCCTCATCGATGCAGGCGTGGACGAGCAGCCGATGCACCCAGGCATCGAACCTGTCGGGATCGCGAAGCGTGGGCAGATCACGCCAGGCACGGACGAGCGCGTTCTGGACGGCGTCCTTGGCCTGTTCGACGTCCCGAAGCATGAGCCAGGCGGCGGCATCCAGGCGGGAGATCGCGGCGCCTGCCAGCTCGGCAAAGGCGTCATGATCGCCCTTCCGCGCACGCTCCACGAGGTCTCGCTGCATCACGCCCCTCGGCGGTGGCGCGACCCATCTGGCCACGCTCGTCGAGTATGGCGAGGCGACCGTGCGGATTCGTTCCGACAAGGTTCGCGATGCACGTGGATGGGACGACTCGTGCCAGCCGCCGCACCCGAACCAGCGCGGTACCATCGCCTCCCCCGCCCCGCCATCCGGAGCCTGCCCTCGCGTGAAACTCCAGGAAGCCGACGCCAAGTCGCTGCTCGACGCCCAGGGCCTGCCGGTCCCGCCATGGACCGTCGCCCACACGGCCGAGGAGGCGAGAGCCGCCGCTGCCACCTACCTCACCAACGGGGTCGCCACGGTCGTCATCAAGGCCCAGGTCCTCGTCGGCGGCCGCGGCAAGGCAGGCGGCGTGAAGCTGGCGGCCAGTCCCGACGAGGCCGCCACCGTCGCCGGCGGGATCCTCGGCATGGACATCAAGGGCATGACCGTCCGCAAGGTGCTGGTCGGGCCCGCCGCGGACATCGTCGAGGAGTTCTACCTGGCGGCGGTCGTCGACCGCGCCGAGCGCAGGATCCTGCTGATGGGCTCGGCCGAGGGCGGCGTCGAGATCGAGGCTGTCGCCGCGTCGAGCCCGGAGGCGATCGTGCGGCAGCACGCCGATCCACTGCTCGGGCTGCTCGACTTCCAGGCCCGCGACCTCGCGTTCGCCATGGGTCTCGGGGGACACCTGAAAGCGGCCGTCGCCATCGCCAAGGGGCTGGTCGCGACGATGCGGGCGTACGATGCGGACCTCGTCGAGATCAATCCGCTGGCGATCGTCCGCGAGCCGGGGGTGTCGCGCGGCGACGCGCCCGTCGAGCGGCTCGTCTGCCTCGACGCCAAGGTCACGCTCGATGACTCCGCGCTCGCCCGCCACCCCGGGCTGGAAGACCTCCGCGACCCTGACGAGGAGGCGCCCGAGGACCGTGAGGCGCGCGAGGGCGGCCTGACGTTCATCAAGCTGGACGGGACGATCGGCTGCATGGTCAACGGCGCCGGCCTGGCGATGACGACGATGGACCTCGTCAAGCGGGCAGGCGGCGAGCCGGCGAACTTCCTCGACATCGGCGGCGGGGCACGACACGAGAAGGTCGCCCACGCGATGCGAATCATCCTGGCCGATCCGAAGGTCGATGCGATCCTGGTCAACATCTTCGGCGGCATCACCCGCGGCGACGAAGTCGCGCGCGGTCTGATCGAGGCACGGTCGCAGCAGGCCCGCGACGTCCCGATGGTCGTCCGGATCGTCGGGACCAACGCGGCCGAAGCGGCCGAGCTGCTCGAAGCGGCCCGGTTCACGACCGCATCAACGCTCGACGAGGCGGCTGCGAAGGCGGTTGCGGCCTCGCGCAGCAGCACGCCGTCGGCCCGGGCGACCGCATGAGCATCCTGGTCGGTCGTGACACGCGGCTCGTCGTGCAGGGCATCACCGGTCGAGAGGGCGAGTTCCACGCCCGAGCCTGCCAGGCCTACGGTACGGACGTTGTTTCGGGCGTGACCCCGGGCAAGGGCGGCCAGACCGCCGTCGACGGCACCGTTCCGGTCTTCGACACGGTCGCGGAGGCCGTCCGCGAGACGGGTGCCAACACCTCGCTGATCTTCGTCCCGGCCGCTGGCGCCCCCGACGCTGTGATGGAGGCGCTGTTCGCCGGGATCGAGACGATCTTCTGCATCACGGAGGGGATCCCCGCGCTCGACATGATCCCGACCGTGGAGCTGGTCCACTCGAGGGGCGCCCGGCTCATCGGTCCGAACTGTCCCGGCGCGACGTCACCGGGCCGGGCGAAGGTGGGGATCATCCCGGGCTCGATCCACCGGGAGGGCCGGGTCGGTGTGGTGAGTCGGTCCGGGACGCTGACCTATGAGGCCGTCCAGGCCATGACCGATGCCGGGCTCGGTCAGTCGACCTGTGTCGGCATCGGCGGCGACCCGATCATCGGGACGACCTTCCTCGACGCGCTGCAACTGTTCGCTGCGGACGACGAGACCGAGGCGATCGTGCTCATCGGCGAGATCGGCGGCTCGGCCGAGGAGACAGCCGCGACGTGGGCCGCCGACCATCTCCGGGACGTGCCGAAGGCGGCATTCATCGCCGGCCGGACGGCACCCGAGGGCAAGCGGATGGGCCATGCCGGGGCGATCATCTCGGGCGGTGCGGGCACGGCGGCGTCGAAGGTCGACGCGCTCGAGGCGGCCGGGTTCCTGGTCGCTGGCTCGCCGACCGAGCTGCCCGCCCTCCTCCGGGACGCCGGGTATCGCGGCTGAGGCCGGAGAGCCAAGCGATGGGCATTCGCATGGAGCTCGTGGCGGGGGCGGTGCCGGAGATCCTCGAAGTCGTCGGGGCCGACGACCGGGCCGCCCTGGCCGATCCCGACCGGTTCGCGGCGTACCTGTCGCTGAGTGGCGGCATGGACCCGACCTGGCTCGACCTGTTCGCGGAATCGGCCCGAGCGGCGACCGATCTCGACGCGCCGAGCGACTTCATCGATGCCCGGATCGAGCTGGGCGCCGCGAACGGCTCGGCGCGCACGGTCGAACGCGTCGACCCGACCTGGATCTCGGCCGTGGCGGCCATCCCGGACGCAGCGCTCGACGCGCTGGCGGGTCGCTGGATCGATCGGCTCGAAGACGAGCTCGGGGACCTGCCGAGCGAGGAGAAGCCGTGGATCCGCGACCTCACCGGCCGTGTGGTGGCCTTCTGCCGGTCGGCCGATCAGGGGTCCGATGTCGTGTTCGTCTGGGAGCTCTGAGATGGGCGAGCCGTCGCCCGACACGGACCTCGAGGCGTCGTTCGCCGCGAACCAGAAGCTCTGGGACGCCTGGACGGCGGTCCATGCCGAGGGCGAGTTCTACGATGTCGCGGGGTTCCGCCAGGGCGGCGTTCGGGTGCGACCGTACGAGATCGCGGCCGTTGGCGACGTCACCGGCAAGACCCTGCTCCACCTGCAGTGCCACTTCGGGCTGGACACGTTGTCCTGGGCGCGCCTGGGCGCCGTCGTCACCGGGGTCGACTTCTCGCCGGCATCGATCCGCCTCGCACGTGAGCTGGCGGCGGATGTCGGGATCACCGACGCGCGGTTCGTCGAGTCGAATATCTACCAGCTTCCCGTTCGACTCGGCGAGGAATACGACATCGTCTACACCTCGCGTGGAGTGCTCGGCTGGCTGCCCGACATCTGCGGCTGGGCCCGGGTAGTCGCCCGCTTCGTCAAACCGGGCGGGCGGTTCTACATCACCGAGATCCACCCGATCCTGCAGGTCTTCGAGAACGAGGGGGTCTCACCGCGCGAGTTGCGCCTCCAGTACCCGTACTGGGAACACGGCGACCCGCTCATCTTCGACGTCCACGGCTCCTATGCCGATCCGAACGCCGACCTCGGTGGCGAACACAAGGAACACGGCTGGGACCACGGCCTCGGCGAGATCGTTACCGCGTTGATCGACGCCGGGCTGCGCATCGATCGCCTCGAGGAGTACCCGTTCCTGGAGTGGGCGGCCGACTTCCTGGTCGAAAGCGAGCCCGGCAGCAACCGATACATCCTCCCCGAGGGCCCGGGCGAGCTGCCGCTGATGTTCTCGCTGCTCGCATCGAAGCCGGGCTAGGATCGCGGGTTGGGACGGCGGCCGCGCCTCCGGGCCGTGTTGACCGTCGGTCAACGTTTTCGGGGCGTGGACGACGAAGGGGGGCCTTTCCGGCCGCAATCGTTGACCGTCGGTCAACGTATCGGGGGCGGAGGCCAACGACAGGGTCCCACGGGCCATCATTGTTGACCCTCGGTCAACGTATTCGGGCGAAGACGGCGGCTGGGGTCCTTCCGGCCGCAAACGTTGACCGTCGGTCAACGATTCGGGGCGAGGGACGACGGCAGCCATCCTTTGCGGCCCGCAACCGTTGACCGTCAGTCAACGGTCGGGCCAAGGTACTGGGATGCTTTGTGGGTCTACAGGTGAGATCGTGGCGCGTTATGCGGCACAATGTGAGCGGCGTGCCAGTTCCGGCGGCAATCCTGCGCGATTAAACCGTCGATCGCCTGGATCACATGCTAATTTTGGGTGGCTCTACCCCAGTCGGACCGCCGTGCCGGACGCGGTCACCATCAGCATCGAGCCACCCTGACCGACCGTCTCGTAGTCGAGGTCGACGCCCACGACCGCGTCGGCGCCCATGGCCGACGCCGCCGCGCTCATCTCCTCGAGCGCGATCGTGCGCGCCTTGGCGAGCTCCTGTTCATATGCGCCGGAGCGACCGCCGACGATGTCGCGGATCCCGGCGAACAGGTCCTTGAAGATGTTCGCGCCCAGGATCGCCTCGCCGGTGACCAGGCCACGGTATTCGGCGATCGATCGGCCCTCGAGGGTGGGCGTCGTCGAAATGATCATGTCGGTTGGTCCTCCGGTCGTCGTTGGGTGGGGTCGATCGAGGATAACCCAGGCTCGTCAGCCACCAGGGGTCGCGTAGCCGAGCGACCTCCACGCCGGTCCACCGGGCGCCTCGATCAGCTCGACGAGCACGCCGTGGCACGAGCGCGGGTGGATGAACGCGACCGGGCCCTCGGCTCCACGTCGCGGGACCGTGTCGATCAACTCGAGGCCATCGAGCTCGAGGCGGATCAGCGCCTCGGACAGGTTCCCGACCTCGAAGCAGACGTGGTGGAACCCCTCCCCCTTGGCGGCCAGGAACCGGGCGACCCCGGTGGTGTCGTCGGACGGCTCGACGAGCTCGACCTTCGACTCCCCGACGCCCAGGAAGGCGATCCGGACCTGATCGGACGGGATGTCCATGATGCTCTCGAGCTCGAGGCCGAGCATGTCGCGCCACAGGCCGACCGAGGCGTCGATCGAGCGGACGACCAGGGCGACGTGGTGGATCTTGCCGAGCTTGCGGATCCTGGGCGGGACGGTGGGCATCGGCTTGGCCTCCTCGCGTGACGGACCGGCGACGACGACCAGCGGACCGCCGCCATCGGCAAAGCGCTGGGCCGCGGCATCGCGGGCGATCGAGCGGAACGTGCCGGCATCGGCGGTGTCGAGGCCCGCCGGGTCGTGCCAGACGATCAGCACCGGGCCGGCGGCCATCGGCGCCGGATGACTCAGCGCGTCGGCCAGCGAGCCCCAGTCGCGACCGATCGGGGACGACGTCAAGCCGCTCGTCGAGATCGCCGCGAGCAGGGCCCGTTTTGAGGTGGGTCCGTCGAGCAGGACGAATCTGGCTCCATGTTCATTGGCCATCGACGTCAGGGTCGTGACATCGAGGACGGTCCGGGTCTCGATCAGGCCTCCCCCACCCTCGGGCGCGAGGCGAGCTCGAAGGTCAGCGGCCACCCCTGGGTCGAGGCCTTGCGATCGGCGAGCTCGTCCGGGCATGTCCGTCAGACCGTGATCAGCTCGCGGTGTTCACCCCAGGTGACCCGCAGCCGGTCGCTGATCTCGCCCACCGTCGCATAGGCGCGGACGGCGGCGAGGATCGCCGGCATCAGGTTCCCGTCCGCGCGCGCGATCCGCTCGAGTTCGTCCATTGACGTCGCCCACGCATCGGCCGATCGCTCGGCCCGGACCCGCCGGACTCGCTCGACCTGGCGGCGCTCCCCTTCTGGGTCGATGCGGTGCGTCGGCGGCGTGGCGATCTCGTCGTCGGTGAAGCGGTTGACCCCGACCACGACCTGGTCGCCGGTGTCGATCGCCCGCTGGACGCGGTACGCGGCCTCCTGGATCTCGCGCTGCTGGAAACCGCGCTCGATGGCGGCGAGCGTCCCACCCAGCGTCTCGATCTCATCGAGGTACGCCCAGGCCGCCGCTTCGAGTTCGTTCGAGAGGCTCTCCACGAAGTACGAGCCGGCCAGCGGATCGGGCGTCTCGGTCACCCCGGCCTCGAAGGCGAGGATCTGCTGGGTCCTGAGCGCAAGACGAGCGGCCTCCTCGGTCGGCAGCGCCAGCGCCTCGTCGCGCGAGTTCGTGTGTAGGCTCTGGGCCCCACCGAGGACCGCGGCCAGCGCCTGGACCGTCGTCCGGACGACATTGTTGTCGATCGACTGGGCGGTCAGCGACGAGCCGGCCGTCTGGACGTGGAACCGGCACAGCATCGACCGTGGGTTCGTCGCGCCGAATCGCTCCTTCATGATCGTCGCCCACATCCGGCGCGCGACCCGGAACTTGGCCACCTCCTCGAACAGCTCGGACCAGGCCGCGAAGAAGAACGACAGGCGGCCAGCGAAATCGTCGACATCGAGCCCGCGATCGACGGCGGCCTCGACGTAGGCGATCGCGTCGGCAAGCGTGAAGGCGAGCTCTTGGGCGGCCGTCGCCCCGGCCTCCCGCATGTGATAACCGGAGATCGAGATCGTGTTCCATTTCGGGAGCTCGCCGGCGCAGAACTCGAAGACGTCGGTGACCAAACGCATGGACGGCCGCGGCGGGAAGATGTAGGTGCCTCGCGCGATGTACTCCTTGAGGATGTCGTTCTGGGTCGTGCCGCTGATCCGGGCGCGCTCGACACCCTGCGCCTCGGCCGCCGCGACGTACAGCGCGAGGAGGATCGGTGCCGTGGCGTTGATGGTCATCGAGGTGCTGACCTCGCCGAGCGGGAGGCCGTCGACCAGCACGGCCATGTCGGCGAGGCTGCTGATCGGGACGCCGACCCGGCCGACCTCGCCGTCGGCGGCGAGCGCGTCGGAGTCGTAGCCCATCTGCGTCGGCAGGTCGAAGGCGACCGAAAGGCCGGTCTGGCCGTGGTCAAGCAGGTAGCGGAAGCGGCGGTTCGTCTCCTCCGCAGTCGCGAACCCCGCGTATTGGCGCATCGTCCAGAAGCGACTGCGATACATCGTGGCCTGGACGCCCCGCGTGAACGGGAACTCGGCGGGCCGGCCGAGGTCGCGGTCCTCGTCGAGCCCTTCGATGTCAGCCGCCGTGTAGAGGTCGCGGATGTCGATCCCGGAGGAGGTCTCGAAGCGGGGCCGCCGCTCGGCGGCAGCCGCGGCGGCTTTGGCGCGGACCGTGGCCCGCCAGCGATCGCGGGCGGGATCGACTCCCTCCCCCGTCGGGCGCGTCGGGTGCCGGGCGGCGTCCTTCACTCCAGGACGACCAGGAGGTCCCCGAGCTCGACGGTCGTGCCCGTCGTGGCGGCGACACGGACGACGGTCCCGGCCCGCGGCGCGCGCAGCTCGTTCTGCATCTTCATCGCCTCCACGGCGAGCAGGGTCTGACCCAGCTCGACGGCGTCGCCGGTGGTGACGGCTACCGACGCGATCCTCCCCGGGATGATGGCACGGATCTCCAGCGGTTCACCACCCCCAACGCGGGTGGCGCGGTCGCGCGACGCACGTTCGCGCAGCGCGGCGCGAGCGGCATCCTCCACGTCGAACTCGAACCGCCAGCCATCGACCACGACCTCTACCGCCCGGCGACCTACCGGATCAATGGGACCGACGCGACCGACGATCGCGCGATGACCCTTCGGAATCGTCGTTCCCGGCGCGATCGTCAGCGGTACGTCGCCGGGAGCGGCCGTACCGGGTCTGCCGCCGACCCGCAACGCCCGATGCGTCCCGGTCACCGTGGCCACCGATCGACCATTGCCTGGCGTGCCGCTGCCCGCCATCCCGTCGGCGCTCTGTCTTTGCGTAAAGACGCGGTCGCCGCCAAACCTGCAGGTGCCTCCGTGATGGCGGCGGCCGCGGTTCGCGCCGCGACCTCGCGGACCCGTTCGCGGTCGGCGGCCCCATCCCAGTACGACGGCACCCAGTCCGTCGACAGGTCCGCGGCAGCATGGAAGCCGGCATCGCGCAGCAGGGCCCGGTCGAACGGGAGGGTCGTCTGGATACCGGTGACCTCGACCTCGTCGAGGGCGCGGCGCATCCGTCGGAGCGCGGCGGGGCGATCCCGCCCTACGGTCATGATCTTCGCGATCAACGGGTCGTAGTCGGGCGGCACTCGGTCGCCGGCGCGGATCGCGGTATCGACGCGCACGCCCGGACCGGACGGCATGGTCCACGACCCGACGCGACCGGGTACCGGGGCGAAGTCCCTCGCCGGATCCTCGGCCGCGAGGCGGATCTCGATGGCATGGCGCGTCGGTGCCGCGGCGGCATCCGCGGCGTCGATGACCGCATCGGACAGCGGATGACCCGCCGCGATCCAGAGCTGCTCGGCGACGAGGTCGAGGTCGGTCAATAGCTCCGTCACGCCGTGTTCGACCTGGAGTCGTGCATTGACCTCGAGGAACAAGAACCGTCCGTCGGCGTCGAGCAGGAACTCCCCGGTCGCGGCGTTGTGCAGCCCGGCCGCGCGCGCGGCGCGCACCGCCGTCGCGTGCAGGTCGGATCGCTCGTCGCGGGTGAGTCCAGGGGCCGGCGATTCCTCGACCAACTTCTGGTGTCGACGCTGGATCGAGCAATCGCGTTCACCGAGCGCGACGATCCTTCCATCCTCGTCGCCCAGCAGCTGGACCTCGACGTGCCGCGCGGGACGGACCTCGCGTTCCAGGTACACCGACCCGTCGCCGAACGCCGCCATTGCCTCGGTCGAGCCGGCGACTAGCGCAGCCGGCAATTCCGTGCTACGCGCGACGCGTCGCATCCCCCGCCCACCCCCGCCTGCCGACGCCTTGACGAACAACGGGAAACCGATCGCCCGCGCCGCGTCCAGGATCCGCTCGATGTCGTCGGGACGATCGATCGGCGCGGGTTCGAACGTGCCTGGGACCACCGGCACGTCCGCCGCCCGCGCCGTGCGCCGTGCCGCGAGCTTGTCGCCGAGCGCCTCGATCGCATCGGCGCTCGGCCCGACGAACGTCAGACCTGCGTCTGTCACAGCCCGCGCAAAGGAGGCCCGCTCGGAGAGGAAGCCGTAGCCCGGATGGATCGCCTCGGCACCGCTCGCAAGTGCCGCCTCGATGATCGCGTCGGCGCGCAGGTAACTCTCGGCAGCAGATGCCGGTCCCAGGCGCACGGCGTCGTCGGCGGCCGCCACGTGTGCGGCGTCGATATCGGCGTCGGAATAGACCGCGACCGCTTCGACGCCAAGATCGCGGCACGTGCGGATGATCCGAAGCGCGATCTCCCCACGGTTGGCGATCAGGATCCGGCCGAATGGCCGACCACGGCTGTCCTTGCGCAAAGACGGCACCGGCGCCCGGCGGGCCACGCTGGTCACAACGGGATGTTGCCGTGCTTCTTCGGTGGGTTCGTGTCGCGCTTGTCGGCGAGCATCCGGAGCGCGGCGATCAGCCGGGGGCGTGTGTCGGATGGACGGATGACGTCGTCGACGTAGCCCCGGGCTGCAGCGACATACGGGTTCGCGAACCGCTCCTCGTAGTCGGCCACGAGACGCGCCCGCTCGGCAGGTGCATCGACGGCGCCGGCGATCTCATCGCGATGCAGGATGTTGACCGCTCCCTCCGCGCCCATGACCGCGATCTCCGCCGTCGGCCACGCGATGTTCACGTCGCCGCGGATGTGTTTGCTCGACATGACGTCGTAGGCGCCGCCATATGCCTTGCGGGTGATGACCGTCAGCTTCGGCACCGTCGCCTCGCAGTACGCATAGAGCAACTTCGCACCGTGGCGGATGATGCCACCGTGTTCCTGTCCGACTCCTGGCAGGAACCCCGGCACGTCGACCAGCGTGACCAGCGGGACGTTGAAGCAATCGCAGGTGCGAACGAACCTGGCCGCCTTCGTCGAGGCATCGATGTCCAGCGCGCCCGCGAGCACTGCTGGCTGCTGGGCGACCACGCCGACACTCTGGCCGCCCAAGCGGGCGAAACCGGTGATGATGTTCTGGGCCCACCCAGGCTGGATCTCGAGGAACGCGCGGTCGTCGACGATCGCGTCGATCACGCCGTGCATGTCATAGGGGCGCGACGGATCGTCGGGAACGATCGTGTCGAGCGCCTCGTCCCGTCGATCGACCGGATCGGTGTCGGCGCCGCGCGGCGTGTCGCCCAGGTTGTTCTGCGGCAGATAGCCGAGCAGGCGACGCACCGATGTCAGGGCCTCGACTTCATCGTGCGCCGCGAGGTGCGCGACGCCGCTGCGTGTCGTGTGCGTGGTCGCGCCGCCCAGCGTCTCGGCATCGACCTCCTCGTGCGTCACGGCCTTCACGACGTTAGGGCCGGTGACGAACATGTAGCTCGTGCCCTCGACCATGATCGTGAAGTCGGTGATGGCGGGGGAATAGACCGCTCCCCCGGCGCACGGCCCCATCACGACCGACAGTTGCGGGACGACGCCAGAGGCCAGGGTGTTGCGCAGGAAGATGTCGGCATAGCCGCCGAGTGATACCACGCCCTCCTGGATCCGCGCGCCGCCCGAATCATTGAGCCCGATGATCGGCGCTCCGACCTTCATCGCGAGGTCCATCACCTTGCAGATCTTCTCGGCGTACGCCTCGGATAACGAGCCGCCGAAGATCGTGAAGTCCTGGCTGAAGACGAAGACCGTGCGGCCGTCGATCGTGCCGTGACCGGTCACGACGCCGTCGCCGAGGTACGCGGTTTCCACCTCGGGATTCCGGTTCGTGACGAACGCATCGAGCTCGATGAACGAGCCGGCGTCGAGCAGGAGCTCCAGCCGCTCACGCGCCGTCAGTTTCCCGCGGGCATGTTGCTGGTCGATGCGTTCCTGCCCACCGCCAAGTCGCGCCTCCTCGCGCATCGCATCGAGCCGCGTCAATCGCTGCTCATTCGTCGACAAGGTTCGACCTC
>JBIOWA010000024.1:0-2364 GCA_044868045.1 Candidatus Limnocylindrales bacterium
GCGTCAGGAGCCTGCCGACTTGACGGGCATTCAACAGCCGGTCCTGGTCGTAAACGGTGACCACGATCGAATGGTGCCCAGCAGTAATACTGTCGACCTGGCTCGACGTCTGCCAACTGCCGAACTCGGACCCCTCTATCGTGACGCCGGACACGGCGGCATCTTCCAGTATCACGACGAGTTTGTGGAACAGGTTCTGGAATTCCTCGAGCGATGAATACCAGGATACCTTTCCCGAGCAAACAGCGGGGATCCGCCCCTGCTTCCAGCCGCAGCGCGGCCTGTCGTCGCTGCTGGCCGGGGTGGCGTTCGTGCCGATACTGCTGCTCCGCCCCTCCTAACGCCGCTGTCGACAAAGAATGGAGCACACCATGAACCAGCCAAGCACGATCACCCTCGAGCGCCCGACACCGCAGATTGCCTCGATCACGTTCTCGAACCCGCCCGCGAATCTGATCGTCGGCGAAACGGTGACGAGACTTCACGAGACCATCGTGGAACTCGGAGAGGATCCCGACACTCAGGTCGTCGTCTTCAAGAGCGGCGTACCCGACTTCTATTTCAACCACTTCGACCTCGCCGCGATGGCCGACTTCCCCGCACCTGAGGCCGAGGACGCCACTCCGATCTGGACCGAGATCGTGCTGCGGCTGACCAAAGCCTCCTACATCACCATCGCGTCCATCCGAGGTCGCACCCGCGGAGGCGGCAACGAGCTCGCCCTCGCCTGCGATCTGCGCTACGCGAGCCGGGAGAAGGCGATGTTCGGTCACCCCGAGGTCGGCGGCGGGCTCGTGCCCGGCGGCGGCGGCACCGAGCGACTGCCTCGTTTCATCGGCCGAGACCGGGCGCTTGAAGCCATGCTGAGCAGCAGCGACTACGACGCCGACCTCGCCGAACGCTGGGGATGGGTGACCCGGGCATTGCCCGACGGCGAACTCGACGACTTCGTCGACACCATGGCCGCCCGACTCGCCTCCTTCGACAAGACCTCCCTCGCATCGGTCAAGGCGATGGTCAACCGGGCGACGCTGCCGCCGGACGCCGACCTTGTCGCCTCCTACGGTGAGTTCGCGCATTCGCTGACGCTGCCCGGCTTCCTGTCCCGCGCAGCCGGCTTTGGAGCGCTCGCCGCCCAGGCCGGCCCCGACCTCGAGTACCGCCTGGGCGAGTACCTCGGCATGGCCAACCAGCAGGCCTGACCCGACCTCCCCGTCGACGCCGCCGTCCGGGCCAACTCGGCCCGCTAAGTCCCGGACATCACCAACGCCACCGCAGTAATGATCGACATACTCAACCGGCCTCACCAAATCACCGACGAACCACAGAAAGAGTAGACCAATGAGGGGCACAATCACCATCATCGACAAGGGCAACGTGCGGGTGCACAGCTACACGGCTCCCGCCGAAAGCCTGAACGTCACCACCCAGCTGATCGAGACCCCGAGCCGGCTCATCGCGGTGGACGGCCAGGTCAACGTCGCGGACGCCGACGAGGTCGTCGAATACGCCAAGGGGCTCGGCAAGCCGCTGGACCGGATCATTATCACCCACGCGCACCCGGACCACTTCCAGGGCGCAGCCCGCTTCAACGCACCCATTCACGCGCTGGAAATCGTACGTGATCAGATGGCGGCGCGGGGCGACCTTCAGGACCTGAACGGCGTCCCGATCCCGGCAGCGGAGGTGGCCCCCACCGACCTGATTACCCCGGGCACCGAGGTCATCGACGGCGTTCCTTTCGTCTTCGAAGCCGTCTCCGGCGGTGAGACCACCGACCAGCTGTTGATCCGGCTGCCCGAGCACGGCGTCCTGGTGGCACAGGACCTCGTCTACCACCACACTCATTCGTTCGTCGGAAACAACGACATCGCCCGTTGGCAGGTCATCCTGGAGCAGCTCGTCGACCCGGCCTACGACGCGATCCTGCCCGGACACGGGCTACCCGCAGGACCGGCCGTTTTCGCTGAGATGGTCGAGTACCTGCAGGCCGCCGGCGAACTCCTCGGCGGCGACGACGGCCAGGCCTACAAGCAGGCCATCATCGACCGCTTCCCCGCCTACGGAATTCCTTTCGTGATCGACATCAGCAACTACTACCTGTTTGGCACCCGGCCCGCCTGACCGCTTCGACTCCCAGACCGGCGCCAGCGCCGATCGCGACACTTCGTGTGTTCGACCGGCCGGTGGAACTGGCCGAGATCATCGCAGAATTCCTGACGGGGAGGTAACGGACCATGGGTTTCGGTAACGGCGCGGCAGGCATTGTTGTCGCAACTCCGCTGCGCACCGCGATCGGCACGTTCGGTGGGGCGCTCAAGGACGTGCCGGCCACCGACCTCGGTGCCACGGTGGGCAAGGCCG
>JBIOWA010000025.1:0-4076 GCA_044868045.1 Candidatus Limnocylindrales bacterium
GAGCTGATCAAGGCCGGCCGGGTGACGGTCAACGGCGAGCCGGGACAGCTCAACACCTTTGTCGAGCGGCGCGACCGGGTCGAGGTGGACGGAGAGCCTGTGGCCGCGCAAGAACTCACGTACGTCCTGCTCCACAAGCCGGCCGGGACGGTGACCACGGCGAGCGATCCGCAGGGCCGCCCAACGGTCGTCGACCTCGTCGACCTTCCGGAGCGCGTCGTGCCCGTCGGCCGTCTCGACGCGAACACGACCGGAGCGCTGCTGCTCACGAACGACGGCCCGCTCGCGCACCGCCTCGCCCATCCGCGCTACGGCGTGGAGAAGGTCTACGAGGTGGACGTCGAAGGCGAGCCCCATAACGCGGCGCTTCGCGCACTGGCCGAAGGAGTCCAGCTGGAGGACGGCATGACGGCTCCGGCCACTGTCCGGTGCCTGGCACCGTCGCGGATCGAGTTGACGCTGCACGAAGGACGGAACCGCCAGGTCAGGCGCATGTGCGAGGCCGTCGGCTACCCCGTGCGCCACCTGCACCGCAGCCGGTACGCGGGGCTAACCCTCGACAGGCTCGAACCAGGCCACTGGCGCGAGCTGGAGCCGGGCGAGGTCGCCCGGCTCCAGTCAGTCGTTCGTCGTTAGGGACTCGCGACGAGTGCCGGGCACGTCGTGCCCGTGCAGTTGATCCGGCCGTTCGGAGCTGCCCGCACGGCCGGGCTGATGGGCGTGCTCGCGGTAATGTAGTCCGCGAGCACCTGATCCATCAGGTCGCGCGAGGTCGCCTTGGAGGCGAGGTTCGGGTAGCCGTCGCCGCCTGTCACCATGAAGTCGTTCTCGGCGAGCGTGTACGTCGCCGCCGCCGTTAGATCGACCGGTGTTGCCGTGCAGCTGCCGTCGGCGTTCGCCACGAACGCGGACACGACACGGCTCAAGGCAGGCGCGTTGATGTTGTACGTGAAGCAGAGGCCCGAGACCTGCGGGAAGCGCCCGGCTGCTCCCGGCATCTGCGAGACGCCGTTCTCCAGCACCGCCTTCAGCTCGGCGCCCGTCACCGACAGCGTGACGACCTGGTTTCCGAACGGCAGCACCGTCAGCACCTGACCGCGGGTGATCGGCGAGAGCCCCGATGCGGTCGGGATCGGGTACAGGCTCGCCGGGCAGAAGTCGTTCGGGTTCGGATCGCTCGCGCCCGGCGGGCAGGTGAGGTCGGCGCGGAGGCCACCCGAGTTCGTGACCGCGAAGTTCGTCCCGTAGGTCGTCCGCATCGAGTCCGCGGTCACGTTGCCGACGAGCGACTCGCACGTCCGCCCTGCCGAGTTCCCGCATTGGTCGGCGCGCGGGATGGCCTTCGTCGAGTCGCCGACCTTGGCGTTGAGGATCGGCGCGAGCTGAGTGTTCAGCTCGTCGATCCGCGCCTGGATCTGCGGATCGGGCGTCACGCCGATGTTCCACGGCCTGTGGAAGTCGGCGGTCTTGTAAACGACCGCTCCGTTCGTCGTGTCGACGACCAGCCGGACGCGCGTGAAGCGGATGCCCTTGCTTCGGTTCTCCGTCACGAGCACGCCGTTCGAACGAGTCGTCAGGACCTGGAAGTCGGTGTGGTCACCGATCACCGCATCGACGCCCTGGACGTTGTCGGCGAGGTCGACGAGCGGGCCCGTCGGCGCCGTCAACGTTCCTGCCGTCGCGCCCAGGTGACCGATCGCCACGATCGCCGCGACACCGTTCCTGTGGCCGAGTTGCTGGGCCCGCTTGTTGACTGCCGCGAGCGGATCGCTGACCACGAAAGGCCCGAAGGAGCCCGGCTTGACGAGTTCGGGCGCGTCCGGGTTCGTGAAGCCGATCACGGCGAGCTTGAAGGCCCCGAGATCGATCACACGCGACTTCGACCACTCGGGCGGTGTATCGCCCGTTCTCGAGTCGAGCACGTTCGCCGAGACGTACTTGAACTTCGCCAGCGGGATCAGCGTGTTGCGCAGGTACTGCTCCCCGCGGTCGAAGTTGTGGTTGCCGAGACCGTCGAGCGTGAAGCCCATCGAGTTCATGAGCTCGATCGTGGGTTTGTCGCCGAAGAAGCTCGAGATCGGCGGCGTCGCCCCGACGGCGTCGCCGGCAGTCACCGTGATCGTCGCGCTCGGATTGTCCGCCCGGTAGGCGTCGAACCACGGCTTCAGGAACGCAGCCCCGCCGATGGCGAAGCTCGGCGAGCTCGCGCCCAGCAAAGGATCGGAGGCCTCCGAGAGCGGTACCAGCTGGCCGTGGTAGTCGCTGATGTCGAGGATGTCGACCTCCTTGAGGCTCGACGTTCCCTCGAGCGTGTCGAAGAGGATCTTGCCTCGCGCCTGATGCGGCCCCGGGATCCCCATCAGGAACGCGATCGTCGGCGCGAGATCGATCGCCCGCACGCCCGCGATCGGCGTCGAGCTCTGCTTCACGCCGGGCCCGGCCGCGACGAACGTCCCGTGCATGTTCACGTTGTGCGCGATGTCGACCAGGTTCGGCAGGTAGCCGTGCTGGCCGAAGAACTGCGAGAAGGCGATCTTCTGCCCCGGCGTACCGGCATCTGACTGGTACGGCGGGAACAGCGCGACCACCACGTCGCCGCTCCGGTTCGGGTGGAGCGAATCGCTGCCGTCGACGTTCCGGAGCTGCTCCTTCCTCAGGATCCTGTCGACGATCTTCCGACCCGAATGCGCGGGGTCGCTGAGATTCTGGAAGGCGTCGATGGCGGCCGTGCGCACGTCCTCGTACGTGATCCCCGACGGGAGGCTGGGATTGACGTAGATCTGGATCGTGCCGCCGGCCCAACAGGCCTTCGCGAGGTCGGTCGCGGCCGCCCCGCAGTTGGACGCGGTGTTCCCGCCGCTCGCCTGAAGCGAGGTGCCCTTCGTCTGGGCCTCGAACAGGACTCGACGGGCGTTGACCGCCTCGTGCTGCGGCGCGAAGCCGTGGTCGGAGGAGGCGAAGACGGTCGTGCTCGCGCCGAGGTGCGAGCGGGACCGGGCGAGGAGCGCGTCCGCGCCCTTATAGGCGCCCTCGATGAACCCCTGGCGAATCGCGACCCGGCCGTCCGGCGTCCCGTTGCCCTCGAGGTCGTCGAAGTAGGGGTTCGGCGAGCCGTCGATCTCCGTCGGGGTGACGAGCCCCATGAACTGATGCGAGAACTCGTCGGTCACGGGGAAGCCGACGAAGGCGATGTCGGTGTCGGGCTGGAGCGTGCCGAGGATAAAGTCGAGCACCGGGTCGACGTAGGCCTCCTCGAGGTCGAGCCCCTGCTCGACGTACGTCTCCTCGTCGATGATCCGCGCTTCGAGCGGCGCGAAGTCGGCTGCGATCGAGGTCGGGAAGTTGTTCGCGATGTACTCCTCGAGATTCCCGCCCGGCAGGGCCGCGCAGGCCGGGATCCCGCACGTCGCGATCACGCGCGCGACCGAGGCGAAGTAGAGCTTGAACTTGGAGAGGTCGCCGGCGAGGTCGATCAGCTTGACGTAGAAGCCGGCGGTCTGGCCCGCGCGGGCGCCGATCAGGCCGTCCGACCCCCTCAGCTTGATCTCCTTGAAATCGCCGACGGCGAGGTTGACGACGACCTTACTGCCATCCTTCGCGTCGGCCTGCCGGGTGAGCAGGACGTGGTCGTAGCCGCTCCCGGTGGCGTAGATGAAGACGTCGTACACGCGCGTCGGGTTCTGCGCGGCGAAGGTCGTGGCGACGGTCAGCGTCGTCTCCTTCGCGGGCAGCGTGCTCGCGGGGACGTTCGTCCATCCGCTCGCGTCGGCAAAGCTCGCGACCTGATACGAGAGACCGAACGCAGCCGCGCCCGCCTGCTCCTGCGCGACCGCCGGCGCCGTCAGCACGCCGCGCGTCGAGAAGAAGTTGCGGAAGTCGATGGTCGGGCCCGCGATGCCTGCGTTCCGGCCGCCGACCCACTCGATCTGCGCCACCTTCTTCCCCGCCCGCTCCGAGGCCGCCTGAAGGGTGTCCGACTGGAGGACGCCTGTGTCTGCGAAGCCGGTCCGGCCGGTGAACGCCGCACCGGTTCGGTGGAAGGTGTTGTTCGTCGAGCCGTGCTCGCCCGGCCACGT
>JBIOWA010000026.1:0-6990 GCA_044868045.1 Candidatus Limnocylindrales bacterium
GAGCGCGTCCGTGATTGAAGTGGGGAGCTGGCCGCTGGTTTGGCGCACATAGGTCGTCGTTTGCGCCTGCGCTGTCCCGTAGGCGCTGGTGTCCGTCAGGGGATAGCCCGCCGCGCTGAAAGTAACCCGGTGGACATACCCTCGGGGATCTGTCACGTCGGTCTGCGTGACCTTGCCGTTGCCGTCGATCGTGTAGTCGAACTGGTAGGTCTTACCGTCGGCCTGGGTCTGTTTCTTGATCTTGCCGTCAGGCCAGTATTCGTTCGTCAGGAAGGTGATTAGGCGGGCGTCCTGCAACGTCGCCATCCGGTTTGAGGCGTCGTACGTGTAGGTAGTCACTCCGCCCTTAGCGTCCGTGACCTTCCAGAGGTAGCCGGCGGCGTTGTACTGGTAGCCGGTGACTCGACCCGTGTTGTCCGTTGCCGAAGTTACGCGGTTGCTCGTGTCGTAGCCGAACTTGACCCAGCGCCCGTCCGACGATGTGGCCTGGGTGATGTTGAGTGAGTTTGGTGTGTCGCGGCTGAGCGTGATCGAGTTGCCGAACCGGTCCTCGATGCGGCTCAGGGGTGCGATCTCGTTGTGGAAGATGTACTTGGTGCCGTCGCGAAGGCGGAGTGTCCAACCAGCTCCGTTCCATGTGATCTGTGACTTGTAGAAGGCGGTCGGCGAGGACGTGGTCTCGAAGACCGCTTCGGTATACCCGTTGCCGGAGGATATCCGGACGTAGTGAACTTGACCACCGTCGGGTAAGTTCAGATCAGCGACCTGGTACGTACCTGGAATGCTGGTACTCAAGAAGAGCCCGAAATTCCAATTGGTACCGATGCCGAAGGGACGCGGTTGGTTGTCGAGCTGACGATATGTTCGTGTGACCGTTAGCGGCATCGACGCGGGCAGGATCACGTCGGTCTTGCTTAGGACGAAGAGTCCCGTCCCGAGATCGACTGGATCGCCATCCTCTGAGTCGGAGCCCGGCTCCGGTCCGTTTCCTGCCGGGTTCTGGCCGTTCCCGCCGAACATGGCGCCCGTAAACTCGTAGAGGCGCGTCGACTCGTCAGCCACGACCTGACGACCATCCTCGGTCACCGTTCCGAGGCCGTAGATGTACCAGCCCTTGTCCTCAGGGTCGTAGTGCCAGAACGGATGGCTTGAACCTGGGTCGAAGTCCGGATAGTTCGGGTAGACGAGCCAAGCGTTCTTCTTGTCGACGTAGGCCCCACCCGGCTGGATCGTGAAGTAGACCGGGACTTCGACGTAGTCAGGGAGCGGGAACGGTGTCCGATCGACTGGGATGGGCGTGATGCTCAGATCCGTGACGGGTTCGCCATCCTCGTCGGTGATGGTGGTGCCCTTTGGGATGTGGAGTTCGAGACCCTTGATGTACGGCGTCGTGACGACGATCTCCTTCGTCGTCGGCGCTGTGATGGCGACCGTGTGCTGGGTATCGATCCGGGGGAGCCAGATCACGCGTGGCATGACCGTCGTCACTCCGGGCGCCAAGTCCACAGAGAACTCGAACGAGCCGTAGGTCTTGCCGCGGCGGTTGCTTGTGGACCCATCGATTTCCAGGATCTGGCGCCCGCTCGCGGCATTCTTGATCAGGAATCGGCCCTTCGAGTCGGTACGCGCAGACGTGTCGCCGATTGCCAGGGTGATGCCGGTCAACGGATCACCGCCGAGGTCGAGGACCAAGCCGGAAAGTGCCGTCACGCCCTTGCCAGCGAGTAGGCGCGGAACGCGCTCTGCGGCTGATGACTGTCGATGACTTCGCCAATCGCCGTGGGTATTGCTCGGGCCCGGGATCCAGGTGTCGTCATCTCCGTTGGCGAACGGAACTGCTTCCTCAGTGCGGGGCGGTGCGGCTCGCACCGATGGGCGTGAGTCCTTTGCGTCCGCGCGTGGTCCCGGAGCGCCGAGGAGGGACTTCTGGATCGGGGCGAAACCGAATCCCTGATCATTGATCGTGATCGGGACGCTACCCGTTGTGAAACTGCGCCCATCGACGAGCAATACGTAGTCGCCGTTCTGGGGAAGCGTGGTCGTTGGGATGCTGCCGCCACTGCGATCGAATGTGATCGGGTTGACGAGAGTCGTGCCGTCGGGGTTCTTGATCGACACGTCGATCAGCTCGAATCCGCTCGGCCCGATCGTCACACTGATCCTGTGCCCGACGCTACCGCTGAAGGTGAGCGTCGCGTTCTGGCCGGGCACGGTCGTCGTCAGCGTCGTGGCCGGACCGCCGATCGTGCCAGTCGCGGCGTAGTCAGCAGGCACGTCGTAGACGGTGATGGCCATGCTGCCGGTGGCCGCGCCGGCGGGGTCGAAGACCAGGGTGTAGTCGCCCGTCGCGGGCAGCGTCGTGCGATCGATGAACGAGCCGCTGTTGTCGATGTTGAACGGGTTGACGAGGTAGCTGCCGTCGGGGTTCTTGATCGCCACGTTGATGATGGCGCCGGTGTAGCTGCCCGCCGCGAGGCGGACGCTGATCTTCTGGTTGGTCGTGCCACTGAAGGTGAGGGTCGCGTTCTGGCCGGGCACGGTCGTCGTCAGCGTCGTCGCCGGACCGCCGATGGTGCCAGTCGCGGCGTAGTCGGCGGGGAGCTTCGTGACGGTCACCGGAAGGCTTCCCGTCGTGAATGCGTCGAAGAACAGCGAATACGTCCCGGACTGAGGGACGGTGATCGCGTCGATGAAGCCACCCTGCGCGAAGTACTTCGGCCCCCAGCTCGCCGAGCCCTGAGGAACCCAGGAATTCACGGCGTGCACGAAACCGGTGGGGTCGATCAGGTATGCGTAGCCGTTAAGCGCGCCGCTGCCGAATGTGACCGCAATGCGATCCCCAGCAGTCGCGTCGAAGACCAGGATCCCCTTCTTGCCGGCGGTCGGGATCGAGACGGTCGTCGCGGTGCCATAGGTCGCCCTTCCCGTGTACTGGATCTGGGAAGCGGTGAAGCCCTGCATCGGGATGAAGACATCGGCGGCCGAAGTCACCTGCCCGTTGATCGTCCCCACCGTGACCTTTGCGGATCCGGTGCCGGCGGGAATCGTGGCCGTCAGCGAGGTCGCGGTAGCGGCCGTCACCGTCGCCAGCGACTTGTTCACGCGCAGGTTGTTCAGGCCGATGGTCGTGCTGAAGTTCGTTCCAGTCACCGTGAAGGTAGTGCCGGGGGCACCGATCGCGACCGATACCGACGAGATCGTCGGGAGATTCTGAGCTTGAACGGTGAAGACGACGGCGCTCGTCGCGCTACCGGACGGAGTGGTGACCTGGATGGTCCCCGTAGTGGCACCCGTGGGCACAGTCGCCACGATCTCGGTCGTGGTCGACGCCGTCACCGACGCCGTCGTGCCGTTGAACTTGACCGTGTTCTGGCTGGGTGTCGCCGAGAATCCAGTCCCCGAAATGGACACAGACGTACCGATCGCGCCGGTCCTGGGAGCGAACTCGAGAACGGCGACCACGTTGGCCGCCCGGCGGGTGATCGCCGTAGTGTTCCCCGCGGCGTCGTATGAATACTGCGCGGATCCGGCATTGGGGTCGATCACTGCGGTCAATCGACCATTCGGGTCGTATGCATATCTGATCGGATCGCCTGGCACGGCGCGCACCACAGCGGGTACAAACGCCGCCTGGGAAGCAGCAAGAACTGAAGCGAGCGCCAAAGCGAGTGGCGCCATCCGCCGATCCGTCACACCCGTCCCCTTGTGATTCGGAGCGCGGCGGCGACTGGGGTCGCCGAGGTTCTGATGGTTGTGTCGGCCTCGAGGTGGCGTCAACCCGGACTTGAGTCATCGGGTGACACCTACCGATGACCCGGCGACAGGGAGGTACTTCTGTTGGTCTCGAGGACGAGGCCTGAACCCACGGCCGCCTAAGCGGTCAGTCCCGCTGGCTCAGTGCTTGAGCCTGGTCCGCAGGAGGACCGCCGGGCGGAAGAGGCGCCACCAGTCGCGAGGGCCTTTCATCTTCGTGATGCCCTCGCCGTGATACGTGACGGTGACCGGGTGATCGATGACCTTGAAGCCAAGCCGGACCGACTTGTAGAGGAGGTAGGGCTCAAGGTCGTAGCTCGAGAGCCACGGCTGGTCGAGGTCGATTTCGGGGTGGTCCAGGATCGACGCACGGAAGATCCGGAAGCCGTTCGTGGCGTCGGTGAAGCGGCGCATCACCAGCACGCTGAAGATCGCCGAGTAGATGTGGGTCCCGAAGCCGCGCGGCCCCGGGTCACCCACGGTTCGCGCGCCCCGCATCCAACGCGAGCCCTGGAGGTAGTCCGCGTCGGCCTGGAGGAGATGGTCCAGCGCCGGTGTGAGCTCCGCTGGATCATGCTGGCCATCCGCGTCGACGATCGCGAGGAACGGCCGACCGCGTGCCACGCCCTCCCGCCAGCCGTCACGGAGTGCGACGCCCTTGCCTGATCGAGTTTCGTGACGAAGGACGACGGCGGCGCCGTGTTGGCGGGCCTCGTCGCCGGTGCCGTCGGTAGAGCCGTCATCGACCACGATCGCCTCGAACCGGCCGTCCTTCGGTAGGGCGTCGAGTACGGCCCCGATCTTGCCAGCTTCGTTCAGGGCCGGGATGACGACCGCGACGAGCGGAGCCGTTGAGGTCACCCGGCCTGTCGCCGCAGCATCGGACCGGATACCTCGATGACCTCCATCGGGCGGCCCGTCAGGCCGGCCCGCTCGTGGCGGATCACGTCCTCGAGGATTTCGTTGAGATCGCGGGTCGGCGTCCACCCTGTTACCCGGTTGATCTTCGAGATGTCCGGGAGCCTGCGCTCCATGTCCTCGAAACCGGGCTCGTAGGCCTCGGTATATGGGACGTACCGGATGTCCGAGGAGGAACCGGTCATATCGATGATGAGGTTCGCGAGGCCGCGCATGCTAATCTCGTACTGCGAGCCGACGTTGAAAACGTCGCCGACCGCCTCGTCGCTGTCGAGCAGTAGGAGGAGCGCCTCGACGGTGTCCGCTACGTGGCAGAAGCAACGCGATTGCGTCCCATCGCCGAAGACCGTGAGATCCTCGCCGCGCAATGCCTGGCGGACGAAGCGCGGGACGACCATCCCGTAGCGTCCCGTCTGACGTGGTCCGACGCAGTTGAAAAGACGGGCAACCACCGTCGCGAGGCCACGCGTTCGCGCGTACTCGAACGCAAGGATCTCATCGACCTCCTTCGACGTCGCATACACCCAGCGCGCCTTGAAGAGCGAGCCGAGGATCCGGTCGGAGTCTTCATGAAGCGCGCCGGCGGCGTTCTTGCCGTACACCTCCGAGGTGGACGTCACGAGAACCTTGGTGCCACGCTCCGCAGCGACCTCGAGGACGATCTCGGTACCGCGCACATTGTTCAGGAGTGTCTCGAGCGGCTGGCGGACGACAAGTTCGACGCCGACCGTTGCGGCGAGATGGACGATGACGTCGACCTCGTCGACCAGGCCGGCAACGAATGGGTAGTCAAGCACCGAGCCCTCGATGAAGCGCACCCGCGGAGAGCCGCCGTCGCCAAGGAGGTGCTGGACGTTGGCGAGCGTGCCCGTGGATAGATCGTCCAGGAGCATCACCGAATCGTCCCGCGCGACCAGGCGGTCGGCGAGGTGCGAGCCGATGAACCCGGCCCCGCCGGTGATCAGGTAACGCACGTGGCCTCTCCCTCGATGAACATCGCGTGCGATGGTCTCGTCGGCGGTGCCAGGTGGCAATGACCCCATCGTCCTGTCGGCAGGTCCGGCACAAGCCGTAGGATGCACCCTCATGGAAGACCGTCGTCGTCGCCTCGTGGCGCTCCTGGCCATCGGCATCGCGCTCGGCCTGCTCGTCGCCGTCCAGTCGGTGTACTTCCAGCGCGGGTTGATGCCGGGCGACGCATTCAACTATCTGGGTGCGGGTGAGCGCCTCAACGCGGGCCATGACCTGTACCGGCTACAACCCGGCGACCGCATTGTGGACGCAGGTGGCCAGTACTTTCACGTGCCATACCCATCGCCGCCGCCGATGGCAATCTTCTTCCGGCTGCTGGCCGCGCTCCCGAACGAGGTCGGTGCATGGATCTGGTACGGGCTTACGCTGTCTGCCATGGCGACATCCTTGGCGATGCTCGCCCGGCGCATTCCTATCGCGACCGCCGTCGCGATCGTCGTGCTCATTGTCCCGACCGTCTACGAGATCGGCGTGGGCAACGTGAACTCGTTCGTGCTGCTTGGCCTACTCGGCATCTGGCGGCTCGCGCGGGCCGACCGCGAGGAGGGCGCGGGAGCGATGGCCGCCGTCCTCACGGCGATCAAGCTAACGCCCGGGATCACGGGCCTCTGGCTACTCGTCACTGGGCGATGGCGAGGGTTCGCGTGGTTCGTCGGGAGCGGAATCGTGCTCGTCCTCGTGAGCGTGCTCGGCGCGGGACTCGGCCAACACGTCGAATACTTACGACTGTTGCTGAGCGGCGAAGCAATCGGCATCTATCCACTGTCAGTCGGCGGGTGGGCACGCTTTCTCGGGGCCCCGGCTTCCATCTACGAGCGGCTCCCGATGCTCTGCGCCGTCGCTGGCGTCCTCCTGGTGGTGCTCCTCCGAGAACGGCCGGCCGCGTCGTTCCGCGTGGGTGTCGCGACGATGATCCTCGGCTCGCCGGCGGTGAACATCAACTGGTTCGTCCTTCTCTACGCGCTCCTCGCGCCGTCGGCATGGCCGCTCGCGCCACGGACTGCCGATTCCCATCCGACCGAAATTGAGGGTGTGAAGTTCCAGCCGTCGTCCTCCCCCTAGCGGAGCGGGCGTCCCGAGGGCCTGCCTGCAGGCGGCATAGGGCGGGTACGTCCGGACCGGGTCGTCCTCGTTGATCGGGATGCTGCAGGGGTTGCCGTAAGCCGACGCCGTCGACGAAATGGACGACGCGAGCGACCTTCGAAGCGCGGGCCGAAAGTGCCGCAGCGGTGCACGCACGCCCGGGTAGCATGTGGCGCTACGTCCATCGCCCAGCGCGCTATACGT
>JBIOWA010000027.1:0-4053 GCA_044868045.1 Candidatus Limnocylindrales bacterium
ACCAGCCATGGCCCGAACGACGAGCCCGCGGCGATCACACCGATCGCTCCCGCCTGGAGGAACATGCCGGCGACGATGAGCCGCTTCCGGCCCACCCGATCCGACCACGCACCCGTCGCGATCTGGGCGACCGCCCAGACGGCCGGGTAGGCAGCGGCCAGGACGCCGATCTCGCCGATCGACAGGCCAGCCGCGGCGTACAGGAGCGGCAGCAGGCCCCACGCCATCCCGTCGTTGAGGTTGTTGACGAGACCTGCCTGGCAGGCCGCCGACAGTGACGGCTCGCGCAGGGTCGTCCGAACGAGGACCGACCGCCAGGCCATGGCAAGAGGCGCGCCGCGGGACGATCGCTCCAGGTCGACGTGTCGGCTCGTGTCGCGAACGAGGAGCGCCGACACGGCGAGGCCGAGCCCGGCGTAGGCAAGCCCGAGGAAGAACGGCGCCGGCCGAAGGCCGGCTTCCTGGGCGATCGCACCGGTCGCCAGCGCGGTCAGCGCCACGGCGCCATAACCGGCGGCCTCGTTGAGCCCCATCGCCAGGCCTCGCCGCAACGGGCCGACGAGATCGATCTTCATGATCACCGTCGTCGACCAGGTCAGCCCCTGGTTCACGCCGAGCAGGACGTTGGCCACCACGACCCATCCCCACGTCGGAGCCCAGATCAAGAGGAGTGGGACGGGGAGTCCGATCAGCCAGCCGGCCACGAGCACAGGCTTGCGGCCGTACCGATCGGCGAGGACTCCCGCTGCGAGATTGGCGCCCGCCTTCGTGACGCCGAACGCGAGCAGGAACGTCAGTGCGGAGGCCACACCGGCCAGCGCGAACACATCGGTCGCCAGCAGCGGCAGGATCGCCCGCTCCTGGCCGACCATCCCGCCGACGAGAGCATTGATCCCGACCAGCAGCGCGAACTGGCCGGCGTTGGCCCGAAGGCCAAGTTCCACTCCTCGTCGACTCACGTCAGGTATCGGGCGTTCGATCCGCATCCGCGACCCTCATCATTCGGCCCCGATCGAACGAAGCCGACGTCATAGTCGTACGGTTCGATGTCGCCGTCGCGATGATCGAGCTGGAGGAGGCGGAAGTGGGCGCAGATTCGATACGGAAGGCGATCGAAGTCGCGAGCGGATACCTCGCGCAGCACCCCGAGGAGGCGCGAGCCACCGATAGCGTCGCCGTCGCGACACTCGTCGACGGGCTGGTCGTCCGTGTCGCAGGCCCCGCCGGGGCGAGCATCACGACCGACATGGTTCCCTCGGTCGGGGGTACGGAGACCGCGCCATCACCCGGTTGGTACCTGCGCGCTGCGGAGGCGAGTTGCGTCGTGACCCTGATCGCGATGCGGGCGGCGATGTTGGGCTTCACCCTCGACACGCTGGAGGTGTCGGTCGACTCCGTGTCGGACGATCGGGGACTTCTCGGGATCGCCGAGGATGTGCCTGCCGGCCCGCTGAGCGGCCGGGTCTCCGTCCGGCTCACGGCCGCGGGCGTCGATCCCGCGACCCTTGAGGAGATCGGACGCTGGGGCGTGGAGCATTGCCCGGTCTGTGACGCACTCGAACGCGCGGTCCCACTGACGACCGAAGTCGCGACCACCTGACCCGAGTCAGGCGGTGGCTCGGGCCCGCTCGAGGCCGTCGAGGATGAGATCGAGGCCGTACTCGAACTCATCACCGTAGTCGTAGCCCGGCTTCATCACGTGGTCGGTGAGGATCTCCATGAGATGCGGGTACTCGTCGAGCGGGTACGGCTCGAGCATCGTCTGGGCGACATCGCCGACCTCCTCCGAGGCCTGGAACGGCAGGTTCATCTTCGTGAGGGCGAAACCGTAGATGTAGCTGTCCAGGAGCGAGTACGCGTGGGCCGCCATCACGATGTCGAAGCCGCCCGCCCGAAGACTACCGATGACCGCGTCGTGATGTCGGAGGTTCGCCGGGCCGGGATTCCGCCTCGATTCCATCAGGCCGATCGCCCACCGATGCCGTAACAGGGCGTCGCGGACCGCGATCGCCCGGTCCCGCATCGCGGCCCGCCAGTCGGCACCCGGGACAGGCAGGTCGATCTCGCTGAAGACGAGGTCGACCATCCCATCGACGAGGTCGTCCTTATTGGCGAAATGGTGGTACAGCGCCATTGCCTCGACCCCGAGCTCCTGGCCGAGCTTGCGCATCGAGAGTGCCTCGAGCCCGCCCTGGTCGGCCCGAGCGACGGCGGTTTCGAGCACGCGCGCGCGGGTCAGGGGTGCGCGGCGCGGGGCATCGCTCGAGGTCTGCGTGGTCATTCGGCCCTCCAGGCAAGTCGAGCGTTCTCAATCTTTCGGTGTTGACACCGTCGAGTTTACACCGTATGGTTTACGGCGTCAGGTTTACACCGTAAAGTAACAGGAGTCACCGATGAGGGCAATCGTTCAAGACAGATATGGCTCGGCTGCGGTCCTGGAAGCACAGGACATCGACAAGCCCGAGATCGCCGCCGACGACGTGCTGGTCCGCGTCCACGCGGCCTCCATCCACGTCGGCGACTGGATCGTCATGACCGGCGACCCGTACGTCATGCGCCTCGCGACGGGGCTGCGCAGGCCGAAGCATCGCATTCCGGGCACGGATGTCGCAGGAACGGTCGAAGCGGTCGGCACGAACGTGCGGGCGCTCCGACCGGGTGACGAGGTGTTCGGTTGGAGCAACGGCGCATTCGCCGAATATGCCCGAGCGCCCGAGGATCACTTCGTCAAGAAGCCGCTCAACCTCAGCTTCGAGCAGGCTGCCGCCGTCGGCGTGTCCGCCACGACGGCCCTCCAGGTCCTCCGTGACGAGGGCAAGATCCGGCCCGGCGAGAAGGTCCTCATCAACGGGGCGTCGGGAGGCGTCGGGACGTTCGCGGTTCAGATCGCCAAGGCGTTCGGTGCCGAGGTAACGGGCGTGACCAGCACGAAGAACGTGGCCATGGTCCGTTCGATCGGGGCCGATCACGTCATCGACTACACGAAGGAGGACTTCACCAGGGCGGGACCGCACTACGACTTCATCCTCGACAACGTCGGGAACCACTCGCTCTCCGAGACCATGCGTGCCCTCACTCCCGAGGGAAGACTGCTCGCCAACGGCGGAGGCCATGCGGGCGGCAAGCTCGCTCGCGTCATCCGGTCGTCGATGGTATCGATGTTCGAGCGCCGACTGCTTCGTCCGTCGACCAAGTTCCAGAACCGCGCCGACCTCGTCGCCCTGAAGGAGCTCATCGAAGCCGGGAAGCTCACGCCGGTGATCGGTGGGACGTACCCACTCGAGAGGACGCCCGAGGCGATCGATCACGTCGCAGGAGGGCACGCGGGCGGAACGGTCGTCATCAGCGTGTCGGAGTCGTCGAGTGGCGCATCCACCTCGGCGGCGGGCATGACCCTGGCCGGATCGGCCGCATAACGACCGAGCCCCAACTCACGAAGGCCACCATTCAGCATCGAACGAAAGGGGACTACCCATGTCCAAGGCAACTGTCACCAAACTCTTCCTCGGCGGCGCGCTTGCCGTCATCGCCGGCTCCATCGTGGGCGTCGCGGCCGTCTGGATCGCGATCGCCAACGACGTGTTCGTCATGAACGGTCCCGACATCGTCGGGATCCAGGGGAGCCCCCTCGTATGGTCGATGCTCGGCCTCGGGATCCTCGGCGCCCTGGCGATCGCGGGAGGCCTGATCGCGGGCGTCGTATCGTGGATCGGTGCCCTGTTGAACACATCCCAGCTGGAAAGCAAGACCTGGTTCCTCGTCCTGCTGCTGCTGGGGATCTTCAACTTCGGGTTCTTCGCGATGATCGCCTACGTCGTCGCGGGGCCGGACGGCACGACCTCGGGCGACACGCGACGAACACAGGTGCCCGCAGCCGCGTGACCCGTGCCACTGTCCGCGATCGATGCGGAATGCCCGGCGCCCTCCAGTGAGGACGCCGGGCATCCGACGTTCATGTCCCGATCCCTGCCGGAGCCAGGAGGTTGCAACACATCTGTTAGCGCGACCATGCCCGCCGCCCGTCTGACGGCGCCCGTCCCCGGCGACACTGCC
>JBIOWA010000028.1:0-3412 GCA_044868045.1 Candidatus Limnocylindrales bacterium
TGGGCTGAGGGGCAGAACCCGCATCGGTTCCTATGTGGAGCGGGACGGCATGGTCCAGCCGACCGACTCGAGCCGGCTCAGGCGTGGCACAGGTGAAGGGTGACAAGGAGCTCATGGGATGATCAGAGAACCGCCTGCCCGTGCCAGTTCTGTCGGGTGAGCGGCTGCCGCGCTGATGCCGCCAGGCCTCACCGGCGAGGACATGTCGATCGTCCACGCCCGCCCATCGGTCGCCCGGCCCACCGGCGAGATCCTCCATGAGGTCACCCGCTCGATCTGCCCGGTCTGCCGCGCCGCGATTGATGCCCAGGTGCTACTGCGAGACGGCGAGGTGTTCCTTCGCAAGAGGTGCCCGGACCACGGCTGGTTCGAGGGCCTGATCTACTCCGACGCGCGGGCCTACATGGAGCAGGCGACGTTCAACAAGCCAGGTCAGTCTCGTCGACGTGGGCCACCACACAGTCAGGGTCACCTCGGACGGGTAGGGTGCGGGGCATGGACATCCTCCGCCGCCTTGCCGGCTCCCCAACATCATGCGAGCACGTTCCCGACGAGATCCCGGAGCCGCAGGCCCAGCGCTGCCAGGAATGCGGGAGCGGGTTCAACCTGCGGCTCTGCGCCACGTGCGGACACGTCGGTTGCTGCGAGTCCCAGCAGGGCCATGCGCGCGCCCACGCGCTCGGCCAGGGACACCCGGTGATCTACCAGATGCCAGCACCGCAGGGCTTCGTGTGGTGCTATCAGGAGCGGGCCTACGTCGGATAGCCGAGCGGCGCGCTCGGTCCGCTATCAGGGCGCGGCCCAGATCGTCGTCTTGGGCGTGAACGCCGCCCAGGCGAACCAGAAGTGATCGCCATGGGCGACGGGATCGAGTCGAGATCCGGCGAGCTTGCCCGTGGTTGCGATGCCGGCGACCGACCACGTTGAGCCGGTCTCCCGATCCTTGATCGCTGCGTCTTCGCCGCCGTCACGGAAGAAGGTCAGGTGCCGGCCGTCGACGGTCGTCTTGAAGACCCCGGTCGCACCGACGTCCTTGCTGCCGTCGATCTGCGGGCCGTCGAGCGCCGAGGCCGTACCCGGGACCCAGAACACGACGATGTCATTGCGGGCGATGCTGCCCGACGCCACGCCGACCTTCCGGAGTTCCGAATACGGGAAGGCGACGGCCTGGTCGTCGAGACCCACCGTGACGACGCGCTCCTTCGGGGGCAGCCGACCGTCGAGCACGCCGTCGAAGAGGAACGGGTTCTGGTCGACCGTGTCGTAGCCGACGTATGGGTTCTGGCCGTAGTCACGGCTGTGACCAGTGTCCCGGCTCAAGACGTTCGCGCCCGGATGCGCCGCCGCGAAGTCCGCCAGCGAGACGATCTGCGCCGGCACGAAGGTGAGCTGCTCGCCGGTCAGCTGGCCGACGATCGCCTGACCCGTCGCCTGCTGCCACCAGCTCTCGGTCTGGCGGTCGTACATGACCAGGTCGCTGAAGCGCAGGTTGCCGGTCGTGCCGAAGTCGTGGACGACCCCGCCGAACTCGCGCTCGAAGACGAGCGCGGTGTTGCACAGCGGGCAGAAGGTGACGACGACCGGTATCCCGCCGAGGGTGTCGTTCGCGATCTCGTGCCAGATCAGGATCGCGAGTGGATAGGCGCGCGCCGTGCCCGCCAGCTCGAGCGAGATGACCGGCGAGCGGTCGCTGAGCCAGCGGCGCGCGTCGGCGATCGACTCGTACTTCGGCGCGTCGATTGCGGGAATGCCGTCCTTCGGCGGACCGCCGCCCAAAAACTCGGCGAGGTCGACGCTGGCCTTGGTGAAGTCGGTCTTCCAGCCGGCGGTCGACACACGCAGCCGGCTCGGAGCGGCGGACGAGCTGCTCGGGGCCGCGCCCGTGCCGACGTCGCTGCCCGGGGAGGCGGCGATCCTGTTTGAAGCTGGTTTCGCGCCGCCGGAGCAAGCCGCAAGCAGGAGACCGGCGATCACGATCAGGATCCATGGCGCCGTCGGTCTGGCCATCGGCCAAACCGTAGACACGACGATCCGAATTGGCTGTGATGACCGACACCACGGCAGTGGCAACCACTTCGGAGGCAACCCATGGCACGCACGATCGTCTTTGACGTCAACGAAACGCTCCTCGACCTGAGGGCGCTGGATCCGCCGTTCGAGCGGGCCTTCGGGCGGGCGGGGGTCAGGCGCGAATGGTTCGCGCAGGTCCTCCAGTCGGCCTTCGTCTCGACCGTCACCGACCGATACACCGACTTCGGCACGATCGGGCGGGCCGCCCTCGACATGGTCGCCGCGCGAAACACGGTCGAGCTGGCGCCGGAGGATCGTGACGCAATCCTCGGAACGATGCTCCAGTTGCCGCCGCACAAAGAGGTCAGCGGTGCCCTCGAGCGGCTGCGCGATGCCGGGCTGCGGATCGCGGCCCTGACGAACTCAACCGAGGCCGTCGCAACCGCTCAGCTCACGAAAGCCGGTCTGGCCCCGCTCTTCGAACGGATTATGTCGGCCGATGCCGCACGACGGCTCAAGCCAGCCCGCGAAGCCTACGAGGCCGCAGCGGCGGAGCTGGGCGTGCCGGTCGGCGAGATCCGCCTCGTCGCCGCCCACGCGTGGAACGTGGCGGGAGCACTAGCGGCTGGAGCGGCGGCAGCATTCGTCGCCCGGCTGGGCATGGTTCTCGACCCGCTCGTGCCGCCTCCGGACGTGATCGGGTCCGACCTGTCCGAGGTCGTCGAGCAGATCGTCCGCGTCGAGCTGGGCTCGTAGACCGATCAGGGCGTGACGGTGATCGTCCCCCTCATGCCCTGGCCGGCGTGTCCGTCGACCGGGCAGATGAAGGTGTATGTTCCGGTCGCGAGTGTCGCGGCGATCGTCTCAGTCGTACCAGGCCCGAAGGCGAGGTCCTTCGTCGCAAGGTTGACGCCGGTGCCGCTGATGACGAGGGCATGATTGATCGTCCCCTCGTTGCGCGCCTCGAACGTAACCGCTGTTCCAGCCTTGAGAGTGACGGTCGCCGGTGTGATCGAGTACTCCTTGAGCGCCAGCGTGACCGTCATTCCGGATCCAGATGGCGGCTCCGACGATGCAGATGTGGCCGCGCTGGCGGGCGGTTGAGACGCCGGGCTCGAAGTCAAGCCCGGCGTCGCCGCCCCCGATCCACAGGCCGCCGCCACGAGCGCGAGACCCGCGAACGTCGCTCCCAGGCGGCGGCTGGCCGCGGGGGGTCGAGCCGCCCACCGGGCCATCGCGGTCGTCACTGAACGACGAGCTCGACCTGGGCCTCGACGGGCGGGTTGAGCGGAGCGTGCTGATCGTCGACGAGCAGCGCGAAGAACGTGTGCTTCCCGGGCGAGAGGCCTTCGGTGGACGCCTGGAATGTGTCGGTGCCGCTCATCCCGAGCATCGTCGCCAT
>JBIOWA010000029.1:0-5878 GCA_044868045.1 Candidatus Limnocylindrales bacterium
TGGGCTGAGGGGCAGAACCCGCATCGGTTCCTATGTGGAGCGGGACGGCATGGTCCAGCCGACCGACTCGAGCCGGCTCAGGCGTGGCACAGGTGAAGGGTGACAAGGAGCTCATGGGATGATCAGACGATGTCCTCGATTCCGTCGGCGCCAGGGCTCACGCCCATGACGTCGAAGTAGATCTGTTCAAGCGAGGTCCGTTCAGGGCGCACCTCGACGATGTCGCTGCCGGCCGCCACCAGGGCTCGCACGACGTTCGGGGCGACCGACTCCGGATCGGCGGCGCCCACGCGCAGGACGCCGTCGCTCGACGTCGCGGCGGTGACGCCCCCGATGGCGCGGACCGCGCCGAGCTGATCGGCCGTGGCAGGCAGCCCGAGCCGGATCGACAACCCTCGAATCCCGATCGCGCCCCGTAGCGCGGCCGGCGAATCGACGCGCAGGAGGCCGCCCCGGACGAACGCGATCCGATCGCACAGCCGATCCGCCTCGTCGAGGTTGTGCGTCGCCAGCACGATCGTCCGACCCGCGCGACGGAGCGTCTCGATCGCCTCCCGGACGACGAACGCGGCCTCGGGGTCGAGCGCCGCCGTCGGCTCGTCGAGGAACACAACCGATGGGTCGTGGAGCAGGGCGCGTGCGATCGCGAGCTTCTGCTTCATGCCCTTGCTGAACGTGCCGGCCACGTCATCGCGCCGCTCCCAGAGGTCGAAGAGGCGCAGATACCGCTCGATCCGCTCCGCTCGCTCACCCGGATCGATGCGATACAGCCGGCCGTAGAAATCGAGATTCGCGGTCGCCGAGAGCTTGTCGTAGAGGCCCGGCGTCTCGGTCAGGATGCCGACCCGGGCGCGCACGTCGTCGGGCCGCTCGCGAACGTCGAAGCCGTCGACCGTGGCCGTCCCCTCGCTCGGCTCGATGAGGGCCGTGAGCAGCCGCACGGTCGTCGTCTTCCCGGCGCCGTTCGGGCCGAGCAGGCCGAGCACTTCGCCGCGCCGCACGGTGAGGTCGATGCCACGGACCGCCCACCGGTCGCCGAACCGGCGGCCCAGCTGGCTCGCGGTTAGCGCTGGCCTGGATGTCGCGTCGGGCGGCTGCAGGTCGGTCATGCCGGTAGCATGACGGCACACGCAGGAGGGGTGCATGCGGCTCTGGGGTGGGCGGTTCAGCGAGGAGAACGATCAGCGCGTCGCCGACTTCACGCGCTCGATCGAGCTCGATCGGGAGCTGGCCGCCGACGACATCGCCGGGTCGATCGCCCACGTCCGCGGGCTCCGGCGTGCCGGCTTGCTCACCGACGACGAGGTCGACGCGCTGGTCGGCGGGTTGACCGCCCTGGCGGAGGCTGTCGAAGACGGCTCCATCGAATGGGACCCCGCGCTCGAGGACGTGCACCTCAACCTCGAGTCGGCGCTGGCCGGGCGCATCGGCGCGGTCGCCGCCAAGCTCCAGACCGGTCGCTCGCGCAACGACCAGGTGGCGACCGACCTCCGACTGTGGCTTCGCCGGGCCATCGATCGTCTTGACCGGGCGCTGCTCGAATTCGAGCGCTCGCTCGTTGCCCTGGCCGAGCGCGAGGGCACCGCCGTCCTGCCGGGGACGACGCACATCCAGCCGGCCCAGCCCGTGCTCTTCGCCCACCACCTGCTCGCCTACGTCGAGATGGCGGAGCGCGACCGCGAGCGACTGGCCGACGCGCGGCGGCGAGCCAACGTCTCGCCGCTCGGCGCCGGCGCCCTGGCCGGTGCCGGCTATCCCCTGGATCGGGAGGCGACGGCCGAGGAGCTCGGGTTCGACGAGGTGACGGCCAACTCGCTCGACGCCGTCAGCGATCGCGATTTCGTGGTCGAGGCGATCGGCGCGATCGCGCTCGGCATGGTCCACCTCAGCCGGCTCGCCGAGGAGATCACGTGGTGGTCGAACCCGCGGTTCGGGTTCGTTCGCGCGAGCGACGCGTTCTCGACCGGGTCGTCGGTGATGCCCAACAAGAAGAACCCGGACCCGGCCGAGCTCGTCCGCGGCCGCGCTGCCCGCGTCATCGGGGCCCACACCGCGATGTTGACGCTGCTCAAGGGCCTGCCCCTCGCCTATCAGCGTGACCTCCAGGAGGACAAGGGCCCGCTGTTCGACTCGGTCGCCGTGTACGAGGCGTCGCTCCGTGTGTTCTCGGGGATGCTCGACACGCTCACCGTCGACCGGGAGCGCATGCGCGTCGCGGCCGACGAGGGGTACACGACCGCCACGGCCGTCGCCGACGCGCTAGTCCGCCGCGGCATCCCGTTCCGTGTCGCCCACCACGTCGTCGGCTCGCTCGTCGCCCAGGCCGAGGAGGCGGGCCTCCGGCTCGACGAGGTGCCCGATTCGATGATCGGGCTCGCCCTCGGGGCGAGCGGCGACGCCGGCGCCCAGGCCCTCGCCGCGGACGAGGTCATCGGCGAGACCCTGCGCGGGGCCGCGTCCGTGGACGGCGCGCTCGCGTCCTGCGATGTGATCGGGGGCACCGCGCCCACGCGGGTCGCGGAAGCGCTCAGGACCGCGCGGAGGCGCCTCGATCAGAGCTGAGCTCCGGGCCGGTCCCCGGTGACACGGCCTGTACCATCGCGCAACCATGCTGCGGCCGGAAACGATCCACTCGGCACCCAAGGCCCTGCTCCACGACCATCTCGATGGCGGCCTGCGACCGTCGACGATCGTTGACCTTGCCGGTGAGTACGGATATGACGGCCTGCCGACGACCGATCCCGAGGCGCTGGCCGCGCACATCCGCCGCGGCGCCGACCGCAAGTCGCTGGAGCTGTACCTCGAGACGTTTGCCCACACGGTCGGGGTCATGCAGGACAAGGACGCGATCATCCGGGTCGCGGCCGAATGCGCGGAGGACCTTGCGGCTGACGGCGTCGTCTACGCCGAGGTCCGCTACGCACCGGAGCTGTCGACCGAACGTGGCCTGACGCTCGACGAGGTCGTCGCGGCGAACCTCGAGGGGTTCTCGATCGGGGCACGCAACGCCGAGGCGGCGGGCAACCCGATCGTGATGAAGGTCCTGGTCACGGCGATGCGCCAGGCCGCCCGCTCAGTCGAGGTCGCCGAGTGCGCGGTCCGCTGGCGGGACGCCGGGGTGGTCGGGTTCGACGTGGCCGGACCGGAGAAGGGCTATCCCCCGACGCGCTACCTCGACGCCTTCGAGTACATCCGCCGCGAGAATTTCCACATCACGATCCACGCCGGCGAATCGTTCGGACTGCCCTCGATCTGGGAGGCCCTCCAGTTCGCGGGCGCCGAACGGCTCGGGCATGGCGTCCGGATCGTCGACGACATCACGCTGCGCGATGACGGCTCCGTCGAGCTCGGCCGGTTGGCGGCCTTCGTCCGGGATCGTCGCGTGCCGCTCGAGATGTGCCCGACGTCGAACGTTCACACGGGTGCCACGTCGTCGATCGGTGAGCATCCGATCGACCTGCTCCGCCGCCTTCGTTTCCGGGTCACCGTCAACACCGACAATCGGCTCATGAGCGGCGTGTCGATGTCGTCGGAGTTCGCGGCGCTCGACGAGGCGTTCCGCATCGGACTCGGCGAGATGGAGTGGTTGACGATCAACGCCTTGAAATCGGCTTTCGCCCCATTCGACGAACGACTGCGCCTCATCAACGAGGTGGTGAAACCTGGGTATGCACGACTGCGGGCCGAGGAATCGCGGGTCGTCAGGAGCCCGGCCTGAGCCGGAGGCCCGACGGTGTCGACTTGGCGAGAACGACTGCGCTCGATCTGGGAGCGGATCACGCACTCGCGCCGTGGACCCGCCGTGTACCGGGACCTGCGGTCGATGGCCCTCGGTCTCGACGCTGCCGCGATCCAGATGCCCGAGGGCGAACGATGGAGCGGCGCATTGGTCGCGACCATGGAGATCGGCATGCCAGAGGCGACCACCTCGATCGTCGCGATCGCCGACGGGACCGTGAGCATGTACCTGAGCAGTGGAGGGGGCGTGATCGGCGCCGGCGAGCACGCCGCGGTTCGTGGGGCAGGCGACGTCTTCCGCACCGTGTCGCCGAGAACCGAGGGCTCCTCGAGCTGACCGGCGTGTTCCTGCCGCCGGCCGTCGGCGAGGTCCGGTTCCACGCCCGGATCGCCGACGATCGACTGACCGGCGCCGCGCCGGAGTCGGCGCTGCGGACTGGCCGTCACCTGCTAGCGCCGCTGTACGCGGCCGGTCAGGACGTGCTGACCGAGATCAGGCTCGCCAGTGAGCCCGAGAACTGACGGACGCGCCGTCAGTCGGTGTGGAAGACCTCGCGTAGGGTCTTCCACCAGGTGCCGGGTTCCCGGTCGGGCAGCGGCTCCTGCATGGCATCTGTGAGGGCCCACCAGCGCTGCGTCTCCGCGTCGGCGGCCATCGCGGCCATGTCCGCGGCGAAGTCGTCTCCGATGTATTCGAAACAGGCGAAGAGGTCGGTCCCGTGGCGGAAGATCGTGTAGTTGCGGATGTTCGAGCGGTGGATCTGCTCGAGGACGCCGGGCCACGGATCGGCGTGGAGTCGCTCGTAGTCCTCGATGCGGTCGGCGCGAACGCGGATCCGCTGGCCAACCCGGATCACGCGTCGATCCACTCGACGCCATCGGGGTAGCGATAGCGGTCCAGCGACTCGCGCCGCATCTCGGCGCTGTAGCCGGGCCGTGTCGGGACCGCGTACGTCCCCTCGCGGATGACGACGGGGTCCAGGAAATGTTCGTGGAGGTGATCGACATATTCGATCATGCGCCCCTCCAGCGAGCCGCTGATGCAGACGTAGTCGATCACCGACAGGTGCTGGACGAGCTCGCATAGCCCGACGCCGCCGGCGTGCGGACAGACGGGGACGCCGGCGTCGGCCGCCATGAGCAGCACGGCCAGCACCTCGTTGACGCCGCCGAGGCGGCAGGCGTCGATCTGGCACACGCCGATCGCCTCGGCCTGGAGGAGCTGCTTGAACATCACGCGGTTGTGGACGTGTTCCCCGGTGGCCACCCGGATCGGGGCCACGGCCCGGGCGATCGTGGCGTGCCCGAGGATGTCGTCGGGGCTCGTCGGCTCCTCGATCCAGTACGGATCCAACGGGGCCAGGTCGCGCATCCAGGTGATCGCCCGGCCGACGTCCCAGCGCTGGTTGGCATCGACCGCCAGCATCCGGTCCGGGCCGATCTCGGCGCGGATGATCGTGCCGCGCCGCACGTCGTCCTGGACGTCCGCCCCGACCTTCATCTTGAACCTGGACCAGCCCGCTGCCAGGGCTTCCTGGCACAGCCGGCGGACCTTCTCGTCGGGATACCCCAGCCAACCGACCGATGTCGTGTACGCCGGGTAGCCGTCCCGCAGCAACTCGGCCTCGCGCGTCGATCGGTCAAGGGCGAGGCGCTCCAGGCGGGCGCGCGCGCCATCGGGTGTGAGCACGTCCGAGATGTAGCGGAAGTCGATGAGTCGCACGATCTGCTCGGGGGTCATGTCGCAGACGAGCTTCCAGAGCGGCTTCCCGGCCCGTTTCGCGAACAGGTCCCAGGCCGCGTTGACGACCGCCGCCGTCGCCAGGTGGATGACGCCCTTCTCCGGGCCGATCCAGCGAAGCTGGCTGTCACCGACGAGGGATCGCCAGAAGGCGCCCATATCCTCGAACAGCTCCTCGGTCGATCGCCCGAGCACAAGCGGGCGAAGCGCGTGGATCGCCGCGACCACGACCTCGGTCCCACGACCGATCGTGAACGTCAGGCCGTGGCCCTCGAGGCCGTCGTTCGCGTCGTCGCGCAGGATCACGTAGGCGGCCGAGTAGTCCGGGTCCGGGTTCATCGCATCCGAGCCGTCGAGGCTGCGCGAGGTCGGGAAGCGGACGTCGATGACGTCGAGCTC
>JBIOWA010000030.1:0-15726 GCA_044868045.1 Candidatus Limnocylindrales bacterium
AGCGGGACTGATCTCGTCACCCGAGCGACGATGACCGACCTGACGCGCCTCCGCGCGCACGAGATGGCCGATCGGCTGCGATCGGGCGACCTGTCTGCGCGCGAGCTGGCCGCCGCCCACCTCGACCTGGCCGCGCGGCAGGACCACGGACTGCACGCGTGGCTCGTGATCGATCGAGCGAACGCGCTCGCCCAGGCGGACGCGGCCGACGCGCGCCTCGCCAGCGCCCGCGCGCAGGGCGCGGCAGCCATGGATGCGCTCCACCCGCTCTGTGGTATCCCGATCGCGCTCAAGGACCTGGTGTCCGTCGCCGGCGGACAGTGCACGGCCGGCTCGCAGATCCTGCGTGGATACCGCTCTCCGTACGACGCCCACATCACCGAGCGGCTGCGCCACGTCGGGGCGGTCATCCTCGGCAAGACCAACATGGACGAGTTCGCGATGGGCTCGTCGACGGAACACTCGGCGTTCGGTCCGACCGCGAATCCGTGGGCGCTCGACCGCGTCCCCGGCGGCTCGAGCGGCGGTTCGGCTGCCGCGGTGGCCGCGTACCACACCCCGTTGTCGATCGGCACGGACACCGGCGGGTCGATCCGTCAGCCCGCGGCATTGACCGGGATCGTCGGACTGAAGCCGACCTATGGGCGGGTCAGTCGATACGGGATCGTGGCGTTCGCGAGCTCGCTCGACCAGATCGGGCCGTTCGCCAGGGACGCCCGCGACGCTGCGGCGTTGCTCCACGCGGTCGCGGGCCGCGACGAGCGGGACTCCACGTCGTCGCCCGAACCTGTCCCGGAGGCGTTGCTCAGCCTGGCCGCCGACGACGACGAAGCCGCGTCGACGCTTCGGGGCAAGCGCATCGGGTTGCCGCGCGAATACTTCGTGGCGGGCATGGAGCCCGGCGTCGAGGCGCGGATCCGGGAGGCGGTCGCGGCTCTCGAGGCGGCGGGCGCCGTGGTCGAGGACGTGAGCCTTCCACACACCGACTACGGCCTCGCGACGTACTACATCGTCGCCCCGGCGGAGGCGTCCGCGAACCTGGCGCGGTACGACGGGATCCGCTACGGCCCGCGGATCGGGGAGGGGCGCGACGTCCTCGCCGACTATCTCGCGACGCGCGGTCGCGGGTTCGGGCCGGAGGTGAAGCGGCGGATCATGCTCGGCACGTACGCCCTGTCGGCCGGCTACTACGACGCCTACTACCTCAAGGCACAGAAGGTCCGCACCCTGATCAAGGGAGACTTCGACGCGCTCTGGGGGCAGGGATTCGACGCGCTGGTCGCTCCGACGTCACCCACCGTCGCCTTCCGCTTCGGCGCGCGCCTCGAGGACCCGGTGGCGATGTACCTCTCCGATGCGTGCACGTTGCCGGTGAACATGGCCGGCCTGCCCGGGATCTCGGTCCCGACGGGGCTGTCGGAGGGGCTGCCGGTCGGGTTGCAGTTCATCGGTGCGCCGTGGTCGGAGCACAGGCTGTTCGAGCTCGCCCGGGGCTATGAGGCGATCACCGCCGACGCCGACTGGCGCACACTCGAGCCCGCCGACCTGCCGGCCCTGGACGACCCATCGACACCGACCCCCGCCGAGCGCATGGCCGCGATGGCGGTCATCGATCGGTAGTCCCATCGGGTCAACGCGAGGAGCAACACCGGTCGGGTACCATGCCCCCGTCCTCATCCGCGGCCACCGTCACCGGCCGCTACATCCGTCACAGGAGGGGGTTCCCTTGGAGCCGGTCGTCGCCGTCATGTTCATGTCCGGGATCATCCTGACCATCGTCGGGTCAGGCCGCGCCGTCGCCAGCCGCGTCGGGAGCGGTGTGGTCGCCAGCGACGAGGGCGGCACCCAGCCGATCCGGCTGCGTGTGCGCCCCGACGTCGCGACCCTGCTCTGGGTCGCCGTTGGGATCTACGGGCTCTTCCTCGCCGCCGCCGCGGTCGCAGTCAGCCGCTAGGTCACCGTCTCGTCGCTTCGGCAACGAGTCGGACGCGAGCGATTCGGGAACCGACCACAGAACAGGCCCGCCGTAGTCTGTGAGCGCGGCAGAACGCCGCGCCGCACCGAGCGTGGCCGATGGATCGGGATCTCGTGGTTCGGGCGAGGGCGGGCGATCGCGACGCCTTCTCGCGGCTCGTCGCCACGAGGATCACGCGCCTTGACGCGGTCGCTCGGCTGATCACGCGGGAGCCCGAACGAGCGAAGGACGCCGTTCAGGAGGCGTTCGCCCGTGCCTGGCGGGATCTCCCGGTGCTACGCGACCCCGACCGGTTCGACGCGTGGCTGCGCCGCCTGCTCGTCAACGCCTGCTTCGACGAGCTTCGACGCGCCCGACATCGATCGTTCGAGGTCGAGCTGACCGACATGCATCACCCCGCGGTCGCCGATTCGGCGATCGCCGTCGCCGATCGGGACTCGCTTGAGCGCGGATTCCGCCACCTCGACCCCGAGCAACGGTCGGTGATCGTCCTGCATTACTACCTCGACCTGCCGCTGCCCGAGATCGCGGCCGCCCTGGGCTTGCCCCATGGCACTGTGAAATCGCGCCTGCACCGGGCACGCGCATCGATGCGCGCCGCGCTCGACGCCGATGCCCGGGACCTCGCTCCGATCGAAAGGGGCCGACCCGCATGATCGCTCATGACGACTTCGATCGGATGCTAGCCACCTGGCTCGACGAGACGGCCGGCGCCGGTGTGCCGGACTACCTTGACGAGACGCTGGACGGCCTTGCGCGGATCGGACAACGGCCGGCGTGGATGCGCCCCTGGAGGTGGCTTTCCATGCAACTCACCATGCCGCGCGTGGCGTACCCACGCGCCATGCCGTACCTCGCGCTGCTCGCGCTGCTTCTGGCTCTCGCGATCGTCGGCTTGGCGATCATCGGCAGCCCGAGCCGATTGCCAGCACCATTCGGGCCGGCTTCGAACGGGCGGATCGCTTACGTTTCCGACGGCCAACTTTGGGCTGCCGATCCCGACGGATCTGACGCCCGGGCCCTCACGTTCGACTCCTCGACCAAGGGCGTCCCAGTCTGGTCGCGCGATGGGACCCGGATCGCGTTCCTCGAGTACTCCGTGTCGCCGAACCCGGCACTCGTCGTGGCCGATGCCGATGGGTCACATCCCGTGACGATCGTCCAGGATGCCGAAGCGATGCGCCACGTCTCGTGGTCCCAGGACGGGAACACCATCGCCTATTCGTTGTGGATCAACTATGCGGGGCAACGCGACAGGATCTTCCTGGCGGCTTCGGACGGTTTGTCGACACCCAAACAGATCGGCGCTCCGGACCTGAGTGCGTTCTACCCGGCGTTCTCGCCGGACAGCAAACAGGTCGCGTTCGTCTCGAATCTCTCTGGACCGTATTGCACCGAGGGTGACTGCGTCGGCGCCGAGGAATATGCCATGTTGGTGATGTCGATCGACGGCACGGACATCCGCAAGCTCGCCCATGGGAAGATCCAGCCCAGGATCGACCTCGATCGATACGACAGGCTGATGGACTGGCGGCCGGACGGCAGCAGCGTGCTCTTCACGGGACACGACATCACGAAGCCGCAGGTGTCGGGGGTCTTCGCCGTCGCCCCGAACGGCGCCTCGGAGCCGCAACGCGTCAATACGGGGCCGGGATCGGCGTATGGCGCGACCTGGTCGCCGGACGGCCAACGGATCGCGTTCCTCCGAGGCGATGAACGTTCCTGGGACGTCGTCGTTTCCGATCCTGACGGCGGCAATGCGCGAACACTCGCCAGCCATGTCGCCCGATTCCCACCGCAGTGGTCCCCCGACGGCCGCTCGGTCGCGTTCATCGACGGGTACTCGGACAAGGAGAGCGCCGTAAGGATCACGCCGGTCGATGGCGGAGGACCCGTGATCGTCGTTCCGATAACGATCATCGCGCCGGCGTCCCTCTCGGCACCGGGCGTCGATCCTGTCGGTTGGCAACGCCTGGCGCCGTAAGCCCGAGGGTATGCCTGGCATCGGCGCCGGCCATCCGGCGCCGCTGCCCTCCTCGAAACAGGCCCCTCGAGGCAGGGGCCGAGCGATCGATTCCTATGCGAGACTCTCCGCGTGACACGTCAGATGGTTGCGCCGACCACGGCCTCGGCCGCGACTCGCTACGAGGCCGTCATCGGCGTCGAGGTCCACTGCCAGCTGCGGACCGTCTCGAAGATGTTCTGCTCGTGTTCGACGGCATATGACGGGGCACCGCCGAACACGCACGTCTGTCCGGTGTGTCTCGGGTTGCCAGGCGCCCTCCCGGTGATCAACCGGCGTGCCGTGGAGCACGTCCTGGCGACCGGCCTCGCGATCGACGCGACCACCCCGGACGCCACCCGGTGGGATCGCAAGAACTACTTCTATCCGGACCTGCCGAAGGGCTACCAGATCAGCCAGTACGACCTGCCCCTCGCATCGGCGGGGCGCCTGACGATCGAGACGTCGGACGGGCCGATCGCCATCGGCATCACCCGAGCCCACCTCGAGGAGGACACGGCCAAGCTCGTCCACGCCACGGCCGACGACGGGCGAAAGGTCAGCCTGATCGATTTCAACCGGTCGGGGGCGCCGCTGATGGAGATCGTCACCGATCCCGACATCCGCACCGCCGAAGGGGCGCGACGGTACGCCGAGGAGCTGCAGTTGCTGCTCCGGACGATCGGGGCGTCCGATGCCGACATGGAGCGCGGCCAGATGCGGGTCGAGGCGAACGTCTCCCTGCGGCCACGTGGCTCGACCGAGTTCGGGACGCGGATCGAGGTCAAGAACATGAACTCGTTCCGATCGGTCGAGCGGGCGATCGCGTTCGAGATCGAGCGACAGGCCGCGGCACTCGATGCCGGCGAGACGCTCCACCAGGAGACGCGCGGCTGGTCGGACGATCGGGGCGCGACGTACCACATGCGCTCGAAGGAGACGTCCGACGACTACCGGTATTTCCCGGAGCCGGACCTGCCACCGCTGCACGTCGATCGGGCGTGGCTCGATACGCTGCGCGCCGCACTGCCGGAGCTTCCGGCGGCGCGCCGCGCCCGGTTCGTGTCGGCGTTCGGGCTGAACTCCTACGACGCGGCCGTGCTGGTCGCAGACCCGGACGCGACGCGGCTGTTCGAGTCGACGTTGGCGGCCGGGAGCGGTCTCGCGCCGAAGGCCGTCGCCAATTGGGTGACCGGGGAATACCTGCGTCTGCGGAATGCCGCAACGCGTGACGCGCCGGTGCGCGTCGATCCGACCGAGCTGGCCGCGCTCATCGGGCTCGTCGAGGGCGGATCGATCTCGAGGGGCAACGCGAAGCAGGTCCTCGAGTCGCATGCGTCCGACGGCCGCCCGGTGGCGGCGATCGTCGAGGACCGCGGGTTCCGCCAGATCTCGGACGCGGGTGCTGTCGGGGCCGCCGTCGACGAGGTCCTGGCGGCCAACCCGAACGCGGTCGCGGACTATCGTGCCGGCAAGGTCCAGGCTATCGGCTTCCTCGTCGGCCAGGTCATGAAGGCGACCCGCGGCCAGGCCAATGCCGCCGTCGTCCAGGAGGCCATCCGAGAGCGGCTGGAGACGGGCGGGTGAGCACGACGAGCCTCGTGTTCTGGTTGCTCGGGGTTGCCCTCGTGGCGATCGGCTACACGCGTGCGCGTGGACCCTGGGCGCGGTATCAGGCGCTCAGGGAGCAGCAGGACAACGTTTCACGCTACGAGGCATGGCGCGGCGGGCTGCGGACCCAGGACGACGGCCCGACCGGCGCGTCGGTCGCGATGGCCGAGTACCGCAGGCAGGCCCAGGTGGCCGGCATTATCGCGGTCATCGGGTTCGTCCTGATCTTCCTCGGTTTCGCCCTCGGCTAGGCGCGGGCCAAGACTGAGCTAGGCGCCGGCCAAGAGCGGTCCGTATGCGGCGTCCGGAAGCGAACGCACCCAGGCCGTCGGCAGCGCGCCGCCGACCTTGCCCTGCTCTGCGGCGGCGACGAGATCACCGGTCCGCGACCACTTGGCGAGGAAGTAGGCGATGAACGCGTCGCCGCACCCGATCGTGGTGCCCTCGACCTCGATCGGCGTCACCGGGATGAAGCGCTCGATGCCGCCGGCCGAGCCGTCGACCACCAGGACGCCATCCGAGCCGAAAGTGACGACGAGGCGCTTCCCGAGGTCGGTCACGATCCCTCGCAACCCCGCCACCGTTTCGTCATCCGGATCGCCCGGCCAACCGACGAACGCGAGGTCGACCCAACGCATCGTGTCGGCGAAACGCTCGAGCGTGTAGTGGCGGAAGCCCAGGAAGTCGGCCGTGACCTCGAGGTGGTCGAGTTGCCCGCCGGCGCCGAGGCGGCCGAGCTCGGCGATGACGCCTTCGACCAGGATCGCGTGCAATCGTCGCGCACCGGCGAGGGCCGTCTCCTCCTCGAGCGTGAACATCAAGTCCCCACAGACGCCCTGGACGTAGTTGTCCATCCAGGGCTGCCGGTCGGGGAGGAACTCGATGTCGATCGACGCCGACGGTCCGGCCGCGACGATCGATCCGGTGTATGAGATCGCGTGACGGTCGAGCATCTCCAGGAACATCGGCGCCTCCCGGTCACCGACGCGGGTGATGAGATGGAACGGGCGATCGAGCGATCGCCAGTGCCACCCGACGTTGAGGGCGCCGCCACCGGGGAGCACCCGGCCGTCAGGCAGATACCGATCGAGGCTCAGCGCGCCGAGGACCAGCGTCTCGGGGTGATCGGGACTCACAGGCCGGCCAGTGGCTCGACCCGCGCGTCGCCGAGTTCGAGGAACCGATCGAGCCGGACCTCGACGACCTTGCTCATCTGCCAGAACGCCTCGACCGACAGGTGGCCGCAACCCTCGGCGTGGAACCACTCGAGGCGACCCGGCAGGCTCGTGATGAGCGTCGGGTCGTGCACGGGCACGACGGCGGGGTTCAGCACGTAGCCCGGTGACAATGGGTCACGGATCTGGAGGATGTGGCCGCCCCGGAAGCCGCGTGCCCGGCGAATGACGTGGGTCGCTCCGGTGCCGAGGTCGATCATCGGCACCGTCTCCTTCGGGGTCTCGGTCACGTCGGACCAGGCAGGATCGTCGACGAGCTCGGACATCACCCGGCGGACCGAGATGTCCTGGTAGTGGTTCATCTCGGAACTCGGCTGGTCGTAGTCGTCCTCGTCGACGTTGCCGACATCGAAGTCGTAGACGTTGCCGCAGACCGAGGCCAGGAACCGGACGAGCTCCGGGCGGTTCAGCAGGTAATGGCGGTAGCTGGCCTCGTACTCGCGGATCGCCACCGACACCGGGACGACGTCGCCGCGGACCACGTGGGCGAACCGCCAGCCGTCCGGCGTGAATCGCCGATCGAGGACCGCTCGCCAAGGGTGCTTCGCCGGACCGGCGTAGCCCGGCGATCCGACCGGCAACCAGATCTCCGCCAGGGGTTCGGCGAGCGTCGCAGGCTCGAGGCGGCGCCACCAATCGGTCCGCTCCATCGCCGCAGCTTAGCGGCCCATAGACTGGCCGGACGCGCGCTCAGCGCGGACGGCAGGAGGGGAGCAGATGCGCGACCGGACCGAAGGGCGCGGCCTCGCGACCCGGGCGATCCATGCGGGCGAACGACCGGACCCGGCGACCCACGCCCATCGGACACCGATCTACGCGACCGCCACCTTCACGTTCGACTCGGCGGCTGAGAAGGAGGACGCGGTCGACCGATCGCTGGCCTGGGAGCCCGGGGCGTACTTCTACTCGCGGACCGGCAACCCGACCAACCGGGCGCTGGAGGAGAAGATCGCGTCGCTCGAGGGAGCCGAGGATTCGGTCGTGTCCTCGTCGGGCATGGCGGCGGTGTCGGCCACCTTGCTTGCCCACCTCGGTGCCGGGGATCATGTCGTCGCGGGCGACGAGTTGTTCGCGATCACCCACGTGCTGCTCGACGAGGATTTCCCGCGCCGCGACATCGGCGTGAGCCGGGTCGACATGACCGACCTGGGTGCGATCGAGGCGGCGATCACGCCGCGGACTCGGGCGGTGTTCCTCGAGTGCTCGACCAATCCGCGGCTGCGGATCCCGGACCTCGACGCCGTCGCGGCCATCGCCCGCCGCCACGAACTGCTGCTGATCGCTGACAACACGTTCCTCGGGCCCGCGATCCTCCGGCCACTCGAGCACGGCGCCGACCTCGTCCTGCACGCTGCGACGAAGTATCTGTCCGGCCACGGCGATGCCGTCTCCGGCGTGGTCGCAGGCCGCAAGGCCCTGATCGACCCCATCCGCAAGCAGACCGACACACTCGGGCAGGCCGCGAGTCCGTTCTCGAGCTTCCTTGTCCAACGCGGCGTCCGGACGCTCCCCTTGCGCTCCCGTGCCGCAACGGCCAATGCAGCCCGTGTCGCGGCGTTCCTCGAGGGGCACGCCAAGGTCGACTGGGTGCGCTACCCGGGCCTCGCCTCGCACCCGGACCACGCCGTCGCGCGCAGGCTCCTCGGTGAGCAGTTCGGCGCGATGGTCACGTTCAAGCCGGTCGGCGGCCTCGACGCGATGGCGGCCTTCACCGACCACCTCCGGCTGTGCGACATCGGCGTGAGCCTCGGCGATATCCACACGCTGGTCTATCCGCGACCGAAGGACGGCGGGATCATCCGCCTGTCGATCGGCTGCGAGGATGTCGAGGACCTCCTCGAGGACTTCGAGCTCGGCCTGTCCTTCGTGCCCTGATCGGGCGGCTAGCCTTCAGCCCCTCAGCCCATCAGCCCCGTGCCCAACTCGGCCGCGGCCTTGAGGGCGGCGCCGATCGTGAGGTCGACGCGACGGACGACCTCATCCTCGGGTGGGCGGAACCAATCCTCGCCGCCGAGCTTCCTCGTCCCCTCGACCGCGGCCGGGTCGCGGATGACGTCCGAGACCGTCAGGATCGTTCCGGCCCGCACGTCGCGGCCCTTGCCACGTTCGCGCATGGCCAGCAGGAAGACGGCCGCCGATTCCATCTCGGCCGCGAGGTAACCACGCCGGCCCCAGCGAAGGGTGCCGTCGGGATGGGGGTCGTAGAAGACGTCGGTGGTCACGATCGGGCCGACGTGCGTCGGCAGACCCACCGCCCTTCCTGCAGCAGCGAGCGCCTGGACCACGTCGATGTGGGCGGTCGGCGCCGTTGGTTCGCCGGCCCCGAGCACGCCGCCGATCCCGCTCGCCGATGCGGCCGCCTGGGCCACCACGACGTCCCCGATCTCCAGCGCCCCGAACCCACCGCACGTCCCGACCCGGATGAACGTCGTGACGCCGAGGTTGAGGAGCTCCTCCATCACGATCGTCGTGGTCGGTGCGCCCATCGCGGTCGTCTGGACGGACACGGCGACCCCGTCGACGGTGCCCGTGTATCCGAGCAGGCCACGGTTGGCGTTGACCTGCCGGGACTGGGCAAGGCCGCCGTCGAAGCGTTCCGCGATGCGGGTCGCCCGGTTCGGGTCGCCGGGCAGCAGCACGACCGAGGCGTAGTCGCCTTGCTCGGCGTGGAGATGGACCTGGGTCATGGAGCCTCCATGGTGGACTGGTGGCGGCGGCCGAGCCGTCGCCATTCGACGGACAGGCAGCGGTCCATCACGACCGCCAGCCCCGCATCATGGGCGATCGAGGCCGACTCCCAGTCGACGATGCCGAGCTGGAGCCACAGGCAGCGCGCCCCGACCGCGACCGCTTCGCGGGCATGCGGCGCACAGCGGTCCGCCCGGCGGAAGACGTCGACGATGTCGACGGGCCCGGTCGCGGTCACCGCGGCGGGGACATCCGGGTAGGCCGCGATCCCGGCGACGGACGCCACATTCGGGTTGACCGGCACGCAATCGAAGCCGATGGCGAGGAGGTGGCGGAACACGTCGTGCGATGGCCGGCCGGGGTCGTCCGAGGCGCCGATGACGGCGATCCGCCGAGTGCCGGCCAGCAGCGCCGCGACGCCCGCATCGTCGAGGACCGGCACGGACCCGCGGCCCTCATGGAGATCGAGATATGCGACCGTCCGTGCGCGATCTTCGGGGGTCATCAGCCTCCTTGAAAGGGGACGATCCAGCGCGCTGCAAAGTCATCGACGCCGTTCGTTCGATAGCGTATCCTCCCTCACCGAAGGCCGCGGTCCGTCATCCCGTACCGCGGCCATAGAGGAGGAGTTCACCTTGCGCAGCTCTGTCCGGCTGCTGTCGCTTGGCGCGACCGCGGCCATCCTGCTTGCGGCTTGTACGGGGGGCGGCGGCGCGACGACCGCGCCGAGCGTGGCCCCGACCACCGCGGCGTCCACGGAGCCGAGCGTAGCCGCATCGGCGTCTGCGCCCGCGTCGGAGGGCGCCATCAATACCGATTGGACGGCGTGCGTCGCGTTCGACACCGGCGGCCTCGGCGACAAGAACTTCAACGACCTGGCGAAGAAGGGCCTCGACGACGCGAAGGCGCTCGGCTACAAGACCTTCTTCAGCGAGGCGCAGGGCGCGACCGATTACGCGGCCAACATCCAGCGCCTGATCGACGAGGGCTGCCAGACGATCGTCACGGTCGGCTTCCTGCAGTCCCAGGCGACGGCCGATGCGGCGAAGGCCAACCCGGACATCGCGTTCGCCCAGGTCGACACGGCCTGGAACGAGGCGGGCCCCGACTTCGTCATGGGTACCCCCGACGACACCCCACGTCCGCCGAACTTCACCGGCCTCGACTACCAGATCGACCAGGCGTCCATGCTCGCCGGTTATCTGGCCGCCGGCTGGAGCAAGAGCGGCAAGGTCGCCACGTACGGCGGTCTGGCCTTCCCGGGTGTGACCCGGTTCATGGACGGGCTCTACGCCGGGGTCCAGTACTACAACAAGCAGAAGAGCAAGACCGTCCAGGTCATCGGATGGGACGGGTCCTTGAAGGATCCGTCGACCACGGGGACCTTCGTCGGCGGCAGTGGCGGCAACGACACCTGGAACGATCCAGCGAAGGGTGAGCAGTTCGCCAAGACCTTCCTGGATCAGGGCGTCGACATCGTCCATCCGGTCGCCGGGTCGACCGGCAACGGGACCATCAAGGCCATGCACGCAGCCGGCAAGTGGGCCATCGGCGTCGATGCCGACCAGTGGATCAGCCTCGGCGACACCGAGTACCACAAGGCCCTCCTCACCTCTGCCCAGAAGGCGATCGATGTCTCAGTCGTCGACGTGTTCAAGAAGACGTCCGGTGGCGACATCGGTGGCGAGGACTACTCGGGCACGCTCGCCAACAACGGCGTGCTCCTGGCTCCATTCCACGATTACGACAGCCAGATCCCGGCAGAGCTCAAGGCAGAGATCGAGACGTTGCGGGCGGCGATCGCAGACGGCAGCATCACGGTCTGCAGCTTCCTCGGGCGCGGCTGCTAGCGCAGTCGAGCCGGCCACACCGAACCAACGACCGCCCCCGGCCCGTAGCGCGGACCGGGGGCGGTCCGCATCCACGTCGAGGCCCAACCATGAAGCTCGAACTGCGCGAGATCACGAAGCGCTTCCCGGGCGTCCTGGCGAACGACAGGATCTCGATCTCGGTCGAGCGCGGTCAGGTGCTCGGTCTGCTGGGTGAGAACGGCGCGGGCAAAACCACGCTCATGAACATCCTGTCCGGGCTCTACAGGTCGGATTCGGGCCAGATCTTCATCGACGGCGAGGAACACGTCTTCGCCGATCCCGCGGCGGCCATCCACGCCGGCGTCGGGATGGTCCATCAGCACTTCATGCTCGTCCCGGTCTTCGACGTCGTCGAGGCCGTCGCGCTTGGTGCCGAGACCGTGAGCGGTCCGCTCGGCACGTTCGACCGTGCGGCGGCGCGCAAGCGGATCGTCGAGCTCTCGGCCCAGTACAAGCTCAACGTGAACCCCGACGCGAGGATCGAGAGCCTCCCTGTCGGCGTGCGGCAGCGCGTGGAGATCCTGAAGGCGCTCTACCGCAAGAGCGACATCCTCGTCCTCGACGAGCCGAGCGCCGTCCTGACGCCGTACGAGACCGAGGAGCTCTTCACGATCATCCGGTCGCTCAAGGAAACCGGGACCACGATCATCTTCATCACCCACAAGCTCAACGAGGTGCTCGAGGTCGCCGACCAGATCGTGGTGCTGCGGCGCGGCCGGGTCGCCGGGACCGCGGACCCAACGACCGCGACGCGCCAGGAGCTCGCGAACATGATGGTCGGGCGCGACGTCGAGCTGATCGTTGCCAAGGGACCCGCCAAGCCGGGCGAGGTCGTCCTCAGCCTCCGCAATCTCCAGGTACGAGACGACCGACTAGAGATGGCCGTCGACGGCGTGGACCTCGACGTGCGAGCGGGCGAGATCGTCGCCATCGCCGGTGTCCAGGGCAACGGCCAGACCGAGCTCGTCGAGGCGATCGTCGGCCTGCGATCGATCGATTCGGGCGAGATGACGATCGGTGGACACCACACCGAGAAATCGAGCCCACGCGAGATTTCCGACCTCGGCGTCGCGCACATCCCGGAGGACCGGGGCAGGGACGGCCTCATCAACTACATGACGATCGCCGAGAACTACATCCTCGACACCTACCATCGCGAGCCTTACAGCAAGCGCGGCGTGTTCGACCTCAAGGCGGTCAACGAGGGGGCGGCGAAGGGCGTCAAGGACTTCGACATCAGGACGCCGTCGATCGATACCCTGGCCGCCTCGCTCTCGGGTGGTAATCAGCAGAAGGTCGTCGTTGCGCGCGAGTTCTCGGTGCCGGTGCAGTTGGTGATCGCCGCGCAGCCGACGCGCGGCCTGGACGTGGGCTCGATCGAGTACATCCACCGCCGCCTCATCGAGCAGCGTGATGCGGGGGCAGCGATCCTGATCGTGAGCACCGAGCTGGATGAAGTGCTGGCCGTCGGGGACCGGATTGCCGTGATGTTCGACGGCCGCATCGTCGGCATCCTGGCCGGCGACGATGCGACCTACGAGAACCTCGGCATGCTCATGGGCGGCGCGTCATTCGGAGGAGGGGTCGCGGCATGACCCGCCTCAGGGTGCTCCTCGGGAAGGCGCTGGTTCCAGTGCTGTCGGTCGTCACCGCGCTCATCTTCGGGGCGATCGTGATCGTCCTGACCGACCTGGAGAACCTGTCGCGGCTCGGGACCGATCCGATCGGGGCGATCGGAGGCGCCGTCGGTGGCGTCTTCCGCGGCTATGGCGCGATGCTCTCAGGCGCGTTCGGCGACCCGGGGAGGATCCTGACCGCGATCCAGAGCGGCAACGTGCGCACTGTCTCGACGGCGATCCGCCCGATCACCGAGACACTGGTCGCTTCCACACCGTTGATCTTCACGGGGCTCGCCGTCGCCATCTCGTTCCGGGCCGGCATGTTCAACATCGGCGTCGACGGCCAGCTGATGATCGGGGCGCTCGGCGCGACGATCACCGCGATCGCCCTGGCGGGTCAGGTGCCGGCCTTCGTGATCCTCATCGCGGCCCTCGCGGTGGGCACGCTTTCGGGAGGACTGTGGGGGTTCATCCCGGGGTTCCTCAAGGCGCGGACTGGGGCCCATGAGGTCATCACCACGATCATGCTGAATTACGTCGCGGCGCAGGTCGTCTTCTTCGCCCTGCGATCGACGTGGCTGCGCGCTTCGGGAAGCACGTCCCCGGTGTCGAAGAACCTGCAGCCGATCGTGGACGTGCCGACGCTCCTTCCGTTCCTCCCCAGCATCCGGCTGGATCTTGGGTTCGTGGTCGCGCTGCTGGTGGGCGTGGCCGTCTCGTGGCTCCTCTTCCGGACGACGCTGGGCTTCGAGCTTCGTGCCGCGGGATTCAACCTGACCGCTGCCCGCTACGCCGGCATGAGCGCGGGTGGCTCGATGGTGCTCGCGATGGCCCTGTCGGGCGCCCTGGGCGGGCTGGGCGGGAGCTTCATGGTCCTGGGCACGGTCAGCCAGCTGACGCTCGACCTTTCGGGTGGCATCGGATTCACGGCCATCGCCCTCGCCCTGCTCGCCAGTCTCAGGCCGAGCGGCGTGATCTTGGCTGCGCTCCTGTTCGGAGCGCTGACGACGGGCGGCAAGCTGATGGGCATCCAGTCGGGGATCCCATTCGATCTGCTGTCGTTCATCATGGCCCTCGTCATCATGTTCGTCGCGGCGCCCGGCCTGATTCGGTCGATCTGGAGGGTGCGCGTCAGCAAGCCCGCCCCAGAAGTGGCCGCGACGACGCAGCCGACGGGGACCGTATGACCAGCGCGACCGGCGCGGGCGACCTTCCTGCCAGTGCTCTGGCGGGCGAAGGCCTCGCGGCTCAGCGTGCCCTCCGGAACGCCCGAATCCGCGGTATCGCCTTCCTCGGCGTGGCCGTTGCGGCCTTCTATGTCGCGGCGCTCTCGCTCGCTACCCCGGCCAGCTTCCTGTTCTGGATCGACAAGCAGGGTGGCCAGGCGTTCACGTTCGACACCTCCGTCGGGGTTCTCTGGGCGGCCGCCGGTGTGGCGTCCGCCCTCGTCGGCGGGCTTCAGCTGTGGCGCGGCGCCGCGCTCCGCTGGCGTCCATGGCTCATCGTCCTGCTCATCCCATGGATCGCGGCGCTCCTCGCGACGCTGCTCGCTGGCAGGCCGGCGAACCTGACCGGCGTGTTCGCCGGAAGCCTCGAGCTTTCTTCGCCGATCGCGATGGGTGCCCTGGCCGGCATCCTCTCCGAACGCAGCGGCATGCTCAACATCGCGCTCGAGGGCAAGATGCTCGTGGGCGCGTGCGTCGCATCGATCGCGGCAAGCGTGACCTTCCTGCTGTCGGGCAACGGCATCGTCGGCGCGCTCGTCGGCGTCGTGGCGGCGATGCTCGTCGCGGGCCTCGTCGGCCTCCTCCTTGCCTGGCTGGGCATCCGCCACAAGGTCGACCAGATCATCGCCGGGACCGTCATCAACATCGGAGCGGTCGGCATCACCAACTTCCTATTCCTGCGAATCCTCAGTAGGAATACGCAGTTCAACACCCCGCCGACGATCGAGCCGATGCGGTTACCGCTCCTGGCCGACATCCCCGTCTTCGGGCCGATCCTGTTCGACGCGAAGCCCTACGTCTACGTCGGCTACATCCTGGTCATCGTCCTGACCTACCTGCTGTTCCGAACGCGGTGGGGCCTCCGGCTCCGGGCATCCGGCGAGAAGCCCGCCGCCGCTGGGACGGTCGGCATCAACGTCATCGCGATCCGCTACCAGGCGCTCTTCCTTGCAGGTCTGATCACCGGCCTCGCGGGGTCCTACCTCTCGCTGTCCACGGCGGGAAGCTTCCAGATCGAGATGTCGGCAGGAAAGGGCTTCATCGCGCTCGCCGCGATGATCTTCGGCGCATGGCATCCGGTCGGTGCATTCTTCGCGGCGCTGGTGTTCGGGTTTGCCGGCGCGGTGCAGGCACTGCTCTCGATCCTCGGCGTCGATATCCCGCCGCAGCTCCTGAACAGCGTTCCGTACATCGTGACGATCGTCATCGTGGCCGGGGTGGTCGGGCGAGTACGAGGGCCCGCGGCGGCCGGCCAACCGTACGAACAGGGCTGACCGCGTGAGCGCCGGTTATCCGGACGGGTCGGGACCGGTCCACACGATCCCGACCTTCTACAAGGCGGGGGCCACACCGCGGAGCGCACCGGTCGGGACGGCGGATCGACCCATCCCGCTGATCATCGACAGCGACCCGGGGCTGGACGACGCGCTCGCGATCGGCCTCGCCCTGGCCCGGCCGGAGATCCGGGTCCTCGCGGTCACCACGGTCGGTGGCAACGC
>JBIOWA010000031.1:0-12200 GCA_044868045.1 Candidatus Limnocylindrales bacterium
TGGAGGATCGATCCGCCCGAGAACACGTTGATCGCCTGGAGGCCGCGGCAGATACCGAGCACGGGGACCTGCCGGGATCTCGCGACAGCCCAGGCCGTCGCTTCGAGCTCGTCGCGGTCCGACTCGAACTCCCGCGATCCATGGACCGACTGACCGTACCGGCTCGGATGGATATCCGTCCCACCCGACAACAGGAGCCCGTCCATCGATTGCAACGCGTTCTTGCGAACCGCGGCAGGCGTGAGGACATCCAGTCGAACGGGTTCGGCCCCGTGACGCTCGAGCGCGGCGACGTACAGGTCGTTGCGTCGGGCGGCAAGGTCAGATTGCGCGTGATCCGCAGCCACGGCCAGGGTCACGATGATGCGTGGCCCATGGACTGAAGGATCCCGCGTGCTCATCGGCATTACTTGTCTCCACCCGCGGCGAGCCCGGAGACCAGGTCGTCGATCAGTGTCCCGAGCATGCCCGCGGATCGGGGCGGAGCCGGTAGCTTGCGAAGGACCTCTCGAACGGCACGCGAGGCGTGGCTGACGGCCCATTCGACCTCGCGCGTGCTCGCGGTCGGGTCATCGGGCGCGGCCAGGCCGGCGGCTATGGCGGCGTAGGCCGGTACCCCTCGGGCATGGGCGGCCATGTGTGCCACGGCTGCCGCATGACCTGCAGCGCGTGCCGCGGCCACTGCGATCAGGTCGCCGACCTCGCGCGCGGCCGCGTGCGCGCCCACCGCCAAGGCACGGGCAGGTCCGATTCGCATCTCACCCCGGGCGAAGGCTCGCACTTCTTCGATCGCCTCACGCGGGCGCGCGTCGCCCGGGGCTCGCGCCTCGAACAAAGGCAGTGTCCGTTCCGCGCAGTCGGCGGCCCATCACGAAGTCGTCAGTCAGGAGTTCGTCGACGATCGCGACTGGACGGCACTGACCCGGGCCACTCGCTTCGCTGACACATTTGAAATACCGAACGAACAAGAGCCGCGTTCTGCTCGGTGGACATCCGAGTCTCCCTTCAGTCCACGAGCATCGCACCCGTGGCAATCCAGGAAGGCGTTGTCGCGATCCGGGCCTTGGCCAGTACCTCTGGTCGGGCGCTCAGCGGACGTGACCGCACCTAGACTTCGGCAATGGCCGTCGACGGGGCGGGGGACAACCTCGCCCGAGCCCGGACGCTCCTCGCGCAACGCAAGTTTGCCGACGCCGAAGCTGCCGCACGACAAGAGATCCGCCTGGATCCGTATTCGGCGCCCGCTCACATCGTCCTCGCTTCCGCGCTGACGGGACAGAGCAAGGGACAGGCTGCTCGCGCCGCCGCAGAGCGAGCCATCGCTATCGACCCGAACGTGGCCGGAGGCCATATCGCACTCGCATCCTCGTGGCTAGCCGAGAGTCGACCGGAGTTGGCGGAGATCGCCGCGCGACGCGCCGTTGCCCTGGATCCTGCGTCAGCGGACGCTTACATGGTTCTCGGCAGCGCGCTCCTCGGGCGAGGTGCGACGGCCGAGGCGGAGCGCGCGTTCGACGCGGCGATCATGCTCGAGCCGGTCGACCCCGAAGCCGAACGCAACTGGAATCGCTCCCGAGCACCGGTCGTGGTCGCAGTCTCGGTCGCCGGCCTCCTGGCCTTTGAGGCGCTGCGACTACTTGCCGACCGCTTCACGGATCGGCGCGTCGCCCTCGCGTTGCTCGCGATCACGCTCGTATTCGTGGTCGCACTGCTGATCGCTCTGGCCATCCAACGACGGCGCCTATCGAGGCTGAGCCCCGCCGAGAAAATGGAACTCGCGCTTGAATCGCGTCGGCGTCGAGCTCGAGGACTAGGCCACTACTCGGTTCACCTGCTGGTTCTGGCGGTTGCGATCGGGGGCCTCTCGATCGTGACCATCCTGTTCGCGATCGGCCAGAAGGCAAGTCTGCAAATGGCGGTCGGCGATTGCTTCAGCACCAATCGACAGGTGTCTATCGAGCAGATCGCAGCGATCCCGTGTCAACTCCCGCACGACTACGAGGTGTTTGCCGTCCTCACCGAGCCGTCGCCGCCGGGCGCGACCTACCCGGGTATCGACGTATTGCACAAGCAACTCCGAACGCGGTGCGAGCAGCTGTACGAGGGTTATGTCGGCGTGCCATTCAGCCGAAAGGCGCCGACCGATATCAATACCTTCGTCCCGGAGGAGAGCTACTGGCGGCTCAACATCAGGAGCGAGTTTTGTGCCCTCAGCGATTGGCACGCACGCCAACTCGTCGGTTCGCGGCGGCGCGGATCCTAGGTCCCGTCGACGGAGCTCGCTCTCAGCCCGAGCAGGGGAGCAAGCCGGCGGTGTCCTTGGCCTCAAGGATCCTCAAGGCCGACTCATCGATCCGCGCGCGGAACGCAGAATTGCTCGCCGCCCGCTCGGCCAGCGCGTCGGCCATGGGCACCGCCACCGCGATCGGGCCGAGGACGATCATGTCGCCGCCGGCGTCGATGAAGTCGATCGCCCGCTGACCGGGAGCGATGTCCGAGACCGCGTCGGCCGTCAGGCTGTCGGACATCACCACACCGCCGAACCCGATGTCGCGGCGGAGGACTCCGTCGATCACCTTCGTCGAGAACGCGGCCAGATGATTGGGGTCGATCCGATCGTAGGTCGCGAGCGAGATCATCACGAACGGCACACCAGCGGAGACGGCGCGAGCGAACGGCTCGAGGTACGGGTCATGCGCTGTCGTAACGGTATCCACGACGGCGCTCGTGAAGTCGGTGTTGCCCTCCACCCGGCCGAGCCCCGGGAAATGCTTGGCGGTCGTCGCCACCCCGGCCTTGCTCATTCCGCGGATGAATGCGACCACGTGCTTTCCGACGGCCACCGGGTCGCTGCCGTACTCGCGCTTGAGCTGGCCGATCGGCGCGTTCTGCGCCTCGGTCCCCTTTGGCACCACGTCGGCCACGGGCGCGAAGTCCAAGTTCACGCCAGCGTCGAGAAGCTGCTGGCCCCAGCGAGCTGCGTGTCCCTCGAGGACGCTCGGATCGAGCTTGCCCTGGTCGACTGCGGACGGGATCGTGCTGAAGCCCGGTCCCGCGAGCGCCTGGATCAACCCGCCCTCCTGGTTGGCGGCGACTAAGAACTCGACGCCGTCCGTCGCGTCAGTGGCGAGCGCCTGGACCGCGTCGGCGACCTTGCGAACCCCGGCGACGCCGATCGTCGTCTTGGTCCGATACCAGACCGATCCGAAGTGGTCGGCGACGATCGCCTTGCGAGATGCGGTGTCGAGTCGGTCGTTGTCGAGGCCGACGTTGAAGAGCTGACCGATCCGCTGCGACTCGGTCATGTCGGCGAGGGTCTGGCTCGCGCACGAGGCGATCGGCGATGCGGACGGCGCAGGGCCTGACGCCGACGGCGCAGGGGCTGATGCCGACGGCGCCGGCGGTGAAGCCGAAGGCGAAGCTGAGGCAGGGGAGGGGAACGGGGACTCCGGCCCCGACGACGGGGTCGGTGCGGCGATGCAGCCGCCGGAGATCCCAGCGGCGAGCAGCACGGCGAGCAGGCGCATCGAGCGCGAGGATCCCACGTTCATGCGGACGAGCCGCACGCCGATCTGTGACGCGGCAACGGCCGGGTCATCGCGCAGTCCGGTTCACCCAGGCCGCCCTCGAGGACTTCGCATGGCTCGGCAACCAGAACACGCCCGGCGGTCCCACGCGGTGGGGCGAACCCAGCTGACGCTCGCAAATCACTGGCGCCCGGCCAAGCAGCCGGGCGCCTCGAACGTCGATGCGACCTCCGCCCTGGTTCGGTAGCCTTGCCCGATGCCTGAATTCATCGAGCTTCGCGGGGCCCGCGAGAACAACCTGAAGGACATCGCCCTCCGGATCCCGAAGCGGCAGATCACGATCTTCACGGGCGTGTCGGGCTCCGGAAAGTCGTCGGTCGTGTTCGACACGATCGCCACCGAGGCCCAGCGCCAGCTCTACGAGAACTTCACGTTCTTCATCCGCAGCTTCCTGCCGCGCTATCCGCCGCCCGAGGCCGACGCGATCGAGAACCTGAGCATGGCCGTGATCGTCGATCAGAAGCGGCTCGGCGGCGGCTCGCATTCGACCGTCGGCACCATCACCGACATCTTCACCGCCCTTCGACTCCTGTTTTCCAGGGTCGGCAAACCGCATGTCGGGTACTCGAACGCGTTCTCGTTCAACGACCCACAGGGCATGTGCCCTGAGTGCAACGGCATCGGCAGGAAGATCGGTGTGGCCGCGGACGACTTCGTCGACCTCGACAAGTCGCTCAACGAAGCCGCCATTCAAGTGCCGTTCTGGAGCGGCTGGGAGACCGGCGCTTACGCGGCATCCGGCTTCTTCGACAACGACAAGAAGCTGCGCGACTACACGCCGGAGGAGATGGATCTCCTCCTCCGTGGCAAGGACCGCAAGTACAAGCTGCGGATCGGCGACAAGTCGATGAACGCGACCTACCTCGGTGTGATCGAGAAGATCGAGGCGTACTACGTCCGACGCGACGTCAAGACGCTCTCCGAGCGAACGCAGAAGAAGATCGAGCCGTATTTGCGTGAGCGGCCATGCCCGCTGTGCAATGGTGCTCGCCTGAACCAGGCAGCCCTCGGCGCCAAGATCGATGGTCACAACATCGCCGAGCTCGCCTCCATGGAGGTCGGCGACCTGATCGCGATCCTGCGACTCATGACCGATCCGGTCGCCGAGCCGATCGTCGCGACGCTGGTCGAACGGCTCCAGGCGATGGCCGATATCGGTCTCGACTACCTGAGCCTCGACCGCGAGACCGACACGCTGTCGGGCGGCGAGTCCCAGCGCATCAAGATGGTCAAGCACCTCGGCAGCAGCCTCATCGACTCGATGTACATCCTCGACGAACCGAGCATCGGCCTTCACGCGCGCGACGTGCATCGCCTTACGGAGCTGCTGCAGAAGCTCCGGGACAAGGGCAACACGGTCATCGTCGTCGAGCACGACCCCGACGTCATGCAGGTCGCCGACCACCTCATCGACATGGGTCCAGGCGCCGGCGATGCCGGCGGCCGGGTCGTGTTCGAGGGCGCGTTCGCCGACCTCAAGCACGCCGACACGCTCACCGGGCGGTACCTCGATCGCTCGCTGCCGATCAAGGAGGTCGTCCGCACGCCACGCGACTGGCTCAAGATCCGGGACGCGCGCGTCAACAACCTCAAGGGCGTCGACATCGACATCCCCACGGCCGTCCTGACCGTGATCACCGGGGTTGCCGGTTCCGGCAAGAGCTCGCTCATCGATGGCGTGTTCCTGCCTGAGCACCCCGACGCGATCGTCATCGACCAGTCGGGCGTCGGCACGTCGACACGCTCCAACCCGGCCACATACACCGGGGTCATGGATGACATCCGCAAGGCGTTCGCGACCGCCAACAAGGTCGATGCGGGCCTGTTCAGCTTCAACTCGAAGGGCGCCTGCGAGAACTGCAAGGGCTCCGGCGTCATCTACACCGAGCTCTCCTTCCTCGACGCGGTCAAGCTCCCGTGCGAGGTCTGCCAGGGTCGGCGATTCAAGGACGAGGTGCTCGAGTACACGCTCGACGGTCGCAACATCAGCGACGTCCTCGGGCTGACCGTCGCCCATGCCCTGGAGTCGTTCACCCAGGCCGAGATCGTGCGCAAGCTCAAGGCGATGAGCGACGTCGGTCTCGACTACCTGACCCTCGGCCAGCCGCTGAGCACGTTGTCAGGCGGGGAGTGCCAGCGAATCAAGATGGCGAGCGAGCTCCACAAGAAGGGCAACATCTACGTGCTCGACGACCCGACGACAGGCCTCCACATGTCGGACACGAGTCACCTGCTGGCGATGCTCGACCGACTCGTCGACGCCGGGAACACCGTCATCGTCATCGAGCACAACCTCGACGTGATCCGCAACGCCGACTGGGTGATCGACCTTGGGCCGGAGGCCGGCAGCAGGGGAGGGCAGATCGTCTTCACCGGCAGCCCGAGGGAGCTGCTCGACGCGCCGGGATCACTCACGGGCGAGTACCTCCGCCGCACCGATCGAGTCGCGGCTTAACGGCGGCTTTGGGGTGACCCTTACGGCCCACCGTCCTACCCGCCCGACTACACGGGCGTTCGTGCGTCGTGGATCCCGATCTTCAAGGAGCTAGCAGTCAAGGGACGGCTCGAGGTGGTCGGGGAGGGGAGACCCCTAGCGACCGCCGGTGAAGCGATAGATGCCGCCCTTGCCGACGAGAAGTTCGCGACCTGGCTGGCGGACCTACCAACGCAAACGTGGAGCAACGCGAACCTGTTCCTGACCAGCCAGTCGAGGGCGGAAGGGATCCTGCCGGCCGGCCCGGCGTGGGAACTCGACCTCTTCCGCGAAGCAGGCGTCCCGCGACATTGGGCGATCGCGTTCATCGACCCATTCGACGCAACGCTGATCTCCGTCCATTACTGCGACATCCCGTGCGATCGATAAGCAACGCCCGATATCAACGTCGCAATGGAGTCGTCGCGCTGCTGGTGGTCGCGTCGTCGTTGATGCTCGGCGGAATCGCACCGGCGCCCACCGCGGGCGCATCGGGTCCGACGTTGAAGCTTTCGAAGACGTCAGGTCCAAAGGGCACCGTCTACTCAGCGACGTACTGGTATGTACCCGACGAAGGTGCCGGTTGCGACATCAGGGCATCGTTGGAATGGGACGGGCTTTCAGCCGGCGGAGGCTTCTCCCTGCTTGGCGGAACCGGCTGCCGTGACACATCGAAGGGACTTGTGGTGCCGTATCCGCCGCACGGCTCCGTCGGGAAACATCGCGTTTGTGCTGAGGCCACGTACGTTTTCTTGCCCGCGGGTGTGACGCTCCCGACCCGATGCGTGACATTCACCGTGACCGGGACCAAACCGAAGCCAGCATCCACGCCTCGGCCGACCCCTCGGCCGACTCCCCGCCCGACCCCGCGACCCACCGCCAAGCCAACGGCCAAGCCCACTGCCACCCCAACGCTGGCGCCCGCGCCGTCACCGTCGATCGCGGCCGCCGCGTCAGCGACGACCGAGGCGGCGGTTTCATCGGGATCGTCGGATCCCGGAGCATCCACGAACCCGTATGCCGTGGCGAGCGTCGCAACGGATCCACCGAGGAGCTTGGACGCGTCGCCAACGTCCGACAGCGGCGCATCCTGGCCACTGATCGTTGCTGGCTTACTTGCCGGAGCCGCGTTCTCGATCTTCGCCGCCAGCCGATTACGCCTCGGACGCAGACGGGATTCTCGGTAGGGCTTCAGTCCCCGACCAGCGGCACCTGCACGACGTGCTCCGCGAGGAACCAGACCTGGAGCTCATGGCGACGGAGGACGTCGCCCATGAGCAGGTCGTTCGAGCCCCAGTCCTCCGATTCCTCGGTCGCGGTGATGGCAGCTCGGATCTTCTCGATGACGATCTCGTGCGCGCGGAGGGTGCGATCGATCATGACCGCGACTTCCTCGGCGCCGTCGGGCGGTCGCGGGATCGTCGTCAGCTCGGCCGCGTGGCGCGGGTCACCGACGGCGATGCCGCCCAGGCTCTGGACCCGCTCCGCGAGGAGGTCGACGAGCTCGCCCTGCTCTTCGGCATGCTTGTCGAACAGCAGGTGCAGCTGATAGAAGGTCGGGCCCGCGACGAGCCAGTGGTTCTTCTTGTAGAGCGCGTAGAGCACCATCGAGTCCGCCAGGATCCCGTTGAGGAGCTGGCAGCTCTTCGCTCGGGTCTTGTCGTCAAGGGCGATCGGCAGCGTCCGCAGCGTCCCGAATCGCTGGAGCTCGGGTGCCTTCTCGTTGAGGCGCGGTTCGGGCGACGTGCGGCCGTTGCCGTTTTGGCTCGAGGCGCGCGGCCGGGTAGTGCGGGTCGTGGCCATCTGGGGAACCTCCGGGTAGGGGAGTCGTGCTGGGTCGAGCCTGCCCGCCCTGACGTCCCGTTCCAATCATCGCCCCCACGGCTACCTTGCGCCCTCATTGCGACGCCATCGGCCGCCGCTCCCACGTCCACGTCTCGAGGAGCGGATTCACGTCACCCAGTCTCCTCCACGATGTAGAAGCGGTTGCCGTCAGGATCGTCGAACGAGTACATCGGAGGCACACCCTCCCAACGCAGGAGCTCCCCGACATTCATGCCGCGCTTACGCATCGCGGCGTGCTCCGCTTCGGCGTCGGGGACCGTGAAGCGGATCCCGGTATCGACCCCGACCCCCGTCGCGCCCTCGCTGGCATTCAGCACGATCGATGTGGCCGCTCCTGGCGGTGCGACCTCGATCCAGCGCACGGTCTCGCTGATCGGGGCGTCGAGCCGCATCTCGAAGCCGAGGGTATCGGTGTAGAACGCCAGGGCGTCGTCCTGGTCGGCGACAATGATGCCGATCGTGCGGACGTCGGCGATGGTGGTCGTGCTCATTCGATGGCCTCCTTTGCGGATCCAGCCTCGCCGTACATCAGCGAGCCTGGTGTGGTGAGGGTCTGGCCCGTTTCGAGCCAGGTCTTCAGGCCGGACAGGATCATCGGCCAGCCTCCGTAGACCTCCTCCGGGGCGTTGTCGCTGAGCTCGTCGTGGGTCACGAGGAGCCGGCACGAGTCGCCGACGGGTTCGATCTCCCAGGTGACGCGTGATGTGGCTTCCCGAGCGGCGTCCTCGCCCCACAGGGCGTGGAATGTCTGCACGAGCCGGCGCGGAGGTTCGACGACGAGGTTCTCGCCCTCGACGAGCGGGCCGTCAGCGCCGGGATGGTTCAGCGTGTAGGGCGAACCCGGCAACCAGTCGGACTCGACGGTGGAGCCGAAGTGGTACTTGGCGCGGATCGTCGGATCGGTGATCGCCTCCCACAGCCGTTCGGGGGTTGTGCGGATGTAGATCTCGAAGACCTTCTCCATCGGCGTCTCCAGTTCGCTTTTCAGGCCGGTCAGGCCGGCCGCCCACGGTTCCGTGTACTTGCTGACCCAGCGGTCATGGACCAGCCGGATCGGGACAGGGTTGAGGTAGTGCAACTTCTCCCGGCCCCGACGCTTGCTGACCACCAGGCCGGCGACCTCCAGCAGACGCAGGTGCTTTGCGACCGCGATCCGCGTCATGTCGTGCCGCGCGGTCAGCGCTGCGAGGGTCTGGCCATCGCGCACGAAGAGTTCGTCGAGCAGGGCTCGTCGAGTGGGATCGGCAAGAGCCCGGAACACTTTCTCCACGCAAAGACAATAGGAAACCACATGGTTTCCTGTCAAGCCCTACCCGTGTTCCACACGTGCACGCGAGCGAGGCATGATCGCCCACCCGCGAGCGGACGCCTCAGTCGGCGAGCACCCGCCGCATCTCATCCTCGGCGTCCGGTTGCAGCGTCGTCTGGATCACCTGACCCTTGAACGGCTCGAGCGCGCCGACGATGGCGTCGGTCGACCCCTGGCGGACGACCAGGAACAGCGCCGACCGCCCCGGGCTGAGCTGCTGCTTCACCTCATCGACGAACGAGGACTCGACGCCGGTCTTGAACATCGCTCCGACTGCCGCACCTGCCGCCGCGCCGATCGCGAGCCCGACGACTGGGAAGAAGAACATCACCACCCCACCCACGACTGCCCCGATGGCGGCACCGGTCTCGGTTGCTCCGGTCAGCTCGTTCTTGATGTGGACCTCACCCTCGCTCGTCCGTTCCACGAGCGCGGTGTCTTCGAACTGGACCTGGCCCTCCCGCTCGAGGTCGCGCAGGCGCCGCATGGCTGCGCGGGCGTCGTCGAATTGGTCGAATGCGACGACGATGAGATCGCTCATCCGGATGCCTCCTCTTCCGACAGACGATAGATGATCGGCATGTACATAGCCGCTCCGAGCCTTCAGTTTTAGCGACGATGCCTGGTGCGCGCGGCCGCCAGCCGATCGTGGGCGAGGACAAGCAACGGGACCACGGTCTCGGCGAACGTCTCGTCACTCGGGTTGAGGATCGAGATCCAGAGTTGTTTGGCGTAGACGGGGTGGGGGAGCAGCCGGTCGAACGCCGTGTGGTCGGGCTGGGGATCGGCGTTGGCGATGCGCTCGAACGTCGGCCGGTCGACCCCGATGTTCAGGCGGAACACGCCAGGCCTATTCAGGTCCGACGCATCGTCGTGCTCATCGGTCGTCACGAGCGTCGCAAAGTTGGGCCAGTGCTTCTCAGGGTCGAGCGAGAAGAACCAGGCGTTCATCGCCTCGACTACATCGGTCTCCGGGTACGTCTCGAGGATGTACTTGGTGATGGCTTCCGGCGTGGGCCCGGACGGCAGCGTGGTGGCCATGGCCACATCGTGCCGGATGCATGTCAAGTCCCAGTTGTAAGGTGTGTGGCGAATCCGGGGGAGTGGCCAAAGGGACGCGGATGAGCAGCGACGCCACCAAGATCGAAGAGCATCTCCGGGCAGCGTCTGATGCGATCCTCCTCTTGCTGACGGAGGTCGGTCAGCTCGAGCGACACAAGCGCGGCATCCCTCCGGGAGAGCCTCGGTTCGACGAAGTGTCGCGCTCCGTCCGCGTCGCGGCGCAGGCGCTCGCCGAGTTCACGGAGTACGAGGAGAGCTGGGCCCGCACCGCAACGGACGGCAGAACGGACATCGAACCGATCTCGGAGTCGGAGAACGCGCCATCGACCGCCTCGATCCTGGAGCGCTGGCGGGCGATCGAACGACAGCTCGATGACCTGGAACCTGGCTCGCCCGAATCCACGCGACTGTTCGCCGAGTTCGAGCGCTTGCGCGACGAGTACATGGCCGCGTTTCAGGAGCACCAAGAGACCGATCCGGAGTAGGTATCGCCTGCGCCATCGGGCTGGACGCTCACCCGGCGGCAGGTCGATACTGCCCATCCCATGACGGAACGCGCGGACGACGCGGCCCGGCAGCGCTACGACGAACTGTATCGCCGCTCGCTAGACGACCGAGAGACGTTCTGGCTGGACGCGGCCCGCCGGCTCGACTGGACGACCCCGCCGGATCGTGCGCTCGAGCTCCGCGAGCCACCGACCTTCGCGTGGTTCCCGGGCGGACGGACCAACCTTTCGACCAACGCGCTGGATCGACACGTCGAGGCCGGGCGCGGCGATGCCACAGCGCTGATCGCGCTGGACGAACGCGGCGGTCGCCGGTCGCTGACCTACCGGGAGTTGCTCGACGAGGTCGAACTGGGCCTTCGAGCATCTGCCGCTCGTCCCGGACGCCACCGAGGCCGTCAGCAGTCTCGGAGCCGCCGGCCCAGCGACCGGCATCCTCACCTACGCCTCGACACGTACCCTCGACCGTGTCGCCGACCGCCTCGACCTCCACATCGACCATCGGCTCTCGGTCGACGCAGCGCGGCGATTCAAGCCACACCCCAGCGTCTACCGCCTCGCCGTCCGCGCAACGGATCTGCCGCCGAACCGCATCGGGTTTGTCACCGCCAACGGATGGGATGCCGCGGGCGCCGGCGCCTTCGGGTTCCGCGTCGCGTGGCTCCGTCCGAGCCCGGCTGCCAGCCTGCCCGCCGTCGGTGGCCCGGAGCCACTGATCGCGACCTGGCCCGAGATCCCGGCGATCTTCGGGGTCAGGACTTGACGGCGGGATGATCGTGACCGACCGCCTCGAACTTCGACCGCTGAGGCCGGACGACGCCGACGAAATGGTCGTCGTCCTCGCCGACGAGGCGCTCTACACGGTAATCGGCGGCCACCCTCCCAACCTGGACGAGCTCCGCGGGCGCTACACCAGGCAGGCGGTCGGACGATCGAAGGACGGCACCGAGACGTGGCACAACTGGATCCTCCGGCGACGGGACGATGGCGCGGCGATCGGCTTCGTCCAGGTGACGGCCGTCGACCGCGTGGCTGAGCTGGCCTGGCTCGTCGGCGTCGCTTGGCAGGGTCGTGGCTACGCGACGGAAGCGGTGAGCGCGGTCGTCGACCGGCTGGCGGCAGACGGTGTAACGACGATCCAGGCGCACATCGCCCCCGGCCACCGACCATCGGAGATCGTCGCCGAGCGTGTCGGCCTCGGGGTAACGAACCAGGTCGATGACGGGGAGCGCGTCTGGCGGCTCGACCCACGATCCCCATGGCGATGAGCGAGAACGCGAGAGGTGCCCCGGAGGCCGACCTGCGCGTCGTCATCGCCGATGACTCCGCGCTCATCCGGGAGGGCATGGCCCGCCTGATCGAGGAATCCGGCGGCACCGTCGTGGCCAAGGTCGGCGACGGCGACGCCTTCGTGGCGG
>JBIOWA010000032.1:0-15122 GCA_044868045.1 Candidatus Limnocylindrales bacterium
TTCCGGCGCGACCTGATCATCGCCGTCGAGAAGTCGACGTCCCCGCCGCAATTCGGCAACGGCCGCCTGGTGTTCGTCGCCACGATCCCGCCCAAGGGTGTCTGGCATACGTGTCTCAAATGGCTGCCGGCGACTCGTTCGCACCGGCGCTTCTCGACATTGCCGTGCAACGCGGTCGATGCGCCACTGCGCTCCACCGGGGCCGCGCGACTTCCCAACGTGAGCGTTCATACCCCGAACCACACCGTCGATCGCGCCTGGGACCAGGCGGTGCGTGATCTCGAGGCCCTGCGCCTGGAGGACCCGACGTTCGAGCGCGGGGTCTTCATCCCGGCCGCCGGCGTGCCGTGGTTCGTCACGCTGTTCGGCCGCGATTCGCTGATCGTCTCGATGCAGGGGATCTCGGGTTTCCCGGAATTCGCGTCCGGAGCGTTGCGCCGCCTTTCCCAGCTCCAGGCGACGGCGAACGACCCGGAACGGGACATGGAACCTGGCAAGATCCCGCACGAGATTCGCCACGGCGAGCTTGCCCACCTCGGCATCCTGCCCTATCAGCCTTACTACGGGACGCACGACGCGACGAGCCTGTTCGTGATCGTGCTGTCGTACCTGTACCACTGGCTCGGCGATCCGGCGCTGCTGCAGCGCTATCTTGCGAACGCTGAGGCGGCTCTCACCTGGATCGATCGCTACGGGGACCGCGACGGGGATGGGTTCCAGGAGTACGCCACCCGCTCGTCGCACGGCTTTCGCAACCAGGGCTGGAAGGATGCCGGCGATGCGATCCCGGAAGCGAACGGCGAGCTGGCGCCGCTACCCATCGCGACCTGCGAGCTCCAGGGCTACGTCTTCGACGCGAAGACCCGCATGGCCGACGTCTACGACGTGCTCGGGCGCCCGAAGGACGCACGGCGGCTTCGTCGCGCAGCCACCAAGCTGTACGAGCGGTTCAACGAGACGTTCTGGTGGGAGGAGGAGGGCACCTACTATCTGGGCCTCAACGGGAGCAAGGAGCCGATCCGGAGCGTCGCGTCGAACGCCGGCCACCTCCTCCAGTCGGCGATCGTCCCGCCCGAGCGGGCCGAACGCGTCGTCCGCCGGCTGATGGCCGACGACATGTGGTCGGGCTGGGGTGTCCGGACGTTGTCGTCCGCCCACCCCGCCTACAACCCGTTCTCGTACCAGACGGGATCGGTCTGGCCGCACGACAACGCCACGATTGCGGGCGGCTTCCGCCGCTACGGGTTCGCCGACGAGGCGGCCCAGGTGGCCAAGGGGATCTTCGATGCGGCCGAGCGGCTGGTCGGTCTGCGCCTGCCTGAGCTGTTCTCCGGGTTGCCGCGCGTGTCGGCCAGCTTCCCGGTGCCCTACCTTGGGGCGAATGTCCCGCAGGCCTGGGCGGCAGGCTCCGTGTTCCGCTTCGTCGCGATCCTCTGTGGCCTCCACGCGACGGTGGACGCCGACGGTTCGAAGTTGTACGTCAACCCGGCATTGCCACCGTGGATGCCGGAGATCTCGATCCGGAACCTGCGGCTCGGGACCGGCTCCTTGGCGATCCACCTGGTCGACGGGTCCGTCGACGTCCTCTCGAACACCACGGGGTATCGCGTGGTGCACGGACCGGCTCCCGGCCCGCTGGGCAGTCGCGGCCCTGTCGTGGCAGAGTCACCGCATGCAGGCTGACGATCCCGCCATCGTCAAGGCCCCGTGGGGTCCCGAGGTCGATGGGCGGCGCCTGTTGCACGAGGCGGTCGGATTCGGCCGGGCGTTGCGGGCCGCCGGACTGCACATCGATCTCGGTGCCGCCGTCGACTACGCGCGGGCACTGCCGCTGGTCGACATGGGGTCGCGCGAACAAGTCCGAGCCGCAGGCGAGACGGTCTTCGTGCGTCGGCGGGACGACCGCGAGACGTATGACATCGTCTTCGACCGATGGTGGCGTGCCCGGGGCCGCCGCGCCGGCGACTTCCAGGCGCCGCCGATCCAGCGGCCGGACGGCACCGAGGCCGACGGCGAGGAGAGCACCGGACAGGCGGAGCCGATGCCCGGCGAGGATCGAACCTCGACCCGCCCCGACGAGTGGGGCGTGCCCATCCCTGTCGCCGGCGACGAGGACGACGAGACCGGCGAAGACATCGAGGGCGTCGTGGTCGCGCCGGACGCCTACTCGCGCGGCGAGATGCTGCGGCACCGCGAATTCGACCGCATGACGCCGGCCGAGCTGCGCGATGCGGAGCGCCTGGTGGATGCGCTCATCCCGCGACTGGAACAGCGCCGAACGCGCCGCTACGAGCTCCACTCCCACGGGCGACGACTCGCCCCGCGAGCGATGTTCCGACGCAACCTCGGCACGGGCGGGCAGCTCGTGTCATGGGTCTGGCGACGACCGATCAAGGAACCACGCTCGCTGGTCGTCCTGTGCGACATCAGCGGCTCGATGGAGCGGCACTCGCGGCTGCTGCTCCGGTTCATCCAAGCGCTGTCGGCCGCCAGCGAGGTCCGCGCCGAGTCCTTCGTGTTCGGCACGAGGCTCACGAGGGTCACCCGCGTCCTGCGTGACCGCGACCGCGATCGGGCCCTCGCCCGAGTCAGCGAGACCGTCAACGATTGGGCGGGCGGCACGCGCATCGGTGAGAGCTTCCGGACGTTCAACCAGCGCTGGGCGCGCCGATCGCTACGGTCGAGCGGCGTCGTCATCGTGGTATCGGACGGCTGGGATCGGGGCGACCCCTCGCTGGTCGCCTCCGAGACCGCGCGGTTGCGACGCAACTGCCATCGACTTGTGTGGCTCAACCCACTTGCCGGCACGCCCGGCTACCAGCCGCTGGCCGGGGGCATGCGCGCAGCCTACCCGTACATCGACGACTTCCTGCCGGCGGGGACCGTCGCGTCGCTCGAGCGACTCGGCGCGATCCTCGGCGGCGTGCGATCCGCGGACACTCGCCAGGGCGCCGAAGCCGCGGCCCACGCGGCACTCCCCGGCGTGACCGACCTGACGGGCGTCGCGCCGCCACCCCAGGTGGACGGCCCCTCCGCCGACCCCAGCACCGCGAGGCCCATCCGATGAAGGAACTGCTCGACACGCTATCCACCTGGCAGGGGGAAGGGATCGACGCCGGCCGGGCGGTCGTCGTCCGCACCTTCGGTTCTGCTCCGCGACCCGAAGGGGCCGTCCTGCTGCACACCCCCGACGGCCGGATCGCCGGATCGGTCAGCGGTGGCTGCGTCGAAGGCGCCGCCGCCGAACAGATCGAGCACGCCTGGACGACCGGGAATGCCCGGGTGATCCGCTACGGGATCAGCGACGAGCAGGCATGGGACGTCGGCCTCGCGTGCGGCGGCACGATCGACGTATTGGTCGAGCCGGGCGTGCCGTCGGAAGCCGTGCGCGCCGCCACCGAATCGCTCGGTCCGGGCGGGCATGGCGCGGCCGTCGTCACGCCGCTGCCCATGGATTCTCCGCCGGCCGAGGGCGGCCCCCACGAACCCGGCGACGGCGCACCGCCCGACGCGAAGCTGATCGTCACCGAGGACGGCCGCCTGGACGGCACGCTCGGTGATCGCGCGCTCGACGGGGCGCTGATCGAGGCGGCGCTCGAAGCGCTGCGCCGAGGCCAGTCGCGGACCGTGGAGCTCGGCGGCCGCTCGCTGTTCGTCGAAGTCTTCCCCGTTCGGCCTCGCCTGGTCGTGATCGGCGCCGTCGAGGTCGCCCGATCGCTCGTCCGTCTCGCGAAGGAGCTCGGCTTCGAGGTGGTCGTCATCGACGGCCGGCCGGCATTCGCGACACCCGAGCGGTTCCCGGACGTCGATCGACTCATCGTCGGCTGGCCCGACGAGATCGCCGATGATATCGGCCTCGGGCGGAACGACGCGGTCGCGGTCCTGACGCACGACGTCAAGTTCGACGAGCCGGCGATCATCGAGGCCCTCCGCCGAGACTGTCGCTATGTCGGTGCGGTCGGATCGCGCAAGACCCAGGCCGAGCGACGTCGCCGGCTGCTCGAAGCCGGCGTCTCGGCCGAGCGGCTCTCCGACCTGCGCGGCCCGATCGGGCTTGACCTCGGCGGTCGCCAGCCTGCCGAGACCGCACTCGCGATCCTGGCCGAGATCGTCGCCGAACGCTACGGCGGGTCGGGCGTGCCGATGCGCGACCGCGCCGCAGCGGACCGTGGCATCACCCGGGTCGCCATCGAAGGCACCCCGGTCACGGCAGGTTGAGGGACACGCGATGCGGGGCGACCGGGTCGAGGTCGTGGTCGACACCGGCGGGGCGGTGCAGACCTTCGAGATCGTGGCGAGCCGGAACGGCCGCCGCATCGAGGTGACGACCGCCCGAGGCGTCGTCGAGGTGACCGAGGTGACGCGCGGCGGAACGCCGGTCAGGACGGGCCGGTTCATGGCCAGCCGCCTGATCGCGCTGGTCGAGCATCCGGCGCGTGAAGGCGACTCGACGGTCGAGGTGACGACCCGGCGCCGCATCGGTGCCAAGGAGCCAGGCGGTCGACGTGGTGGGCGCGCCGAGCCGACCCCGGGGTTGTTCGACGAGGGGGAACAGGCCGCGGCAGAGCGCTAGACGGTGATGCACGACCGCGCGCGCGGCGCGGGCCGCGTGGCCGCCGTCGTCCTGGCAGCCGGAGCCGGGTCGCGGTTCGGCGGCGGCAAGCTGCTGGCGCCCGTCGAGGGACGGCCGATCCTCCAGTACGTCCTCGACCGCCTCGCGGCCTCCGGCATCGATGACGTGATCGTCGTGCTGGGCGCGGATGCCACGACGATCGAACGCGAGATCGACTGGCGGACGGAGCGTCGGGTGCGGAATCCAGATCCGTCGAGAGGGCTGTCGAGCTCGCTCCAGGTCGGCGTGGCCGCGCTCGACGACGCGGTCGATGCTGCCATGATCGTGCTCGGCGACCAGCCACTGCTGCCCGCCCGAGCCATCCGGGCGCTGCTCGATGCCGAGCTCGACGAGGGAACGCCGATCGTCGTCCCGGTCTACGGCGACCGCGCGGGTCGGAATCCGGTCCTCCTCGGCCGGGCGGCGTTCGGTCTCGTCGACGAGGCGACCGGTGATCGCGGCCTCGGACCGCTCCTCGCCGCCCACGCCGAGCTGGTGCGTGAGATCGCGATCCGGGTTGAGGGCGGTAACCCCGACGTGGACACCCGCGCGGATCATGTCGCTCTGCTCGAGTCGGCCTGGGCCGCGCGGGTCCGGGCCAGCGCCGAGCAGGTCGATCGGTTCCGCGAGGTTCCCGACGGAACCGACTTCTACGCTCCGGTGACCGGGCTCTTCCGGGCCGACCCGCGGCGGACCGACGAGCCCGTTCTCGATGCCCTGCTCCGGCTCGTCGAGCCCGGCGAGACGTGGATCGATATCGGCGCGGGCGCCGGCCGCTACGCGCTGCCGATCGCCCTGGCGCTCGCGCCGTCGGGCGGGCGCGTCATCGCACTGGATGCGTCGCCGGGCATGCTCGACGCCCTGATCGAGTTGCAGAGCGAGCACGGCGTCACCGACGTCGAGGTCGTCGAGACCCGCTGGCCGCCACCGACCGGCGGGCTCGCTCGATTCGGCGCCGATGTCGCGCTGATCGCCCACGTCGGCTACGACATCGAATCGATCGGTCCGTTCGTCGACGCCATGGAATCGGTCGCTCGACGCCTGTGCGCGGCGGTGCTGATGGAGCGGCAGCCGGCGTCGATCGCCGATCCGTGCTGGCCGCCGGTCCACGGCGAGGCGCGGGTGGCGCTGCCGGCCTTACCCGAATTCATCGAGTTGCTGCGCGCCCGGGGGAGCGAACCGGGCGTCGAGATGGTCGAGCGCCAGCCGCGGCGCTTCGCCTCACGCGACGAGCTCGAGGGATTCCTGCGCCGCCAGCTTTGGGTGGAGCCCGGGGGCGCGGCAGACCGCCGATTCCGGGCGGCGCTCGACGAGCTGATCGTGGTCGACTCCGACGGCACGGTGGGCTTGCGCGGCCAACGGCCGTTGCCGATCGGGATCGTGACGTGGGATCCGCGAGAGTAGCCCGGATGACCGACGCGACGGCACCGGACGGGCGGCCGATGGTCGGCCCCTTCGACCGAGCCGGCTGGCGAGCGTGGCTGATCGACAACCACGCCACGTCGCGTGGCGTCTACCTGGTCTCGTGGCGTCGCTCGACGGGTCGGGCGAGTGTGTCGTACGAGGAGGCCGTCGAAGAGGCGCTCTGCGTCGGCTGGATCGACTCGAGCGGGAGGACGCTCGACCATGAGCGGTCGATCCAGTGGTTCGCGACACGTCGTGCGCGGAGTGCCTGGGCGCGTTCGAACAAGGAGCGGGTGGCACGGCTGACCGCGGCCGGGCTGATGCTCCCCGCGGGGCTCGCCGCGATCGAGGAAGCGAAGCGAACAGGGACGTGGTCGCTGCTCGACGATGTCGAGAAGCTCATCGTGCCCGATGACCTCTCGGCGGCCCTGGCCGCCGCGCCGCCTGCGAGGACGTTCTGGGACGCGTTCTCGGCGAGCGCCAGGCGGGCGATGCTGGAGTGGGTCGTCCAGGCCAGGCGTTCCGAGACGCGCGCGAAGCGCATCGCCCAGATCGCCGACAAGGCGGCCCGCAACGAGCGGGCCTATCCGCCGGCCTAGGGGTTCAGCCTAGGGGCCATCAACCTCCATCGAGCGGAGCATCCGTTCGCCGCGGGTCATTGCCGCCACCCGAGCTCCCTCTCGGATCAACTCGGCGCAGCGGTCTGCGTCGATCCGGTCGCCGTCGCGGAACGTGAGCCAGCGGACCTGTTTGGTGATGCCCGCCCCCAGCAGCCGACCGTGGGGGTCGCGCATCGCCCAGCCGTGCTCGAAGCCCAGATGGACGTGTTCGTTCTCCGGGGCGACGTAGGCGAAATAGATGGCCTTGCGGCCGACCGGCAGGTCGTAGCCGATCAGGCGCCACCCGGGTCGCACGCGCTCGATCGCGTTTGGCTCGGCGCGCTTGACGATCGCCCGGAGCCGATGCGCGATGGCCTGCATCGGGGGAGGGAAGTCGTCAAGCAGCGCCTCGGGCGGGATCGGGTCCACGATCGCCATCATGCGGGTTATCACGAGGCAGTACCCGTGCAACCCGCAACCGGCCGTTGACTCGCCAACGACCGGGGTCGATACTCGACCGCAACATCGTCGCGATCCGGACGTCGGGGTCGAGGAGGACCGGACGCCGTCAGCGTCCCCGCGGACGTCGCTCACGCTCAGGCCCGTCCGGGCCGGACGGGCCGACAGCCCGCGCGAGCGGGAGGAGGCACGCAGCGCGATGATCCCGGGCCAATTCGACTACGTGCGCCCATCCAACCTGGACGACACGCTGGCGATCCTCCGCGACCGCGAGGGTGAGGCCAAGCTCCTGTCGGGTGGTTACAGCCTGATTCCACTCATCAAGCTCCGACTGGGGCAGCCAGGTCTCCTCGTCGACATGCGCGACCTCGCGGGCCTCGATGGCATCGTCGAGACCGACGACGAACTCCGGATCGGCGCCCGCGCGACACATCGCCAGATCCACGAGCATCCGATCATCGTGGCTCGCTACCCGATGATGCGCGAGGTGGCCGGCGGGATCGGCGACCCACAGGTGCGGAACTGGGGCACGATCGGCGGTTCCGTGGCACACGCCGACCCGGCCAGCGATTGGCCTGCCGTCCTACTCGCCCGTCACGCACACATCACCTGTCGAAATGCCGACCGAGAACGCAGCATCCGGGCTCGAGACTTCTTCATCGACACGTTCCAAACCGCGATCGAGCCGACCGAGGTGCTCACCGAGATCCGTATGAGTTCCCGCCCAAAGGGTGGTGGAGGTGCATACAAGAAGCTCGAGCGGAGGGTTGGCGACTTCGCGACCGTCGGGGTTGCCGTCGCCGTCGAGCTCGATGTCTCCGGCAGGATCGACAACGTAGGTATCGGCGTCACTGGCGTCTCACCGTCGCCCTACGCTGCGATCGACGCCGAGGACATCCTGGAGGGCCAGGTGCCGGCCGACGACCTCTTGCGACGTGCCGGTGAGGCGGCCGCCGCGCAAGCGCAACCCACATCCGACGTTCGCGGGCCAGTCGAGTACAAGCGCGCCATGGTGGCGGAGATGACCGTCCGTGCGTTACGGACCGCGGTCGAACGCGCCATGGCGCAGACATAGGGACGGGGACGACGATGACGACCCAACACATCACGGTCACCGTCAACGGCGAGGCGCGCGAGGCCGATGTCGAGCCGCGCTTGCTCCTCGTGCACTTGCTGCGTGACACATTCGGGCTTACCGGAACACACGTCGGCTGCGACACCAGCAATTGCGGAGCGTGCACCATCCATGTCGACGGGATGAGCGCCAAGTCCTGCACGATGCTCGCCGTCCAGGCCGACGGCCGCGAGGTCAAGACAATCGAGGGCATGGCCGACGGCGCGAACCTCCACCCCCTCCAGCAGGCCTTCTGGGACCAGCACGGGCTCCAGTGCGGCTTCTGCACGCCGGGGATGATCATGCAGGCCGCGTGGCTGCTCGGCGAGAACGCCGACCCGAGCGAGGCCGAGATCCGCGAGGGGATCAGCGGCAACCTCTGCCGCTGCACCGGCTACGTGAACATCGTGAAGGCGATCCAGCAGGCCGCCGGCCAGCTGAGCGCCGCCGAGTCGGCGCCGGTCGTCGCCGCCGAGGCCACCGAAGGCCAGGCCGTGTCGGCCGAACCGGCCGCGGCCGGTTGAGCGGGGAGCAGCAACCATGACGATGACGGAGCCCCGCACCAGCCCCGAGATCGGGGGCATGGGCCACTCGGTCAAGCGCAAGGAGGATCCGCGCTTCATCCGCGGCGCCGGCGAGTACATCGACGACGTCAACCTCCCTGGCCAGCTCTGGCTGGACATCGTCCGCAGCCCCTACGCGCACGCGACGATCAAGGGCATCGATTCCAGCGAGGCGCTCAAGCTCCCCGGTGTCCTGGCGGTGATCACGGGCAAGGATCTCGAGGGCTACGGTCTGCACTGGATGCCGACGATCGCCGGCGACAAGCAGATGGTGCTCCCGACGGACACCGTGATGTACCAGAGCCAGGAGGTCGCGGCGGTCATCGCGACGTCGCGGTATGCCGCGGCGGACGGTGTTGCGGCAGTCCTCGTCGACTATGACCCCCTGCCGGTTGTCACCGATCCGTACAAGGCCCTGGAGTCCGAGGCGCCCGTGCTGCGCCCCGACCGCGGGGAAGGGAGGCAGACCAACCAGATCTGGCACTGGGAATCCGGCGATGCCGCCAAGGCCGATGCGGCGCTCGCCGCCTCCCCCGTCCGGGTCAAGGAGCACATCTACATCCCGCGCATCCACGTCGCTTCGATCGAGACGTGTGGCTGCGTCGCGGACTGGGATCCGGTGCGCAGTCAGTTGACCCTCCACATGACGTCGCAGGCGCCGCACGCCATCCGGACGGTCGTGGCCCTGGTCGCCGCCGGGGCCGGGTTGCCCATCTCCGAGCAGAACATCCGGGTGAAGACCCACGACATCGGAGGCGGGTTCGGCGGCAAGGTGCCGGTCTACCCGGGCTATGTGCTCGCCGTCGCCGCTTCGTTCCTCATCGGCAAGCCGGTCAAGTGGATCGAGGATCGCTCGGAGAACCTCCAAGCGGACTCGTTCGCCCGCGACTACCACATCGACATCGAGCTCGGAGCGAGCGAGGGTGGTCGCATCCAGGCGATGAAGGTCAAGACGGTCGCCGACCATGGCTATAGCGACGCCGCGGCGGATCCGTCGAAGTTCCCCGCCGGCCTCTTCAACGTCATCACGGGCTCGTACGACTTCGGCAACGCCTTCGTCGAGGTCGATGGCGTCTACACCAACAAGCCGCCCGGTGGCGTCGCGTACCGCTGCTCCTTCCGGGTCACCGAGGCAGTCCACGCCGTGGAGCGGATGGTCGACGTCCTCGCGCACGAGATCGGCAAGGACCCCGCGCAGCTGCGGATGGAGAACTTCATCAAGCCCGAGCAGTTCCCCTACAAGACACCGACCGGCTGGGAATACGACTCGGGCGACTACGGTCGGGCGCTCCAGAAGGCGCTCGAACTGATCGGCTACGACGAGCTCCGCCGGGAACAGGCCGAGAAGCGCGAGCGCGGGGAGCTGATGGGCATCGGCATCAGCAGCTTCACCGAGATCGTCGGGGCCGGGCCGTCGCACGACTTCGACATCCTCGGGCTGAAGATGTTCGATTCGTGCGAAATCCGCGTCCACCCGACCGGCAAGGTGCTTGCGCGGATCGGCGTCCAGACGCAGGGTCAGGGCCACGAGACGACGTTCGCTCAGATCATCGCCGAGGAGCTGGGCTTTCCGGTGAACGACATCAAGATCGAGTACGGCGACACTGACACCGCGCCGTACGGGCTCGGCACGTACGCATCGCGATCCACGCCGGTGGCCGGCGCCGCGACCGCCGTGGCCGCGCGGAAGGTCCGCGACAAGGCCCGCAAGTTGGCCGCCCATCTGCTCGAAGCGTCCGAGGAGGACCTCGAATGGGAGCCCGGCAAGTTCAGCGTCAAGGGCTCACCGGACCGGTTCAAGACCATCCAGGAGATCTCCCTCGCGGCCTACACCAACCACCCGCAGGGGATGGAGGCCGGCCTCGAAGCGGTCGACTACTACGATCCGCCCAACCTGACCTTCCCGTTCGGCAGTTACATCTGCGTCGTCGACATCGACAAGGGCACCGGCCAGGTCAAGATCCGCCGCTTCGTGGCGGTCGATGACTGCGGCAACATCATCAACCCGATGATCGTCGACGGCCAGATCCACGGCGGATTGACGATGGGACTCGCCCCGGCCCTCTACGAGGAGATCACCTACGACGAGCTGGGCAACAACCTGACCGGCACGTTCATGGACTACCTGCTCCCGACGGCGGTCGAGACGCCTGCCTGGGAGCTTGAGAAGACGGTGACCCCGTCGCCGCACCACCCGATCGGCGCCAAGGGCGTGGGGGAGTCGGCCACGGTCGGGGCGCCGCCCGCGATCGCGAATGCCGTCGTCGATGCCCTCTGGCACCTGGGTGTCCGCAACATCGACATTCCCATCACGCCCCATAAGGTCTGGGCGATCCTCCACGAACAGGGCCTCGCCTAGGCCCGGCCAGGCCGCGATGCGTCCTTCCATCTTCGCCCGCGCGTCCGAGCTCGAGGCGGCCGAGCGACCGTTCGCGGTCGCGACCGTCGTGGCGGTCCGGCGGCCGACGTCGGCGCGCCCCGGCGCACGTGGGATAGTCCATCCGGATGGGACGATCGAAGGCTGGGTCGGCGGAAGCTGCGCGCAGCCGGTCGTCGTCCGGGAGGCCCTCCGGGCGATCGCCGACGGTCAGCCGCGCCTGCTCCGCCTGTCGCGCGACGGTCCCGCGGAGGGTCGCCGTGCCGATGGGGTCATCGAGCTCGTCATGACCTGCCACTCGGGCGGCACATTGGAGATCTACGTGGAGCCACACCTTCCCGCCACTCACCTCTGGGTTGTCGGCACGACCCCGATCGCGAGCGCCCTGTCATCTCTCGGGATCACAGCAGGCTGGCAGGTGACCGTGATCGATCCCGTCGCCGACCCCGACGCCTATCCGGGTGCCCGAGTCCGCGTCTCGGCGGACATCCGCGGTCTCGATCCCGAGATCGCACCGTACGTCGTGATCGCCAGCCAGGGGCTCTGGGACGAGGAAGCCATTGCCTTGGCCCTCACCCGCGAGGCAGCCTACGTCGGGCTCGTGGCCTCACCGACACGGGCCGGTGTCGTGCGCGACTGGCTCCGCGAGGAGACCACGCTCGGCGAGGAGCGCATCGCCGCCCTGCGCGCCCCGGCCGGCCTGGACATCGGCGCAGAGACCGCGGAGGAGATCGCGCTGTCGATCCTCGCCGAACTCGTCCAAGTGCGCAGGGGACGCGCCCCATTCGTGGCATCGCCCGGCCCGGCGACCGTTGCAGGCGAGCTGCCCGAGCCGATCACGCTCGCGCCGGTCGTCGACGACATCGTGTTGGTCGATCCGGTCTGTGGGATGACGGTCGAGCCCGCCCACGCCCGCCACCTGGCGGAGCACGACGGTATCGTCTATGCGTTCTGCTCGATCGGCTGCCGGACGCGCTTCATCAAGGAGCCGGCCACGTTCCTCGCCGCGACCGAGTACTCGCCGATGCAGGACTGACGCGCGATCGACGCGACCGGAGGACTCGATGCACTTTGAAGGCACCGTCCAGACCGCCGCACCCCGCGACCGGGTCTGGGCATTCGTCATGGACCCGAACCAGGTCGGCCAGTGTGGTCCGGGTGTCGAGTCGATCGAGGTAGTCGACGACACCCACTTCAAGGCCACGGCCAAAGTTGGCATCGGGTTCATCAACGCTCGATTCGTCGTGAACATGGAGTTCACGGATGTCGCGCCTCCCGATGGGGCAACCATCAAAGCGCACGGCCAGGCGCCGGGGAGTGCCGTGGACGCCACCGCTCAGATGCGCCTCTCGGACGGCGACGATGGCGGTACGACGATGGACTGGTCAGCCGACGTTGCGATATCGGGCACGCTCGCGAGTGTCGGGGCGCGCTTGATCGAGGGCACCGCCAACAAGATGATTGGGCAGTCATTTGACTGCATCAAATCAAAGCTCGAAGGCGGAACCTGACGACCTCACCCGCGGACCGGCCCTTGTGGCGCTGTCCGCGCTGCGGCCACGCGTTCGTCGGCGTCAACATGGCGCACTCATGCGTGACGGTCCCACTCGACGAGCTGTTCGCCCGCTCGACGCCGGCTGCGCGAGCCGCGTTCGAGACGTTCGTCGCCTTGATCGAACGATGCGGTACGGTCGATGTGATCGGGCAGAAGACCCGGATCGTGATCATGGGTCGCGTCCGCTTCGCCGGCGCGAAGGTCCTGCGCACCCGCGTCCGACTCAATATCGCGCTGACGAGGAAGGTCGAAGCGCCATGGGTCGAGCGGATCGACACGCACCTGGGCGGTCGCTGGAACGCCCACCATTTCATCGCGCGCTAGCCGGAGGACCTCGCCGCGATCCCGGACCTGCCAGCGCTCGTGTGCGAGGGATATCGCGACCTCGGGATGCAGGGCGCGCTGCGGTCGGCGGACCCTAGTGGCGGAGTGGGGTGAGCGTCTGCCCGTCCCGCGTCACCACGCATCGCGACTGGCGGGCCAGGGCCAGCTCGACGGTCCGTTCGCAGTAGCAGGTCGCATTCGGGTAGCCGTCGTTGCGCAGGCGGCGCTGGATCTCGACGGGGGCGCCCGGATCCTCGAGGCTCATGCCCATGGCTGCCAGCTCGGCAGCGGCGCGCTCATACGCATGGACGAAATCCTGATCGTCCCAGGGGACGACCTTGATGGAGTGCTGTGCGGTCATCGTCGACCTCCGGCCATCATCGTACGCCTCCCCGCGGCCGCTGCCACACTCAGGACATGGACCGGATTCATCGCGTCGTCGGGCCGCTCGCGACGAACGTACACGTGCTCGCCGACGAGCGATCGCGCGAGGCGATCGCGATCGATACGGCCACGCCGAGCCTCGCCTGGATCGCCGACGAGCTGGCCGCGCGGGCGTGGACGCTGAAGCTGATCGTCTCGACGCACGGTCATTGGGATCACATCGGCGACAACGCCGCGGTCGCCGAGCACACCAGCGCCGACATCGCAGTCCACCCGCTGGACCGCACTCGGTTGACCGACCCGACGCCCGTCTGGGCGCCGTTCCCGATCGTGCCGTCGGTCCCGGCGGTCGACCTCGCCGAGGGGAGCGTGATCCGCTTCGGCGAGATCGAGCTGCGGGTGCTGCATACGCCGGGCCACACGGAGGGTTCGGTCTGCCTGCTCGGCGCCGACGACGGCCTGTTGTTCAGCGGTGACACCTTGTTCGCCGGCGGCTGGGGCCGGGTCGACCTGCCCGGCGGCGATCCGGCCGCCATGGTCGATTCGCTCGCGCGACTCCTCACGCTCGACGACGGGGTCCGGGTCCATCCCGGCCACGGGGAGGACACGATGATCGGCCGTGAGCGGCCGTGGCTCGAGCTCGTCCGCGACGCGGGACGACTGCTGGCCTAGACCAGGTCGTCCTGTTGGGTGACGACCGTCACCGGGACCTGTACCGAATCGCGCAGTCGGCTCGGGACGTCCTCCCCGAGCCAGCGCGACAGGCCCTTGGGCAGCGTCGAAACGATGACCTCGTCGACCTCCCGACCGCGCAGCGCGTCGCGCACCGCCATCACCGGGTCGCGATCACCGACTTCGCCGTCCGCCTCGGCGCCCATCTCCCGCAACCGGGTCAGGACCTCATCGAGTCGGGACTGGGCGACCGCCCGGGACTCCTGCTCGTCCCACGTGAGCCGGCCGCCGACCGGGCTCAGGGGTACGACGACGTGGGTCCGGATCGGTCCGTCGGCGAGTCGAGCGGTGATCGCGTCGCGGAGCGACTCGCTCGTCAGCGTCTGGTTGGCCACGATCAGGTAGGAACGCATGACCGGATCCTCCAACGCGTCCCTCCATGATGCCACGAGCTCGGCCGGGCTCGGGATCAACCGGGAAGCGGGCGCCAGTACGCCGTCGAGCGCTGGTCGACTTCGAACCCGAGGCCTTCGTACAGGCCGAGGGCGCCGGTCGGGTTGTCGGCATCGACCCCGAGCGCCGCGTCGATCATCCCGGCCGCGCGCAATCGACGGAGTCCTTCCGCGGTGATCGCCCGGCCGAGTCCACGCCGGCGCCAACCACGACGGACGCTGATGTGCTCGAGCCAGCCCCGGGCGATGCCGAGCGTCCTGTTCTCCTCCGGCAAGATCCAGTTCTGAAGGACGCCGGCCACCTCGTCCCCGTCCCAGGCCACGACCCACAGGTCGGTGTCGAGGCGGGCCCGGCTGAACAGCGACACGAAGTCGGCTTCGGTGACCACCACGTCTCGGTCCAGATCGATGCCTTCGGCGCCTTCGAGCTCCTCGCGGCGGTGTGCACCGGTCGGCGCCCACGGTACCCCGTCCTCGCGGCAGGCCACCGTGATCACCGCCGCCATCGCGTCATGGTCGGCGTCGTCGCCGCGCGGTCGCCTGAACCGAACCCGCTCGATGTTGGTGGTGTCCGCGAGCTCGAGCCAGATCGTGCTCGTGGAGCCGG
>JBIOWA010000033.1:0-2778 GCA_044868045.1 Candidatus Limnocylindrales bacterium
GCACCTGCCGCATGGCCCAGCGTTCCGGGGTCAGCCCGATCGGGGGATCCGCAGCAGCCAGCCGCTCGCCGGCCGGCACGAGCCGGCCGGTCATCCAGTCGCGGTACCAGGGCGACCACGTCCGCGCGCCCTCCCGCCCGCCAAACCCATCGTGGTACTCCGCGTAGGTCCGCCCGAACGGCGGTTCGTCGGTCGGTCGCCGCGACGTGAACGCCCCGGCATCGTGCAGTCCAGGCAGCTCCGCCTCGGATAGCCCGAGCCGGCGATACACGGCCTCCACCTGGTGGAGCCACTCGTGGACGTAGCCCTGCTCGGGATCGGGGGCGGTCGCGAGCGAGCGCCAATGGTCGGTCGAGATCGACGAAAACCCCGCCCCGAATGTCGCGTCGGACGGTCCCTCGGTGCAGCCCCAGCCGCACTGCAGCACATCGGGGTCGCCCGGCCACAGCGCGAACACGGAGTCGTAGCCCGCGCCCGAATCGGCGATCTCCGATAGTTCGGGTCGGACCTCGCGCGGCCCGATCCACCAGCGACCGCCACCCGTCGACGACATGGAAAGCAACGGCCGCCGCGGCTCGATGACGTCGAGTGGTGACAGGCTCGCGAGTCCGTCGCTCCACTCCAACACCGTCGCCGGCAGTCGCTCGACCACCGCCGACACCGCCGCGCGTTCGTCGCGCGCCATCACCCGACGCGCCCGACGCCGCGACAACCCGGATCCGAATCGCGCATCCAGCACCGGGTAAAGCAATACGACCGTCCGCCACCGCTGTGGCGCGCTCGAGCCGGCGGGAGGACTCACGTTGTGAGGGTATCGCCTGCTAGCATCGGCCGGCATGGACCTGCAGGTCGAGCCGCCCCGCGAGAGCACATCGTGAGCCCGGCCAAAGCCGCCCCGCGTCGGCCGACGTCGACATCGATGCCGAGGTCGAAGTCGAAGTCGAGCGACGACCCCGGTCGGCTCATCGGCGTCGACTGGCTGGCCGATCACCTCGACGATGCGGACCTCCGGATCGTCCATGTCGCCCCAGATCGGCGCGTCTACAACAAGCGGCATATCCGCGGCGCCACCTACAGCGACCTGCACCGGGAGATCGCCCTGAAGGGCAAGGCGCCCGAGACCGGCGACGCCGAACGCGAGTGGCTCATCCCGTCGGCCGAGCAGACGGCAGCGGTCCTTCGACGCTGGCGGGTCGGTGACGGCGACCGCATCGTCTTCTACGACGATGTCGGGCTGAACCGTCAGGCGATCCGCGGGTACTGGCTCCTTCGACTCTATCGCTACCCGAAGGAGCGCATGCACATCCTCGATGGCGGGATCAACGCGTGGACGCGAGCAGGACTCGAAACCACGACCGAGATCCCCGAAGCGGACCTCGCCGACGCGCTGCGCGAGCCCGCAAAACTCGGCGAACGTGACGACGCGATCCTGGCGACCTACGACGAGGTCCTCGCCTGGAGCCGCGAATCGAGCAAGGGCGACGACGCGCCGACACGGGTCCTCGATGTTCGCACGGCGGCCGAATGGGTCGGCGCGGACCTGCGTGCCAAGCGTGGCGGCCACATCCCGGGCGCCCGACACCGCTGCTTTGTCGACCTCCTGACCGACGAGGGCACGTTTCGCCCAGTCGACCAGATGCTGTCGCTGATCCGTGCCAGCGGGGCCGATCCCGCCGAGGTTCGCGCCACGTACTGCCAGGGCGGCGTCCGCGCGGCGCTCGTCTGGTTCGTGCTTCACGAGCTGGCCGGCTTCGACGACGTTCGGAGCTACGCCGGCTCCTGGGAGGAGTGGGGCAACCGTCCCGACAGTCCGATCGAGATGCCCTGACCGACCCGTGGCAGACCGAACGCTCGCAGCGCTACCGCCTCGATCCGTGGCGATCGTCCAGGGATTCGGCCGGCCCCTGAATCGATCGGTCCTGATCGGCAGTGGCGTGACGATCGCCGTCGTCATCGTGCTCGTCGCCATCGGGGTGGGGGAGTCGATCGGCTGGGAGATCGCCCCACTCGCGATCGCGGCGCTCGCGGCGCTGGTCGGTCTGCTCGTCGCGATCCTGGTGCTCCCGCCCGGGATCCGTCGAGCCTTCGAGGCCTACAGCTGGCAGGGCCATGCCGAGGTGCAACGCTTCAAGGAGCGGACCGGCGGTCCCGTCCCGAACAAGGTGACAGCGATGGAGCAGTGGCTGGCAGCTACCCCGTCGACGCCCACGATGCGCCTGCCGCGGATCGAGGTCCTGGCCTTCCTCGGACGGTATGCCGAGGCTAACGACGAGCTCGCCGAGGCGGCTGAGGACGTCCGCAACGCGACGAGGGTCGACCCCGAGACTGCCTTCGAGATCGAGTCGTTGCGCCAGTACATCGACTGGCTCGAGCACGGGTCGGACGACCTGACCGCGTTGCGGGCGGCCGCCGCGGACCTGCGGCTGGGATCGATGGCGCGCCGGTCGGGCGCGGTGACCGTGGCGATCGGCGAGGCACGGATCCGGCTCGTGAACGGCGATCCAGGCTGGACGGCGCCGCTCGAGGCCGTCCGAGGCGATCTCGGATCGGCGGCCTGGCGAGTCACCATCGCCGATACGTGGCGACAGATCTACTTCGTGTTGGGGCTCGTCGGCCTGATCGCAGCGCTGGTCGTGCCGGTGCTCCGCTCAACGCTCTGAGGTATCCTTCCGACCGGCCGCCGCGGGGTGGCCCCTGCGGGTGCGATGCTCGCGGCGTCGTTCCGGCGTAGCTCAGTGGTAGAGCGGGCGGCTGTTAACCGCTTGGTCGTAGGTTCGA
>JBIOWA010000034.1:0-2792 GCA_044868045.1 Candidatus Limnocylindrales bacterium
ACGCAAGCCGCCGAATCACGGCTCGTCGTCCTTGGTGCGATGCGCGTCCAGGAGGTTCCGGAACGCCTCGTCGTCGATCCGACCGTCTGCATACAGCGTTCTGAGCAAGAGCTCGAACGGTCCGGCCGCCGTGTGCTCGTCGATCAGGCGGACCTTCTCGATCAGCCGATCCAGTCGCAGCCGGATCGTCGGATACGAGACACCGTACTCCGTCGCCAGCTGCTTGAGGGTTCCCGAGCTCAACAGGAAGCGCTTGAGGAACGCGAGATCCTCGGGCGCCAGATAGTCGATCCATCGTCGTTCGCCGTCCGTCGTCACTGGTCCTTCGTGGTTCAATATAGTGAAATCTGATGTGAACTATATTCATGGCAAAGTTCAAGTCAAGCTTCACGTCATTCAGTTGATGCGTATCGGCACCACCGTCGCGCAGCGGCGTACGCTCGTACCATTCACGACAAGGAGGTCAGATGGCGCGCGGACGCACGAGCCTCATGACCGGGATCCTGGTGCTGCTGGTCGGCCTGGTCTTCATCGGCCAGGGCCTCGGCTACCTGCGGAGCTCGAGCTTCATGGTCGACGACCGACGCTGGGCGTTGATCGGCGCCGGCATGGTCGTGGTAGGCGCCGCGATCGTGGCCTGGGATCGGCGATCTCGCTCCTAGCAGAGGGACGCTTCACGATGCCGTCAAGGCGTAGATCCCAGTCTTCGCCTCGTCCTCCCCCCACATCGGTCCAACGAGCAACAGCAAGCCGGTCGCGGGATCGCGTCGAAGCACGGCGCCGCTGAAGTCGCGGGAGACATCGAGCCTCGAACCTGACCAGGAACCGTCCGCCGCTCGCGTCACGTACCGAATGCCACGTTGGTCGTTGTAGGTCGCGTGGAGGCGCCCCGTGGAGACATCGAGGGCAAGGGACGCGGAACCGACGTCCTTCGAGAGGCGCTTGGTCGCCCATTTGCCGTCGACGTCGGTTGCGAACCATGTCCCTTCGTGAGAGGTGGGCTTTGGTCCCTCATCCGAACAGCCGCCACTCTCGTCAATGACCTCGGTCGCGGCCCACGACACGAACGCGTGATCACCACTGCCGAGGACCAGCACCGGCGAGTCGACGAGGACATCATCGGCGGAGAACACGGTGGTGGTTGCAAGGTCACCGCCCGTCACCACGGCGAAGCGGACGGCGTGCCCCGTCGTGTACGCGATGCGCGGGCGGCCGTCGTCGCCGATACGGAGCGCGGTCGCGCTGGCGCCTGGGATCCGGAGCTCGCGGAACGAGGACCCCTTTTGCGACTCATAGGACACGGGTCCGGCACCGCCACCAGCGACGATCGTCGCGTGGATGACGCTGTTGACGACTCGGAAGGACTGGAGAAGGTCACCGACGTGGCCGATCCTGGTGGCAGCCGACCACGAGCCGTTCGGCAATGCCCGGCTCTTGTAGTAGACGCCGACGGAGTTCACCGGGGTTTCGCCGCCGCATGTATCGGGTTCGATCGGCGCCAACCGGGTAAAAACGATGTACAACGTCGTTCCGTCCACGGCGAGCTGCGGAGCCATATCGATCCGATCCGCTGGCGGAGCTAGCGCGGACGTCTTCCACGACCTGCCATTCGGCGACGTCGCGTACCAGATTCGTTGGCCGCAAGCCGCGGCGACGTGGAAGCGACTGGCGCCATCGATGGTTGCAGCCACAGGCGTACAGGCGCGACTGAAGATTCGGTGAGGTTTGGTCGACCAGCGGGCGAGCCGTTCCCGCGGCGATGGTGTCGGGGACGCTGGCGGCGATGGTGCTTGGGTCGCCGCCGACAGTGAGGGGCTCGCCCCGGCATCGGTAGCCGCTGATGGCAGGATGCTGGGCGATGCCGTCGATGGCGACCGTGGCGCGTCGCCGCACGCGGCGACAATGGCGACCGTCAACAGCAGCCCGAGTACCGTCCTCGTTTCACGAATGATCATCTGGCCTCGTTGGGCATGGGTCGGCGACCCGCCGACCGTACGCGATGAGGACGCTCGATCAGCCCGCTTGTTGCGGACACCTGTCATTGACAAGCGTGAGCGCCCTCCCTGAGCCACTCATTCCAGGTCGCCTCCGCCCTTCCCGCGGTCACATCGTTCCCGTTGCGTACGAGCGGCAGCCGCAACAGCGACGCGTCCGCCAGGAGGCGGACGAGGTCATCGTCGTCCAACCGCATGTAACCGAGACCGGCATCACGGTACGCCCTCGACGTTTCGTCGATCAGGGCCGCAGCCCCCAACCGCTCGACGAACCGGCGTAGCTCGGCGGGCGCGATCGAGCGCTTGCGCAGATCGACGAAGGAGATCGGCACGCGCCGCTCCTTGAAGAATCGCTGGGCAGCACGTGTCGACTGGTCCTTCTCGAGACCGAAGATCTGGATGGTCGGCTGGGTCATGCTGGCTCGAGCACGACGAGCGGGATGGCTCGATCCGTGCGTGCTTGGTAGTCGGCGTACCCTGGATAGACGCGAAGGACGACCGGCCAGAGGGTCTCGGCCTCGAGGCCCGTCGCCTCGTGTGCCCGAAAGTGCCCGGTCTCGCCGCGCCACTCGACGGTCACGGCCGGCTCCGACCGCAGGTTGAGCGCCCAGGCCGGCATCCGGTCTTGGCCGGCACTCGATCCGATCACGAGCCAATCGCCTCCGTGACGCACGGCGCCGAGCGGCACCGTCCGCGGCTCCCCGGTCCTCCGGCCCTTCGTCGTCACGAGGATGATGTCCAGCCCGAGCACGCGATCGATCGCACGGCCGCCACCGGTTCGTCGCAGAAGCCATCGAT